>CAZDUF010000001.1:0-12168 GCA_964508555.1 uncultured Planctomycetales bacterium
GAGCGCTGAACCTGGGTCGGGCAAACCGCCGCAGGCGACGCGCGCGCCGTCGTGCACCGCTTCGAGAACCGCGGCATGCACCTGAGTGCGGTGAGCCTCGCTGATCAACGGCCCCATCTGCGTCTGGAAATCACTCCCCTTGCCCAGCACGATGCGAGTCGCCTTCCCGACAAAAGCGTCGACGAAATCCTTATACAACGAATCGGCGACCAGCACGCGCGACATCTGCGTGCACATCTGCCCCTGGTTCAGGAAACACGAACAGAGCGTGCCGTTCACCGCAACGTCAACATCGGCATCATCGGCCACAATCGACGCCGACTTCCCTCCGAGCTCAAGAAGCAGCTTCTTCACCGGCGACGCGCAGCGTTCGACAATGCGTTTGCCGGTTTCGTTACTCCCCGTGAACGATATCATATCGACCAACGGCGACGAAACCAGGGCGTCCGCAATATCGCCGGCGCGCGCGTTGACGATATTGACGGCGCCGGCGGGAAGTCCGGCCGCGCGGATGATTTCACCGAGCAGAAGCGCGGAACACGGCGTCAGCGTCGACGGTTTCACCACAACCGTGTTGCCGGCGGCTAAAGCCGAGGCGATTTTCCAGGAGGCAATCAAGAGCGGATAATTCCAGGGGACAATGATACCGACAACACCCACGGGCTCGCGCACGAGCGTGCTGTGCGCCGCGAACGGCTCCTGAGTCTGCACGGTACCGTCGCGCACAAACTCATCGAGATGGTCGGCAAGATACGAAAACGAGCGCGCCGCGGACGGCACGTCCATGAACGTCGTCTCTTTGATGGGCTTACCCGTGTTCGCGGTTTCAAGAGCCGCCAGCTCACCCGCTTTCTCGAGAATTCCCGCGGCAATCCGCGACAAAAATTCCCTGCGCTCCGAGAGCGCCAGCCGCGGCCAGGGTCCCGCATCAAACGCCGAGCGCGCCGCGCACACCGCTTCGGTAATATCCGACGCCGACGCCAACGGCGCCTCAGTCAAGAGCTCACCTGTCGACGGGTCATACACGCAAAGACGCTGTTTGACCTGGCGCAGTTCTCCGTTAATCAGCAATCTGTCATGACTCATGCGAACTTGACCTGCCTGAACAGCTGAAACAGCCTGCTGAACGGCACGTACCATTTCGAAAGCGTGCCGAGCTGCCCCTGGAGCTTCATCTTACCCTGCGTGACTGCCACAAAGGAATCGAGCTTGCCGAGAAACACCTGCTGCCACACCTCCCTGCCTGCCGAAATCACAAACGGCGCGTCCTGCCCTTCTTCGAGAGAGATAATCCGCCCCTGCTCAAACACGAAGGTAAAGGCGCTCTTACTATCATCGAGTTTCACGCACAAGCGGACGGTAAGCCCCAGCTCCTTTCCCTTCTGGGCGATAAACTCGTCTTGGTTGACGAGATCGACGATCGCCTGGATATGTTCGCGGGAAAACATCGGAAATCCCTCATCCGTGACACGCAGCGCGTCGAGAAGGCCGGCGTCGACGTCGTCGAGAATATCTTTCTTGAATAACCTGGCAAGGGCAGCGGTTTTCACCGCCTCTTCGAGCGCCTCGACCAGGCTCAGCGCCTCGTCAAAGGTATTTCCCACGGCAACTGCTCCGTGGTTCCTGAGCACAATCAGGTTATTGCCCTTGAGCGCCTCGATAACCCGTTCAGGTTCGGTCACGGTTGGCGTATCCTGATCGATAACCGGCACATCGCCGAGATAGCATTTTGTTTCAAAGGTCAGGGCTTTCAACGAGGCGTGCGCGGCAAAGTACCCGTTTGTCAGCGGCGGATGACAATGTACCACGACGCGGCAGGGGAAATGCCTGTAGATCAATGCGTGCATGGGCAATTCCGAACTGGGGCAGGGACCGTTCGTGACTTCCTGCGTCGGAAGACGCACGCACGAAATATCCGCATCGGTGAGCTTGCCCAGGTACGTGCCCGTGCCTGTTATCAGGATGGAATCGTCGTCCATGCGCGCGCTGATATTTCCGGAGCGCGCAAGCGCGATACCGGTATCGTACAGACGCCTGCCGACTGCAATCATATCGCGGGTGAGATCTGCGTGAACACTCATGACGGTCCTTTCAGCTCCAGGTCGAAATGCCGGGTGATCAGATGCGCGGGCGTGACGTCAAACGCGGGATAGTGAAACTTTGTGCGCGGCCGGGCAACGTTCGGCCGGTAATACTGCAGGAGCTCTTTACCCGGCCTGACTTCGATAGGAATATCTTTGCCGCTCGGTACCGACGATGACGGAGGACAGAGCACGTAAAAGGGGATCGAAAAATGCCGGGCCAGAATCGCCATCTGGCAGGTGCCGACCTTATTGGCGATGTCTCCGTTGCGGGCGCGGTGGTCCGCTCCCACGATCACTTTGGTAATCGTGCCTGCCTGCATCAGGGCGGCGACCGAGCTGTCGGTAATGACCGTTGTATCAAAACCTGCGCGCTCGAGTTCCCAGGCAGTCAGACGCAGGCCCTGCAGATACGGGCGGGTTTCCGTGACCACAAAACGGATCCGCTTGCCGCTGGAACGGCAAAATTCTCCGATCAGCGGCATCAGGCCGCTGACATTGCAATGCGTCAGCACGCAGTCGCCGTCCTGGAGCACGGCTGCTGCCTCCTGCGCCTGCTGTATTCTTTTGTTCCTGAGCGTTGCAAGAAAACCGGTGATCGCAGGCTCCAGGGACACGCCGCTGTGCGCCCAGCCCAGCACCATATCCGTGAGTACGTTGAACGGAAGCGTGGGACGGCTGGCGTTTAAGGCGAGAGCCACGCGCTTCAAAACAGGGATGATGTCTGTAGTACCCTTGTGACGACCGCACACCTGGAGAAAGGTGTACATCACCAGAAGCACCTGTCCGACTGCGCGGGTCTTCATCCGGCGGATGGCCTGACATGCATCCTTATAATCTCTGACGCGGATGTACGAGGTTTTATGCGGCAGGAGCGTTTCATCGAGCACAAAAATCTGCCTGCCCTGTAATTTCACCGGCCAGAAAAGCGGAGAATAGTTCATTTTCCTTCCAGCGCTGACACGGCCTTGAGCGCAACCTGGATAAGGGCGCTCTCTGCCATGTAATACAAAGGATTCATGAAACCCATCTCCCCCGTTATCACGTTGTCGCTCACCGCAAGAATGGAAGCTGCTGCCGCATTATGAAGCTGTGCAATGGTCAAAAGCGCCGACGATACCATGTCGACGGCAATCGCGCCCTGCGCGCGCTTCTCTTCGACAAGCTCGCGCGTCTCTCGTAACAGGGCGTCGGTCGTCCAACAGGTGCCGCGATGCACGGTCGCGCCCGACGCCCTGGCGTGCGCGTGCAACGCGTCTGCGAGCCGCTTATCCGCGCGCGTCTTAAAAGATGCGTCCACGTAATACGGCGTCACGCCGTCGCCGCGAAGCACCTCATCCGCGATAATCAAATCCCCCACCTTGATATTCTCGTCCAGCGCGCCGCAGGTGCCGATGCGGATAATGTTCCTGATGCCTGCGTTCACCATGACCTCAGCGGTGATCGCGGTATCGGTCGAAAATCTGCCGCCGTTCATGGCGGTGAGCTTAATCCCCTCATACATGCCCGTGAACATGGTGTATTCCATAAAGGAGAAATTGCGCACGGGATTCTCGATTTTCTTGAGCAGCACATCGAGCCGGTCGCGCGGCCCGGGCACGATGGCATAGGCGCCGACGTCCTGCGTCCGCAGCTGCACCATCGCCGTCAAATCCTTACCGGTAAGATGAACTTCCTTCTGCATTTTCATTGCCATGAAATAACTCCTAACTGTTATGTGCCGCTTCTGCTGCGTAAGAAAACCTATATCTTCCTAAACTGAGTATTCTGCTGTAATCTCTTCAAATTTCCTCGCCTAAAATTGCTGCCGGATGCCTGCGCATGCTTTCCTTTTCGCGGACGCTTGCCCCGCCCCGGCGTGGCGGGGCTGCGCTCGACTCGGCTTCCTCGCTCTGCCCTGTATCAAGAAGCGGGGCATCCATGCCCGCTTGCGCAGCGGCGCACACCCAGCCTTCCCTGAGGCTGGGGCGCGTCGCCTCGACGCCGCGAAAAGGAAACATGCTCCGGCATTTCGACAACTACAAGGGCGAGGAAAAGACAAACAGGACTGCTCGACTGCGCGCGCGCACGTGCCCCCCCGCTAGCGTTACAACAACCGCTCTAGGTTGCCCCCTAATATTGCCGCTGTATCGGTATCTGAAAGAGCGAGCGCTTTGACTGCCGCGATCGATTCCTGCGCAGAGCGCTTAGCGGGCCAGTCACTTCCCCAGAGAATATGCTCCGCGCCCACGAGTTTAAGCGCGAGATCAAAATTAGCAGATACCGCGTCTCCGCCGGTATCAAGATAGATATTTTTCAAGTAGTGCGTCGGCTCGGCGCCCAGATCTTTGACAAAACCTGCCGCGCGCAGCATGCGGTACGTTGCGTCGAATCGCTGCTGCAGCAGCGTGATTGCGCCGCCGAAATTCGCGAAAATGAACGGGACATCGGGGAAATCCCTGAACGTCCCTGCCATGAGCATCCTGCCGATGCACATGGTCATATCGAACATGTACTCGACGACAGGCGTCAGAAGCGGATCCTGCACGCGCTCGGATCCGATGGGCTCGCAGGTCTGGGAATGCACGAATACCGGCAGACGCTCTTTCCGGCAGTACGCAAACAGCGGCCGGTAGCGCTCATCGTCAAGATACGCGCGCTGACAGCTTGAGGCAAGCGACACCGCAACGCACCCCAGTTCTTCGACCGCGCGCCGCGCTTCATCAAGGATATTGTCCGGCTCATCGGCCGGAACCACGCACGCGCCGGCAAAAAACTCCGGATACCGCCTGCAAAGTGCTGCTACCGCATCGTTGTACGAACGTGCCAGAGCGAACGACCCGCCGAGCTTTGTGTGCGCGTCGGTCGTGGGATAGCTCAGAAGCGCTCGCGCAATCCCCTGTTCCCGCATGGCGCGGACCTGCGCTTCGATATCACCCCAGGCAGCGGAATAAAAATGCGCATTCCTGATGATTTCTTCGGGCAGCCAGTGGCTGTGCGCATCAACGATCATGGTCGCGCGCGTGCATGATGCGTTCGGTCATTTCCCGCTCGTACATCTCCTTGATCTCTGCCAGCCCCTTCTCTCCGAATTCGGCGAGGATAATCTCCTCGATCGCCTCCAGCTTGAGCTCATTGAAGCGGTGCTCGGGCCGCACCTCGGCGCCGTCAAATTTCAAATCAAGCCCCTCATGCTCTTTGCGCCGGACGTACTGTTTCCAATCTTCAATGAGGTTTTCAATCTTACCGCTGGACCCTTCTTTCTCCAGGCGTGAGAGTATCGCCTTGTCGACCGCGGTCTGCGTGAACTTGCGCTCGACGCGGTCAAACGCTTCCCTGGTCGTTTTATACAACCAGGTGAGATACCTGCGGGTAAGGTTTTTCTCGTCCTGCGGATGCATGTTATTTCTTGATCAGTTCGACCGTGTCGAAATACAGCGTACCCTTGGATACCGGCCGCGGCTCAAACTGAAAACTCTTTAAGGGAAAATCAAGCGTGCCGTTTTTCTCCGCGGAATCGGGCTGCCAGTCGTCCCGCACCATAAAAGCGGAGAAATCCGCGACAATCTGTTTCCAGCCGGCAAAGCTGTCCGCGGTCATAAAGCGCCATAGCTCGCCGCTTGCGTCCTTGACGTCGAAGGCAACCTGCGTTCCGGAATTCGTTCCGTACATGTAAAACGCGAGGCCGCGGTACTGGTCCCAGGCAATATCTTCCGGCTTCATCAGCCACTGGGTATTGGCGGCGTCGAGTCCGAAACCGCGCGCAATGTACATATACGACTCTGCGGGAGAGTCAAACGTCACCTTGATCGACTGCTCCCCGGTCTGCTTGATATCCGTTGCCGCGACGACTTCGATTGACGCGCCGTTGCCTGCGCCGTAATCAAACGTACCGTCCAGCCCTTTTGTCACCGCCCCTTCCAGATCGTCGAGCATCACTCCCTCGGCGGGTCCGGCAACCTGCGTCTGAATTTTTTTTACCGCCTCCGTCGCCTGCGCGGTCTTGCCGACTGTCTGCTGTGAACACCCTGCAAAACTCACACACAATACCGCTGCTACCATCATACGTGCGCAACTCATTTTTCCTCCTTGATGTTCTCCTCTTGTATTTCTTCCCTCTTCCAACTATTATTTGCCCGGATGCCGCGCAGCAGCGCGCAGAAGACCCTTCCTATTGGGTCGGGTGAGCCTGCCGGTAGGGAATAACCGGCGCGGTCCAGGGAGTCTGCTGGTTAATCGCCGCGATCTCAAGCGGGCAGACGTTCTGCGGGACAGTCAGCGCGAAACGTAACGCGCTTTCAATCGCTTCAGTCGTCATCAGCCGCGAGGTGTCAGCGGTAATATCTTGAAGCTTTCCGGTTAAATCCGTGTCCGTCACCCCGGGCAGAATTGATGTCACCTTAATGCCGTGGTCGCGCAGTTCCCAGAACAACCCCTTCGAGAACGCGCGTAAACCCACTTTGAGCGAACTGTACACGATAAAATTCCTCGGCACCGGATCACACAGCGTCGATCCGGACACCATGTTGACGATCGCGCCGCTTTTCCGCGCGATCATGTCATTGATCACCAGGCGAATGAGCCGTACGTAGCCGAGAAAATTCGTGTGCGCCAGTCTCTCGAAATCCTCGATCGGCTGCTCCTGAAAAGGATACTGGCTGGACACCCCCGCATTGTTGATGAGAATATCCACCGCGCCGAAAGCCTCTTTCGCGCGCTGCACGAGATTCTCAAGATCGGAGAGTTTCGTGACATCGCAGGGTACGCCGATCACCTGCACCTTATATTTTTTTGCAATCTCCGCCGCGGCTTCATCCAGCGGTCCCTGCTGCCGCGCGGCAATGGCAAGATTCACTCCCAGGCTTGCTGCGGTCAAAGCAAGCGCCTTGCCGATGCCCCTGCTTGCTCCGGTTACGATCGCAGTTTTTCCTTTCAGATCAACACTCATATTACCTCCGACGTCCGAACAGGTTTTAAGAAGAGAAGCCCCAGCAGCGCCGCTCCGAAAACAAGGAACCCCAGCGTGAAACTCCTGCTCATCAGCATACCTGCCGCGAGCGTGCCTGCGCCGCCGGAGAGAAACCGGATGCTCGAGTTCATGCTCGCAGCCTCGTTTAAGACCTCCCGCGGCAGATCGGTTAACAACGCCGACAGCCCTGCGTGGTTACAGGTCCATCCCAACCCCCAGACAACCATGATCGCGGCTGCGGCGGCAAGAGGCACCTGCAGCATGAGAAGGAAAACACTCCCTGCCATGATGAGGAGCCCGGCGCTGACAATCCGTCCCCTGCCCATTGTATCCGCTGCTACGCCGCCGATGACTTCGCCGAATATGCCGCTGAGCGCGGTCAGGGTGATCAGCATACTCACCGTAAACTGATCAAATCCAAGCGCCGAGGAAAAATACACCGCAAGCCACTGCTGAACCCCGTGGTACAGCAGGCTCACCGTGAAAATATAGGTAAACAGCCCCCGTACCCGCCGGTCACGGATGACGCGCAGGTATGACTGCCCCGCTTCGTCCTGCCGGGGACGAAACGACGGCAGATAGATAGAGAGCGCGATCCAGAGCAGCAGCCCCAACAATGCCGGTGCAATGTACAGATATCTCCAGCGCACGATGCCGCTCAAAAACAGCCCGATAAGAGACGCGGCGAAGGTCGCGCTGAAGAAAATGCCGACCAGCGTTCCCCTATGTTCCTGACGCTCCTGGGCGGCGATCGCGACAAGCACCAGCGGTATCACCGATGCGCCTGAAAGTCCCATGAGCAGCCGCGCGACGAGAAAATGCCCGAAGGTCTGAGCCAGGCCAGCGTAGAGATTCGCCAGGCAGAAAATAAAGAAAAAAATGAGCTCGATGTTCCTGCTGTCGTAGACGCGCGCAAGCGGACCGTACACCAACGCCGCAGCGCCGTAGGCGAGCATATATACCCACACTGCCCTGCCCGCAACAAACGGCTCAAGCCCGAATTCCCCTGCCAGCGACGGAACAAGCGCAGCCGTCGCTGCCACCGTGCTTGAGAGCACCGCTCCTTCAAGACACAGGAGCACGAACGTGCGTCTACGCATGCGTGCCCGCTTCTCGCTCGATAATCTCCTTAAAAATCTTCAAATTGCGAGCCGAACCTTCGTTGATGAACCCCTCAACCTGCGCATCGGTGAATGTTGCTTTCTCGTCCATCGCGAAATGCTGTATCCAGGTCATCTCGACGCCGTCAGGTTTTTGCGTATAGAGCCAGACGATCTTCATGTACTGAAACGGAAACTTCGGCTCTTCCCGCTCGGCGTAGGCAAAGTACTTATCCTTCACCAGCAGTCGCCAGGACTGCCAGCTCTTATCGTCTTCGTCCGTAAGGCGGAAGGTAATCTTATTCCCATCCTTTTTGACAACTTCTGCCTTCGTATATTCGCCGCCGAACAACTCGGTCCAGCGGGGAATGTCGTTTGAGATATCGAATACTTTCTCGTACGGCGCGTCGATCACGATAGAATTACAGGTATGACCCATGGTAACCTCCTCAACCGGCGAGGCTCAAAAGAAACGCCAGGTCTTCGTCAGCGGCAAGCGAATGCGGGGCGTTCGCCGGCATATAAATAAAGACGCCCGGCTTCATCGGTATATCTTTCCCGAAGAGCGTAAAGACGCCGGTGCCTTTCAGAACCGTCACCACGCCTTCTCTGGTCGAGGTATGCTCGGAGATGTCGCTCCCCTTCGCCAGACACATCAGCGTGTGATTTGATTTCTCGGTCTTCACCAGCACCTTGCTAAAAACCCCCTCGCGCGGAAATTCCATCATCTTTTCCAGATCCTGCGTCACGAATTTTTCTGACATCTCTGCTCCTCGATGAACGCGACGACCCGCGACCATGCGGCTCCGGTGCGTTTTATTTTGACGGGCAGACACGATACCTTGAATCCGCGGTCAGGCAACGCCCCCAGATTCCCCAGCCGCTCGATATGAATGAATTCCCGCTTCCTGCCGTAGAAATGGGCCGGATACAGAGACCGGCTTCTGCCGCTTGCAATGAATTCCTTCAGCATGAGCGTATACGGCCGGTCAATCCCCATGGTATCGATGCCGAAGATACGGATACCGCGGTCAAGCAGGAAGTCGATCGCCGAGACATCCACGCCCGGATATTGCGAAAAATATTCCCTGCTCCCGTACAAGGCGTCAGACCCCGTCCACAGGAGAACGATCTCTCCTGCCCGAAGCTCGTGCCCGATGCGCCGGAGGCCGCCCTCGATATCGGCGGCGGTAATGGATTCGGGAGCTTTCTTCTGCCGCATATCCAGGCGCACGCCGTCTGCGTAACACCACTCCAGGGGAATCTCTTCGGCGGTCTTTGACTGCCTGCCTTCCGATCGTGACCCGTAATGAAACGAATAATCCAGATGCGTCCCGACGTGCACCGGCGCGTGCACAATCTCAAGCGACAGGAATTCCTCATCGGGGACCCGTTCTTTCCTCAAGATACGTTTACCCAGAAAAGAGCGGATCCTGCCCGCAAAGGTCTTGCCCATGATCACGCGATTGAACTTTTCTATGCCCTCGCGATGCCCGACGCGCTCGATTGCCACGCGATGGACTTCGAACGCCTTTTCGTCGATGGGAAGACTCAGATCCACGATTTTCATAGACTCTTAGACTTTCGAGGCAATGACCTGCTCTATATCGTCGATGCTCGAGTTCTTTGTGATCTCTTTCGGGCTCAGTCTCTTGCCGAACGCCTTCTCAAGGGCGATCACCGCTTCAACCATTTCCGTCGAATCAACGCCGATGGATTCCTGCAGGCTCACGCCGTCTTTGAGTTCTTCCGGTTTCACTTTCAGCAGTTTTACCAGCACTTCCTTGATTTTGTCTTTCATACCGCTCCTCCGCTCAACAAAACTACACGTGCACTTCGCCCCTGGTCGCGCCTGCCTCCCATTTATTGATCCCTGCCATGACATCCTGGAAGCACAACTTTGCCAGCATATCGAAATCGCTCTCCATGATCCTGTTGATCCTTCCCGGTTTCGAGAAGAATTCGCGCATGCACCAGGACCCGAGCCGCCCCAGCTCCTCAACCGACAGATGGTCAGTCGGGATGACCGGATGCAGGAAATCCCATTGGCTGAAATCGATGGCCTCGACATCAATCCATTTCTTTTTCAGCCCGATACGCCACATCGGCGAACTCGGCGCGGGCGTCACGTAACCGACCCAGAGGATGTCCGGGTCAACCATATCGGTGAACTCAAAGCGCTGCTTGATGATCACCTCGGTGTCGTAGTCGAAACCCATCATAATGTCCGCGACCACCGCAATATTGTGCCGGCGCAGAATCTCGACCGTCTTTTTGATCTGGTCGATAGTGATGCCTTTGGCGATTTTCTTGAGCTCATCGGGCGTGGTCACCTCGATGCCGAAAACTCCCATGAACAGGCCGGTCTCTTTCATCAGCGGCAGGATGGACTCGCAGTTCACCCAATCCACCGCCCTGCCCAGCGACACCCATTTGATCGGGATCCGTTTCTCCTTTTTGAGCTCGCAGAACTTCCTGACGCGCTCCGGATCCACGTTAAAATTATCGTCCTGGATCACGACTACCTTGACGCCGTATTTTTTATGCAGGAGCTCGAGCTCCTCGATGACGCGCTCAGGGCTTTTGGCGCGCCATTTGAGAAAATCCGACGGAAACCGCGGGTCGTACTGATCCCATTCGTAACAGAAGGTGCACGCCGACGGGCAGCCGCGCGAGGTCACCATATCCACGAACGGCTTCCAGTGCGTGTGCCCCACGTATTTGTCCATCGGGAACAAATCATACGCCGGAAGCGGCAGGAGATCCAGGTTCTCCATGAGCGGCTTGTGCGGCCCAAGATACGGTTTACCGTCGACGCGCGATGCCACACCTGCCACGTCCTTGATCGGTTTCTTGCGCGCGAGCGCGTCGATAAGATCGAAGAACGACTCCTCTTCTCCCATGACGACAAAATCAACCGCCGGCTGGCGCGAGAGCGTGTACTCCGGCATCGCGGAATACCATAATCCGCCGAACACGATATGTGTTGTCGGCAAAGCCTTCTTGATGCGCTCGGCGGCATCGTGAAAATGACGCAGGACCCCGTAGCCGCCGTAGCCGTGCAGCTGCTCGCCCATAACGACGATATCCGGTGACGCAGACTGTACCTTTTCGACGAGCTCGTCCAAGGGAGTTTCAAGCGCCCTGCCGTCGATGACCGATACGTCGTCGTATCCCTTTTGCCGCACGTACGCTGCCCAATGGGCATACAGCTGATTGGGAGAAACGTGTTTTCCGTGCGTTGCCCACGCGCCCACCTTCGGCATCACAAACAATATTTTCATCGGTCTACTCCCCTTCCTGATGTCTCGCGACGATACAGATCACGTCCCACGTCTGCGCACGGGCGCGCACCGGCCATTCCTATATGGCCGGGTGCCCACGGAACTCCCTATGCATATTCTCAACGACAAGCGCTGAATTAATGCCTCCCCGCCCGCGCGAAATAATAAGCGCCTTGCGTATCGTGTGCGTTCGGGGTTTACCTCGCACATACTGTATACCGTTTTCCGCCGGCGTGTCGAGATTGAGCGTTACCGGCACCAGCGAATGCTCCATGGCCAGAAGAGTCACGATGACATCAACCGCTCCGGATGCGCCCAGGAGATTGCCGAACATGCTCTTGGGACAGCTCACCGGTATCTCGGCGGCGCGGGATCCGAAGACCTCCCTGATCGCCTTGAGCTCGCTCGCATCCCATTCCGGAAGCGCGCAGCCGTCGAGACTGATATAATCGATCTCATCGGCGGAAGCAGCCGCGCTTTCCAACGCCATACGTAAGCATCTGGCGAGTTGTCGTGCGTCGGGATTCGGCCTGATGCGGTCGTAGCCGTCGCAGGTAGTCGCGTAGCCGGTTATCAGGGCATGCACCCCGGCATTGCGCGCTTTCGCCCGCTCCGGAGACTCAAGCACCAGGATGCCTGCTCCTTCGCCGATCACCATACCGTCGCGGTCCCGGTCAAACGGACGATACACGCTCTCAGGCGAATCATTCTTTTTTGAAAGCGCTCCGTAGGTGTTACAGCATAACAAAGCGTAC
>CAZDUF010000001.1:12178-40107 GCA_964508555.1 uncultured Planctomycetales bacterium
TCAGGGAGCTTGCGCGGTCAGCTACCACGGTCTTACTGAATCCCTTGATACCGTAATAAATCGAAACCTGCCCCTGCGGAGCCGCGGGAAACCAGGCAGAGGCCATGTACGGAGAAACACCTTCCCTTCCTTCTATATAGAGGTCACGAAGCTCAGTCTCGGCGTATAACCAGCCGCCGATGGCGTTTCCCAGGAAAATCCCCACCAAATTCGGGTCGATGCTCTTGATATCAATGGATGCGGACTGCAGAGCGAGTTCCGACGCGATAAGCGCCATGTGCGAAAAAGCATCGATTTTCTTCAGGAGCCGCTCGGACACATGCGTGTATTTTTCCAGGTCGTCGATCTGACCGGCACAACGCGATGCGTAGCGCGAGGCGTCAAAACGGGTGATCTCCCGGATTGACGACCTGCCTGCCTTGACATTCGCCCAGAACTGGCGCGTGCCGATGCCCGGAGGCGCGACGACTCCCATTCCCGTAACTGCTATCGGCGTCATGAATTATCCCTCATATCTGCGCAGGACCAGCGACGAATGTATGCCGGAAAACCCGCTGGAGGTTTTAAGAATCACATCCACCTTTTTCGGCCGCGCGACGTTGGGCACGTAATCGAGGTCGCACTTGGGATCAGGCTCCTCCTGATTGATCGTCGGAGGAAGCAGGTTCTTTTCGAAAATCATCGAGCAGACGGTCAGCTCAACGGCGTTGGCTGCGGCGAGAGGATGTCCGATCATGGATTTTAAGGAACTCGCCGGAAGTTTCGGCGCATAATCGCCGAAGATCATGCGGTAGGCATTGGTTTCGAAAATATCGTTCATCCTTGTCGATGAGCCGTGGGCGTTGATGTAATCGACCTCGGTCGGCTTGATGCGCGCGTCCTTGAGCGCGAGATCTATGCAGCGGGCCATTGCCTCGCCGTCAGCAGGCAGATCGGTCATGTGAAAGGCGTTGCAGCTGGTGCCGAATCCGATCACCTCGGCGTAGACACGGGCCCCGCGAGCACGCGCATGCTCGAGTTCTTCGAGAATCAATATCCCCGCGCCCTCGGAAAGGACAAAACCGTCGCGCTTATTGTCAAAAGGCCTGCTCGCTTTTTCCGGCTCGTCATTACGGCTGGACAGGACATTGACCACGTCGAATGCACCAAACGTAATCGGCGTCAGCGGCGCTTCAGCCGCGCCGCAAACCATGATATCGTGCTCTCCGTCCTGGATGGTCTCAAAACCGAAACCCAGGGAATCCGTTCCCGCAGTGCACCCGGTTGACAGGGTATCGCAGATACCCTGGAATCCGTATTTCGCGCTGATCTCGATTGACGGGGTGTTAAACATCGCGGCGTCGTAGAGATCCGGACGCGCGAGGGAAGGGTCAATCGGCTGTTTACCGTCCTGCGTCACCAGGGCGAATTCCTCTTCCATATACTTGGTGCCGCAGATGGCGTTGGCAAGACACACCCCGATGCGCTGCGGGTCTTCCCGCGAAACATCGAGCCCTGAGTCTTGAAGCGCCTCGTCGGCTGCAAGCCTGGCGAACTGGACGTAGCGGTCCATGCGCACGGCTTCTTCATGTGTCAGACCGAGCGCGAAAGGATTGTAATCCCGCACCTGCGCGGCGATCTTCGTGTTAAAAAGCGACACGTCGAATTCTTCAACGCGCTTGACCGCGGATACGCCGCCGGACATCGCCTTCCAGACCGCAAGCTTGCCGATACCGTTGGGAGAAATTACGCCGATACCGGTTATTACAACACGTCTCTTCATAAATGGCATCCGCAATGTTTCCGCGGGACGTTGGACGTGAAACGTCGTCCGGCGGCACACCTCCTACGGAAAAGTAAACATTAGTCAATTCGTGTCACCTTAAACACAACATGCCCGCCGTCGGGACAGGTCACGGTGTCGATCGAGTTCGGGTCCGGCATAAAGAAGAATCTCGCCCCGAAATTGAGCGCAAACAGCGCGGGAAACGCGGTATGAAACGCCGCGCCGCAAAAACCCGGGATACAGGCAAGACCTTTTGTTTCCCAGGAATCGCCGACCTTATATCCGTACACACATGTGCCGGTAGATTTGACGACTTCAATCTTCATATTCTTCGGGTTCGGCCCCTTGAACGGAAGGTCTTTCGGGATATGACAGACCTTCCCTTCCCGGTCGAGCACTTCAACGTTAAAATCGAGCTTCCCGCCGTCAGGACACGTGACCGAGAGCGAACGCTGATTGTCGCGAAAGGGAAAACAGGCGCCGAAACTGAGCGCGTAGATGACGGGGAACAATACATGCGCCAAGCCCAAACAAAAATACTGCGGCGCGTGCGTGAAATCATCGAGGATGATTTCATCGCCGGGCTTATACCCGTGGTAACAATGGCCGTGCACGCCGGTCACGGTCAGCTTTAAACGGGGAAACGGAGTGTTGATTGCGTTCATGACAGAAACGGGCGCACGTGCGATAGGAGCTCCTCTTTGGCGTAAAACTCCCGGGTCAACTCCACCCGGTGTACCATCTCGACGAGCTTTTTATTCAGCGGAGCGTAATCATTGTTCTCTTCGGCAATACGCACGAATTCGCCGTTAATGAAGTCGATTTCCGACACTTTGCCCCGCATGATGCTCTGCAGGATCGAGCCGTACAGCGGATCCTTGCTCAGATTCATCATGACGCCTGAGAACACCTTTGCCGCCTCATCAGCCGGCATGGAGGTGAGTCCGGTGACGCGCTCAAGAGGAAAACCCGGTAATGACGCCAGCTGGATGCCCGCCTGCGACACCACACGAAACGCTTCTTTCCAGACCGCGACACTGATCTTACTCATCTCGACGTCGACAAAGGTCTCCTGCAAGCTTATTCCCAGCAGCGCGGGGATACAGTTGGAGGCGTTAACGAATAACTTCAGGTATTTCATCCCCAAGATCTGCTCGGAGACGGTCACGGTAAACGCCTTGTCAAGCACGAGGCTGGTATCAAGGATGGTCTGCGACACGCCCTCTCCCGCCATACTCCCGATGATCCAGTTTCCCTCGAAATTATGCACGACGCAGCCCGGCTCAAGATAGGTCGCGCCGAACATGATGATGCTGGAGATGATTTTCTCGGGCAGGAAATACCGGGCGCACAGCTTATCCGCAGCCACGCCGTTTTGCGTGGTGACGACCAACGCATCTTTGATAAAAGGGAAATTGTCCTCGACGACGCACGCCAGATCCTGTGTCTTGACCGCCAGGATCGCAAGGTCGGGTTTGAAGAAAAGCTCGGTGTGCACGTTGAGCCTGACATGATGATCCCCGCGCGCGCCGGACACATGCAACCCGCTCCTGGTCACCGCTTCGACAACCGCCTGCCTGCCGATTAAGGTAACGTCCTCACCTTTAAGTTTCAGGTATCCGGCTACGACACCGCCGATTGCGCCTGCGCCGAGAACAGCGATTTTCATGTGTTAGACGGGGGAGTCCTGGGAAATCCGTATGCGCGGTAATCGAACCCCGACTGCTCAAGGAGACGGATCATCATGCTGTAAAAAGGCGAAGGCACATCGCTAAAAAAAGCGGCAATAATATCCTGTTCCTCGACACGGCCGGCTCCGCGCGCCCGGGCGAGTTCGACTGCACGACGCGTCACCGCCTCCTCGGTGATCCTGCGATGGAACACCGGTATGCGAGCAATCATTGTCTTGAATTTTTGTTCGGACGTGTGGTCCCAGATCATGTGGCGAGGAAATATAGTAAAATTTGACTAAAGCGAATACAGTTTTATTGTATCCTGCGCGGAAAGAGTGTCAAGCAGTATTTGGACAGGAATGAAAGTTCTTGAGAGGTAAGAAGATTACCGGCCCAGGGTGTCGTCAACTGCGGCTATGAGAGACGGCAGATCGAACGGTTTGTGCACGCAGGGAGAACCCTGCCTGCGGATTTCTTCGAGACTGGGATTGACCGCAAATCCGGTCATGAAGATGAACTGCGTCTGAGGCATGACCGCGCGGATTAATTCATAACAGCGTATACCGTCAATGTTCGGCATACGCACATCGGTAATGACAAGATCGTAGGGGATGTCCAGCGCGGTCTTGACAGCCTCCAGTCCGTCCGAGGCAACGGTTGTCTCGTATCCGCGGCGTTTGAGTTCACGGCAAAGCAGGTCCCGCACATCCTCTTCATCGTCGACAACAAGAACATGCTTTCGTGCCCCGGGGCCGCGCTCGCGCGCATCTCCTGCGACAGCGTCCAGCGGCACGGTAAAGAAGAAGACACTGCCGCTGTGCGGTGCGCTTTCAACCCCTATTCTGCCGTTATGCAGATCGATGATGTGTTTGGCGATCGACAGGCCCAATCCCGTGTTGGGAACCGAATCGGCCTGCTGCGCAGAAGACACGTAACGCTCGAAAATCCTGGCGCGCTCCTCTTCGGGGATACCGGGTCCGGAATCCTCAACAGACACGCGAACGCACGGATGCGCAGCCTGCGTGTTATCAAGGGCAGCCCTGATGTGTATGCGGCCGTTATGCGGCGTAAACTTGATGGCGTTACTGAGCAGGTTCACCAGCACCTGGACAATCCTGTCCCGGTCAACGCGAACGCTCGGCAAACCCGACGCATACTCAGCACGCACGGCGATATTGCGGCTCCTGCTCCAGCTTGCCAGGGTATTGACTGCTTCGGTAATCAGAGACTGGATATCGGCGCGCTGCGGGTCAAGGTGCAGGTTGCCGGATTCTATCTTCGACAAATCCAGCAGATCGTTGGTGAGCCGGTATAACCGCCGGGCGCTGGTGTTGATAATGTCCAGAAATTTAGTGCGCTCCACGGCATCCATGGTTGCCCCGCCGTCGATTATGAGTTGTGAGCTCTTTTCGATGCCGATCAGAGGGCTGCGCAGCTCATGCACCAGGTGCGCGACGAAATCCAGGCGCTCCTGACTCGCCTTCTTGAGCTCCTGATTTGAACGTTCGATAAGGATCGCCCGTTTTTCCAGCTCATCCATGGTGTCGCGCAGCTTTTGACTCAGTTGATTGATGGATACGGCCAGATCCGATATGCCGCTTGACCCATCCACCGGCAGTTGACGGACCGCGTCGCCGTGCGCCATGCCGCTGATACTCTGATAAATCCGGCGTAAGGCCCGCAGGACGCCGAGCATGGTCAGGATGCCGAGGATACAGATCAATCCGCCCAGACCGGCGATCAACGTCCCTGATGACGGAACGCCCGACGGCGCCAGCGACAGATACAGGAACGCCAGAAGCGGGATGACCACGATCAGGCACAGCGCGAGGATAATCTTGCGGTTCAGCATGACGGTCATACGGCCGATTACTCTGTTTATTCTTGGGGGGCACGCTCCATGATCCGCGCCACGATCTGTTCCTGTTTGCTCCGGTTCAGCATGGTACGCACCGATTCAATCAGCGCCCTGGTTTCAACCGGCTTCTGAATGAACATGTGTCCCTTGATTTCGCGCATCGGTTCGACGCCGATTTCGTCCTTGGTGACGATAGCGGTAAGGAAAATAAACGGTATGTTCTGTACGGCCGGATTGGACATCAGAAAATCAGCCACATCCGGACCGGTTACTTCAGGCATAATCACATCCAGAAGAACCAGATCCGGCTTCTTCGTGCCGATCATCCTGATGCCTTCGGCGCCATTATGGGCTTCGATCACCTCGAATTCTCCGGTTGCCTCGAGATTACTCCGCACGAAAAAACAGAAATCTTTCTCGTCATCGATAATAAGCACTCGTTTCTTCATGATCGTCCCCCCTCCTTATCCGCATGTGCGCCGCACTGGCGCGAGAGCACCGCGTTGATCCTGGCGCGCAGTTCGGGCGCGGCCACAGGCTTGGTCACGTAGTATTCGGCGTACAAGCCGACTGCCCGCTTTTTATATTCGTCCTGCTCGTACGCCGTGAGCATGATCACGGGGATGGCGAGCGTGCGCCGGTCATCTTTTAATTCCTTGAGCACGGCAAAACCGTCCTTCTTCGGCATATTAATGTCCAGAACAATGAGGTCCGGCTTCAAGGTGCGGGCCGCTGACAAGCCTTTATCAGCGCTCGTGGCATAACTGACCGAGAGGTCGTCAGCGGCGAGGTTTCTGCTCAGGAAGAAACAGATATCTTCCTCGTCGTCAATAATGAGTACTCTTTTGGTCATCCCCCCTCCTTGCCGCGTCAGGCGATTGCCGGCAGCGAGATAAAGAAAATCGTCCCTTTGCCTTCGGTGCTCTCAACGCGAATCGAACCCTCATGCCGCTGGAGAATGATATGCACGATGCTTAAACCCAAACCCGTACCCTTGCACGGCTCCTTGGTCGTGAAGAACGGATCGAAAATCTTCGGCCGCACCGCGGCAGGGATCCCGGTACCGGTATCGCTGACTTCGACGTTAATCACGGGCCGGCTCGACCCCTCCTCGCGCGCAGACTGCATGTCAATCGTGAGTATACCGCCTTTGGGCATGGCGTCGATGGCATTGATACAGAGATTGAAAAATGCCTGCCGCAGCAGCGACTGATCGGCGTGCACGCGCGCGTGTTTCTCCGCAAACAATCTGGTAATCTTGACGTTCGCAATCGAGGCCTGATTGGCGACCAGCGCGACCACTTCCTCAAGCAGCGCGCCGAGATCGAATTCGGTTTTGGTCAGCTGCGAGGTACGGGAAAACTTGAGCAGATTAACGATAATCGTGTTTGCCCGCTCAATTGCCTGCTTGATCTTCTGCACCGATTCCGCCGCGAAGCCGTCCTGCCCCTCCAAACGGGAGCTTAAGTAATCTACTCCTCCCAGCACGATCCCGAGCGGATTCCTGATCTCGTGAGCGATGCCGAATGCGAGCTGCCCGACCGCCGCCATTTTCTCCGTCTGGATCAGCTTATTTTGCGTCTGATTGAGCTCTGAAATTGTCTTCTCCAGCACCTGGATCTTTTCCTGAATCTGGACGTAGAGGCGGAAGTTTTCGATCGCAACGACTGCCTGGCCTGCCAAGATCGAGAGTAATGTCTTATCGCGGTCAGTGAATTCTCCGCTTATTTTGCCGCCGACACAGAGCCTGCCGAGAATGTCGAATCTGAACCCGAAGGGATGCCTGCTTAAGAGCGGAAAAGAGAGCTGCTGTGATTCGTCGGATGAGGCTCCCGGCATCATCGGCCCGACGGCTGTCGTGACAGCAAATGCCGTATCCTTCTGGCAGCGCCGAGTCACCTGCGGTCCGGAGCAGATATCGTTGGTAATCTCAGGCACGCTCATGCCGTGGGATAGCTGCAATGCGACCTTATCGCTCTGCGGATGAAAAAGCACGCAATACCCCTTCTGTGCCTTGGTCACGGTCATCGAGGCGTTAAAGATACGCTCCAGAAGCGATTCGAGACTGGAGTGTACAGTCATGGTCTGGATAATCTCGAACAACGCGGTCAGTTCGCTGACCTCAACCGTGTTCAGCGACGACCGCTGTTTCTCCAGACACCGGGTGATTAGAATCTCCATCTGCTGAATGTCAAAGGGTTTGCAGATGAAATCGAACGCGCCTTCCTTAATCGCCTCAACGGCAAGTTGCACGGTCGCGAAACCCGTAATGAGGATAACCTCGATATAGGGATTCAGCGTCTTGATACTCTTCAACAGCTCCATCCCCGTGGTCCCCGGCATCTTGAGATCCGTTACCACGATATTGAAATTGCCGGTACGCACCTTATCCATGGCGCGCGAAACGTTGCTTTCGGTTTCGATCACATAGTCATGCTGGCCGAGGGTGCGCGTAAACAGTTCACAGATGACTTCTTCGTCGTCAATGACGAGAATACGGGGTTTACTCATCGCGAGGGGGCCTCCTGCGGCGCGGCAGCCGTGACACCAGCTGAGCCTCCGGCGCCGGCGCCGCGATGCGCAGGGAAAGAGAGCACAACGGACGTGCCTTTGCCTTCCGTGGAGTCGATGTCGATCTTGCCGCCATGATTCTCCACGATACGGTACACGATGGAAAGCCCGAGCCCGATACCGCGGTCAGGGGCCTTGGTGGTGAAAAAGGGATTGAAGATACTTTTCAGATTTTCGCGGGAAATACCGCAGCCGTTATCCTCGATACGCATCACCACGCTGTCCTGCTTGCGATCCCAGGTACTCTTGACGAGTATATCCCCTCCTTCGGGTCGTTTCAGCCCGTCGATAGCATCCCGCGCGTTTGTCAGGATGTTAATAAAGGCCTGCTGCAGTGCGTTGTGATCGGCTTGAATCATGGGAAGATCAGGCGCCAGTTCTTTCTTGAGCCGGATAGTATGAAGTTTGAGCTGCTCGCTTAACAGCATGAGCGCGTCCTCGAGCGGTTTATTGCAATCAATATCCTTGAGCTCGAATTCGGATTTGCGCGCGAAAAACCTGACGTTCTTAATGATCTTCTCCATGCGATTGGACTGTTCCACGATCTTCTCAACGTCCCTGCGGAAAGGATGATCCTTGTCCATATCCATGAGCATGGCCTGGGCGAACCCCTTGATGCCGGTGAGCGGCTGGTTCAGTTCATGAGAAATACCCGTGGCAAGCTGTCCGAGGGCAACCATCTTGCTTGACTGGATAAGTTCCTGCTGCGTCCGCTTCAACTCCATGTACGCATCCTGCAGCTCCTTCTGGGCCTGTTTTAACTGGGTAATGTCGGTCATCAACCCGTGCAAATACGACGGTTTGCCGGTCTTGTCGAGAATGACGCGGACCCGGTCCTGCACCCATACCGTACGGTTGTCGCGCGCAAGCATACGGTATTCCACCGTGATCGCGCCGTTGGCGCCGGAAGAACAGGCGCGCATGAGGAAATCCGTAACCATGTCGCGATCATCGGGATGCACCCGCTTAAACCAGAGCTGCCGGTCGGCAGCAAAATCTTCGCTCGTAAATCCCAGAATAGTCTCGATCTGCGCGCTCACGTACATGCTGACTGCCGGATCGCCGACCGGAGACAAATACACGGCTGCCGGAAGATTCTCAACCAGCGCGCGGTATTTCTCCTCCGATGCGCGCAGGTCATCCTCGATCTTGCGGCGTTCTTCCATCATGCGGTATTTCTCGAGAGCGCGGTTGATCACAAGGGGCAAGGTATCCTCAAAGGTGTCATCCTTGATGATGTAATCATATGCGCCTTCCTGGATAAGCTCGACCGCCACCTTTTCGTTTCCCGCCGATGTAGTCACGATAAACGGAATATCTTTGCCTTCCTTCTTTAATCCGCGCAGCACTTCCATGGCGCTGGAGCACGGCAGCCGGTAATCGCACAGGATAACGTCGTACCCTCCCGCCGCAAGTTTCTCGCTTGCCTGCGTGCAGTCAGAGGCCACGTCAAGAGACAACCCTTGGTGTTTTCCGAGAATCCGTTTTGCCACGAGGACGTGATCGGGATTATCCTCGATGAGAAGTATCTTCATATGCCTTCCTCGCTAGCCGCGCCCCTAGAGCGTCAGCTTGATTGACCTGCCGTCGCGTAGTAACGTAACCCCGTCCTGACGAATCGATACAACTGTACAGCCTCCTGCAACGCCTCCGATCCCCGCCACGTCGCCGTTGATAACAACGAGCGGCTGCGTTTCATCCCAAATGATCCCTTCCAATGACAGCTCAGCAGCTTCCTTTGCCTTCGTCTCAAACAGCGTCCCGGTGAAGGGATCTCTCTTTAACACTCCTGGTGCCTGCGCGCGGGTGTCAGCCAAGAGAACGGCGGACGGCCCTCCTGCGCGCGCGGCAGCATCACGGCTGCGTCCGTTCGACGACGCAATAACCGCAAGCGCGCAGGCTAGCACGGCAGCGACCACATATTCTTTATGCGGCATCTTCCCTCTCTTTGCGCGACAACAGATAGATGCTGACCTCGAGTACGGCGTGCAACTGCGTCTCAGGCGGCGCCGGTTTATCAACGGAAAAACGTTCGACCTGTAAATACGCCGCGATCTGCGTCCTCAGGTCGCTCAGATACCGCACGATATCCTGATAGGGACAACGCATCTCAAGACTCACCCTGACCGTCTTGAGACTCAAACCGTCGACGCTCATTGGACTGCCGCTTTCCCCAAGCACCGGATATTCCGGCTGCGGCCTGACGGACACCAGCTCTATGCGTACCTTCTGCGCTGTTTCTGCGAGCGCGCGCAGCGTCTGTGCCTGATCGCCGGGAAACGCGGCGTCTAATATGTTCGCCCGCGTCTGAAGCGCCCGCCTGGCCAGCTGCGACGACTGCTGCGGCCGCATAATCCCTTCCACATCCGACAGACGCTCCCGCGCTTCCGCAACCTCTTTCCTGATACGGGAGACCCGCGTCCGCGCGGACAACAGAAAACTCAGCGAAACAGCCGCGGCGCAGCACAGGATAATACCTTTCACAAGCGCGGTGCGCGTGCCGGCTGTGCGGAGTATACGGCGCCGCAGATCACTTCCCTTTGAACGCACAACTCACCTCGAATTCATGCCTGCCGTCGTCGGCAGTGCGGGACCAGACAAGACGCGCCTCGCAAAGAATTCCCGACTGATTGATACCTGTGATAAGATCGGATACGAGCGCGGGGATTTCAGCCGGACTGCGATTCGTACTTCCCTTGAGCGTCATGCTGTTACGTTCCCAATCGGCATGCACCTGATCGAGCAGGATGCCCTCGGGAACAACCACCGTCAATACGGAAAGAACCTCGTCAGCCGGCATACTGCCTTTCTTGAGTTTCGCAAGCAGCTGCTCCCGGATATCATTGTGCATCTTGAGCTCTTTGATGCCGGAGAGCATCTCCAGTTGAACGCGGTACGCCTGCAACTCCTGCCGCAAGCCGCGCTCCTGAAAAACGGACAATCCCCAGAGACACAGGCAAAATACAGCTGCTCCTGCAATGACGGGCTTCAGGCGCATATGCTTCAGGGTGCCGCGGTGCCTTTCCCGCATGGCAAGCGGCAGGATGTCAAACTCCTTTCCGTCGCCGAGTGCCGCGCAAACTGCGGAACGGTATTCTGTCTTCAGCGGTATGCGGCCGTGTGAGTGTCCTGCCGACCTCACCTCGACCGCGGCAACAGGCAGCCCCAGCTCACGGGAAAGATACGCATCGAGATTCCTAATTGATGCGCCCCTGCCGGAAAGATAGAGCGTCTCAAGCGGCTCGCCGTCAAAGTGCGATACAAAGTATTCGCACGAACGCCTGATATCTTTGACGATATTCTCAAGCGCGGGCAGCAGCAGTGAAACAACATCCTGCGCGCGGACATTCTCCTGCACCATAACCGTCTCATCTCCGGGGATTCCCACGGTATCCCGGATGGTATCTGCGGCTAGCTCATCGAGCTCAATGCGCCCGTTTCCGGTCTGCAACACCCCGATCAGAGCACGGGAGAATTTATTGCATGAGAAGGGAAGATTCCTGATAAATGCCGGATGCCCCCGGCGGAACAATGTTAACGTCGACAGATGCATGCCGATATCCAGAACCGCTTGCGCGCCTGCCGTCTTTCCCCGCGCGGCAATGAAAAATGAATAATTCCAGGGGGCTGCGGTGACGTACCGGAGTCTCAATCCGCAGCCGCGTACTGCCGTAAGCGCCTTCTCAACGCTGCCCCGCTCAAAGAGCGTGCACAGATAGGTATAGGTTCTCGCGCCGTCCGGGCCGGCTGCCTCATGCACCAGACGGACATCCGCAATCTTTTTTTCGGGATCGTACGCAGCGCTGTCACGCAGTTGCCACTCGACTGCCTGTCGCAGTTCTTTTCGAGGCAACACCGGCAGTGTCACGTATTTGAACGAAACGGCATCGGTATCGCCGAACGTGAGCACGGCGTCGCGCGGCGCCGGACTTTGTTTCTGTAAAAAAGAGCGCACGGTACGCGAAAAATCGTCAACGGTATCCCCGGGCTGTACCCGTTCAGCCGCTTCCAGCCGCGCGCTGCTTTCCGCGCGGACAACCAGCGCGAGCACGAGGCCGGCAGTGCCGCATTCTATTGACAGTACCGGCCTTTCCTGAGACGCGAATGATTTCATCATGAATACCGCCTATTGAAATTTTCTTACCGCGATCCCGGACAGATATGCCGATGCATACTGCCAATCCTCGCGCTTACCGCTGCCGCTCTGTGCCGCAAACTGCATCTCTACTCTGCGGACCGCGTTGGGATCCGCGGTCGCCGACCCGTTTGCGTCGAAATAGGAAAAAATCGGGTTTGAGCCCACACGGTCAACGAACACGTCCTTCGGCACGTACGACGGGACCGGTGTGGATGCGTTGCCGTCGACTGAGCAATATATTCTCCGTGCCGAGGAATCCCAGGAAAAAACCACGCTGTGGCCGTCGGCTTCCCGATACGCGACTGAAGTAGCCGAGATAGCAGTGAGATTTGTCGCCCAGCGCAACCCTCCTGCCTGGGCAGTCCCTTCGGTGACAGCATCGAGAACATCGTCGGCGACTACTCCGACAATGAGTTTATTCGGAGTAGCAACACTGTCATAGACAAGACCCACCAGCAGATACGCCCCGGTACCGGCAAGCACCGAGGCAACCAGCATGGTCATGATCAACTCAATCAGGGTAAACCCTGAAAAACTCTTACGGTCCATAGGCGACATTGCGCGCAATATAGGTAATAAGACTGACAACCGGCGTTTTCTCGCCGGATGGACGCACCTCAACAATCACTTTCTTGAGCGCTTCCGGAGCCGCATCGTTTCCATACACATACGATACGCTCCGGTAGACGTCATACGGAAACCCGCGATACTTTGCATGCTGGGAAGAGGTCACCGCGCCAAAGGAGAGCGCATTGACCGTCTCCATCTCCAGACGGGCAAGATGCACGGCTGCGTTCGTGCGTGTGCTGGCCTGTGCGGCATCAATGTGCCCGCGGATTAACAATGCCAGGGGCATGCACGCCAACCCCATGACCACCATCGTCATGATCAGCTCCATCAGCGTAAATCCTGCGTTACGGAAGCCGGGCGTTACGTTCACGGTACGCGATGATTTTTGACGTCAATGCGTTGTAATCGGCGCGAAACGTACGCGAGATGACCGCATCCGTCCTTTTTCCTGTTGCCTCAAGAGAAAATACAGCCGTCTGAGACGCCGGGTGCACCTGAACCGTCCTGCTCGAACCGTCAGTCATAAGAAAAGTGATGCTGATAACCGACCCGCTCATACTGTTGCTAAAACGCAGATACGTCACCGGATACGAGGTCGCGCTCGTGTTGAGCGTGAAATTGCTGATGTCAATGCTTGCGGGCGACGACGCCGTTCCCGAATACACCGCAGTCCCGTTGATTACCACGTATTGCAGCTTGCGTGAATTATTCCACGTGACCACCATGCGGTCAATCGTAATGGTTTTCGAATTCGTTGCGTTCTGTACGGTAACGCCGTACAGGTAGCGGTTTGATGAGCCGCCGATATACGCTCCCGATACGTTGACGATCAGACAGTCCGCAGCCGTTGCTGACAGCGCGTAATAATTACCTCCCTCGGTACTCGCCTGCCCGAGCGAGAAGTAACCGTTGCCGCTTGCATCCCTGTACCGGTACCAGTACAGCGCCGTCTGAATGCCCGCCTGTGCCGAATACGCGCACTGCGCGCTCGCGCGCCGCATCTCTACCTGCGCATGGCGCCCGACCACGTTGCTCGTTACTGCCAAGACCGTCAGCGATGCGCAGGCAATCAGAATGACGGCCGCAGCCAGGGTAAAACCCTGTTTACTGAAACGATCCGGTGCCACTCGTATACGTATAGGTTGTGCTTGACGGGCCGGTGTACGTCGTCGAACTTGCCTTGGTCCAGTCGGAAACGATACCGCCTTGCGAAAGCACGGTCGTGAAACAGGCATTGGTCGAGTTGCACGCGCCCACGCTTGCCGAATCCAGAGACGACGGATAGGCGCAGCTTCCTGCGGCGCATTGATTCGCATAATACGTGCTGATGCCGGCGCGCACGCCGCCGACCACCCCTTTTTCAGCCGACACCTTGGCGCTTGACTGAAGATCAAAGAATTTGGGGAGCGCTACCGCGGCGAGCACGCCGAGTATCACAATCACCATGACCAGTTCGATCAGAGTAAACCCTGTGCGTCTCCTCATTCCCGTTCTCCTTTCGGTATGCCGGCGAGTACTCCGGCTGTTCTTATGCGCCCAGACCAAACAGATGCGACAGGTTCCATATCGGCAAGAATATGCCCAGCGCCATGCCCAGAACAAGACACCCCAGGATGAGAATCAACACCGGCTCGATCATGGAGGTGAGGTTATCAACCATATACTCGACCTGCGTATCGTAGTATTGCGACAGGCGCGACAGGACGTCGTCGAGTTTACCGGTCTGCTCGCCCGTCGCGATCATCTGCGTCACGATCGGCGGGAATACCCCTGAGGAGCGCAATGGCGCGGACAACCCCTTGCCCTCGCTGACACTGGCTTTGAGCCCGGCGATAACTTTTGATACGGCGCTGTTGCCGACACCCTCGGCCGTTAAATCCAGTACGCTGAACAAATCGACGCCGCTTCTGATGAGCGCTGCAAAAACACGGCTGAACCTCGACATCGCAAGTTTCAGCTCGAGCTGACCCCACACAGGCACGCGCAGTTTCACCGTATCCCAGAAGAATCTCCCTTGGGTTGAGCGGACAAAAATCCGCGCCGCGTAAACCCCGGATGCGATGCCTGCCGCGAGCAGCCACCACGCCGATGTCAGCGCCCCGTGAATAAAAAGCAACGCCCTGGTCGGCAGAGGGAGATCTGCAGCCGATTGCGCATATAAACTCGCAAATCGCGGGACGACCGCGACGATCAGAATAATGAATCCCAAGAGCGCCGCACCAAGGACCGTCAACGGGTAGCGGGTCGCGGTCTTGATACGCAAACCGATTCTTTCCTCATACGATGCGAGCGCGGCAAGCCGCTCCAGCCCTTCGCCCAGAGTGCCTGCGGCCTCGGAACTGCGCACGACGCTCACGTACAGAGGCTTAAAAACCTCGGGATATCCGTTGAGTGCTGCTGACAGACTCTTGCCTTCTTCGATGTCCCGCAGCACAGAGGCAATCATATCCTGAAAATTGCGCTCAGCGACGCTGTCGTGAATCGTTTTGAGGCTCACCGTTATCGGGATGCCCGCCTTTTGCAGCGCTGCGAGCTGTTCGGTATACAATCTCACGTCGGATGCCCTGATCCGCGACGAACCGAAATAGCTGAGGAGACGGTCATAGAGACCTGACCTGCGGACCGCAACCGGAGCGCAGCCCATGCTTTTCAGGGACGCTGCGACATCCTTCTCCGTCTGCGCCGTCATCAGCCCGGAGCGCATATTCCCGCTCTTATCCAATGCCTTATACCGGTACGTACTCATAGGCCGCTCACGGTCACCCGCATGACTTCGTCCAGCGTCGTCAACCCGCGCCGCGCCTTGTCCAATCCGTCTTCGAGAAGCGTGACCATGCCTGCATCCTGCGCGTACCTGCGAATCTCCTCCGCCGGCCTCTTCGCATTAATCATGCTCCGGACATCGTCGTCGACCAGCAAAAGCTCCGCGATGCCAAACCTGCCCGAGTATCCGTTCATCCTGCACTGAACGCAACCCCTGGCGCGATACAAGACGTCACCGGCGGATAAACCCGCCTTCTGGAGAATATCGTCACCCGGCTGATACGGTTCTTTGCAGGCCGGACACAGCGCGCGCACCAGCCGCTGCGCGAGCACGCCGGTGACAGAACTGGCGATAAGAAAGGGTTCTACTCCCATATCGATGAGACGCGTGAGTGCCGTCGGAGCGTCGTTGGTATGCAGTGTGGAAAGGACCAGATGCCCGGTGAGGGACGCCTGGATCGCGATCTCCGACGTCTCCCGGTCGCGGATCTCTCCGACCATGATCACGTCAGGATCCTGCCGGAGGATGGAGCGCAAGCCGTTGGCAAAGGTAATGTCTGCTTTGGGGTTAATCTGCGTCTGCCTGATAAGGGGGAGCTCGTATTCGACCGGATCTTCGATGGTGACGATATTTTTCTCAAGCGAACTGATGCGCGCCAGCGCCGCATAGAGGGTCGTGGTCTTCCCGCTTCCCGTCGGTCCGGTAACAAGCACGATCCCGTGCGGCTGCCGGATAAGTCGCTCAAACCCGGTGAGGTTGGCTGATGAAAACATAAGATCTTCAAAGCCCCGCACCAGCGCGGTCTTATCGAGCAGTCTGAGCACCAGATTCTCTCCGTGAATCGTAGGGAATGTCGAAACCCTGATATCCAGATCCTTGTCGCCGACCTGCAGACGTATCCTGCCGTCCTGGGGTTTCCTGGTCTCGGCGATATCGATGCGGGCAAGAATCTTCACCCGCGAGATAAGAGCATCGCGGAGCTCCCGGGGAACGGTATTGATTTCGCGCAGCACCCCGTCCACCCTGAAACGGATGCGCACGCCGTCCTTTTCCGGCTCGATGTGAATGTCCGAGGCCTTTTCCTTGACGGCCTGCGCGATCGCGGTATCAACAATCCTGACCACCGGCGCTGCGTCAGTCCCGTCGAGTCTTACTCCTGCAGAGCCGGCAGGCCGGTTGATGTCGCCGATGGCACCGGCAACGCCCTGGCGCTCGCCGAAATAAGTCTCAAGGATTCGCGCAATCCCGTCTTCGGTTGTCAATACCGGATCCACAGAGTCAACGCCGCTTGCCGAACGGACTTCATCCAGCGCAATAATATCCTGCGGATCAGCCATGGCCACTGAAAGCGCCGAACCGATTTTGAACAAAGGGATTACCCGATGTTTCCGCGCTAGTTCCGCAGGTATAAGATTCAAGATATCCGGCTCAACGATGATATTGTTGAGATTTACGTACGCGACCCCCAGGCTCGCAGCGCGCGCGGTATACAGGGACTCCTCGCTGACCAAACCGGACTGCGAGAGCACTGTCTCTATCGGAAGCCCGGTGCGCCGGGACTCTTCGAGCGATTTCTCAATCTGCTCGCGGGTCAGGATGCCCTGACGCACCAACGTATCGGCGAGTGCCCCTCGGTCTTTCATGCTGTTCATGACTCCTTGAGCAGCTGCCTGACGTGAGTCAGGAGCACGTGGGACTCAAACGGCTTGGTCAGGTAGATGTCTGCGCCGGCTTGAACGCCCGTTTGTTTGTCGTTTTCCTGCGCCCGCGCCGTCAGCATAATCACGGGAATAGAGGCATAGCGGGAATCTTTCTTCAGCAGGCTGCACATTTTATACCCGTCGATTTTCGGAAGCATGACATCGGAAATAATAAGGTCGGGGCTCACGGACCGTGCCTTCTGGAGCCCGTCCTCGCCGTCATACGAAGGGATGACCTCATACCCAGATGCCTCAAGCCGGAATTTCAGCGCAGCCACGATATCCTGCTCGTCATCAACTACCAGTACCCGCTTGGCTCCCATAGACATTCTCCTTTGCCGCGGTCACGCTCACGCGATCCCGAGCATCTCGTTGATGCGGGGAACGAATTCATCACGCTCGAACGGTTTGGAAATCCAGACGGCAGAAGCGCCGTGCGGCTCTTTCTTGAATTTCTCGAATTCTTCGATATACCCCGACATGAGCAGCACCGGGATGCGGTTGGTTTTTTCCGACGACTTGAGCAATCTCATAACCTCATAGCCGCTGGTGTCGGTCAGCCGCATGTCCAGGATAACAAGATCGGGTACTTCCTCATGCGCGATACGCAATCCCTCCTTGCCGGTTGAGGCACAGAGCGTGACGCAGATATCACTCCTCAGGAACTTCTCGCATACTTCGAGCACGATCCGGTCGTCGTCGATGATAAGAATTTTCCAGCGGCGCCTCAGGGGCAGCGTCACGATAAACGCAGACCCGCGTCCGTACTCAGACTCGACGCGGACACTGCCTCCATGCGCCTCGATAATCTCCCTGCACAGGGCCAGGCCCAGCCCTGTGCCTCCGGGTTTGCGGTTAGCCGCGTCCAGTTGCTGGAACTTTTGAAAGAGCTTCGGAATATCCTCCTGCTTGATTCCTGGACCGGTATCCGAAACCGTCATCACGGCGAACTGCTGGTCCGCGGACACAGTAAGGGATACTCGAATCCCCCCCTTCTCGGTAAACTTAATAGCGTTACTGATCAGATTCACCAGCACCTGGCTGATCCTGTCACCGTCGAAAGCAATGCGCGGCACCTCCCCGGAAAATTCGGTCGTCAGGGACAGTCCTCTTTCTTCGGCGACGACGCGCTGCGCGCGGCACACTTCGTCGATAGTCTCAGCCAATGCGCCTTCTTTGAAAAAGAACTTCATGCGTTTGGACTCAAGCTTCGCGAAATCCAGGATATCGTCAATCAGGCGTTTGAGCCGATCGACGTTACGTTGGGCGAGCAGCAGGAACTCTTTCTGTTTATCGCTGACCCCGCCGCTGGCGCCGTCGAGAACGAGCCCGATGCCTTCCTTGATCGCCGTCAGGGGCGTGCGCAGCTCATGGGATACCATGGACGTGAAATTGCTTTTTATTTCATACATCTCCTGCAGTTTCCTGTTCGACTCCTTGAGTTCCCGTTCCAGACGCTCCCGCTCCTTCTTGGCGGCGTATTTCTCCATCGCCCGCCGGATAACGACAGGGAGCGCGGTCTCGTACGAGGCATCCTTGACGATATAGTCATATGCCCCCTCCTGCATAAGTTCGACCGCGATCTTCTCCGAACCAGCAGACGTGCTCACGATAAAGGGCACGTCACAGCCGCTGCCGCGGAGTTCTTTGAGAATGTCGAGGGCGCTTGCGTCAGGGAGCCGGTAGTCGCACAGTACGAGGTCATACGTCTCCCGCGCCGTGGCATCGCGGGCGGCTCGCGCCTCGGGAACCCAGGTCACTTCGTACGCCGCATCCGCCTGTTTCAACACGCGTTTGGCGACCAGCGCGTGGTCATCATTGTCCTCAATCAACAGAATCCGCATAGTGTGTGCTTTCCGGCGCCGTCAGACCTCGACGGTCACCCCGATATTGATCAATCCCCAGTAGACGCCGATCTGTCTGACAACTTCGACAAACTTCTCGAACTCAACCGGTTTCTGAATGAAGCTGTTGCATCCGTTTGCGTAGCCCTGACAAACATCTTCATCCCGTTTTGACATCGTCAGCATGATAGTCGGTATTCTTTTGAACGCAGGATCATCCTTGATCTTCTTGAGCACGTCGAGGCCGTTGACTTTCGGCAGGTTAATGTCCAAGAGAATCAAAGCCGGAGGAACCCGGTCGGCGCTCTGCGCATAGGCGCCCTGGTGCCAGAGATAGTCGATTGCCTCCTGGCCGTCGCGCACAATCGTCAGGGTGTTAACGATGCGTGCTTCTTTAAGCGCGCGTTCGATAATCATGATGTCGTCGGGATTATCTTCCACGAGCAGTATCTTTCTTATTTTTAATTCATCGGTCATACTAACCCCCTTTATTCATCCTGGTTAAAACGCGACCTGCAGTTCCGTCCTGACGAATACCGAGGCGTCTGCTTTATCCGCGTAGAAATCTCCTGGCTGAAAATACTCGGCCAGTACATATCCGTTGACGGTTTTCGTAAAGGCGTACTCACCCTTGAGCCTTCCCAGGTACCCGCGCGATTTTCCGTCGCCAAATGACGCATGCACTCCCGGCCGGGTTTCTTCTGCGCGCAGATAACTGCAATCTGCCGTTATCCTGAAACGCTGCGTGCAGGCCGCGCTCACTGCCAGACGCCACATCCCAAGATTTGTCCAGTACGACGTCCCGGTCTCATCCTGATAGGAAAGATTGTAGAGCTCCGACACCCAGGTGTACGTAGAAAAAAGCTGGTCGAATCCTTCATAGGCCGATGTCGCGCGGTCGTCACCTGACATATAGGTATACCCTGCGCTTACCCGCGGCGACCAGGAAAGCTCTTCCCAATCACGGTCAAGATACGCATATCCGGCATAGGCTCGGCGCTCGCGGGTCCCCAGGCTCCCGTCCTGGTATGCAGCCTGTCCCCTCAGCGTCCACGGCTCCCGGGAGTATTTCACATAGCTGCCCCAGGTATGGATGTTGCCTTTTTCGCTCAACGGAGCGGGTCTGTCTGCTGACTCGTGTTTATAGATGTAATACTGTTCCCAGCGCAGCCTCTCGATGGCGTCACTCGTGTGATACAACAGGAATGAATGCTCATCGCTGTAGTTGAGCATCTGCTCCCCGTCCTGGCGGTTGGCAACGGGAAGGATGTCGTCGGTTTTACTTGCCTTGAGGGCAATGAAATCAACCGCATCTTTCTCACTGATGTGCCATGCCAACTTCGCCGCGTTGAAATAGTACGTGCGCGAGCCGTCCCGCGGCGTGCCGTCAGCGATCAGGAATCCCTCGCCATACATACTTATGGGAAAATCCTGCCTTCCGACGCGCAGATCAACCGGCGCGCCGCACATATTCTTTATATCCGCGTACAGATTATCGATGACCAGCTCGTTGATATCGTAACGATAGTCCTTATCGCCTGTTGACTGCACGCCCCAATACGTATAGGCTTTATTCTCATTCGTCAGTTTCATGAAGATCCCTGCGCGCTCATCAGGATATGCCGCTCCCCAGAGCGATGTCTTGATCCGGAAAAAGTTCCGGTTATCGAGCTTATCGTTGTCAAAATCGAACGTGTTCTTCCAGTATTCATGCCGCAGCCGTATAGACGCACCCCAGTCATACCGCGCTGCGGCGCATGCCGGGTCCGGCAGCGCAGACGCGGCCAGAACGGCAGTCATCGCGGCCGTCAATGAGACAGTTACCCGGAAACGTTGTCGAGCGGACATGATACTCCCGTGTTTTCAGCGGCCGGGGCCGCCGGCGCCTTGGGAAGGGTAAAGTAGAACGTCGTTCCTTCGCCGACGCGCGACTCTACCCAGATTCTTCCTTTGTGCATCTCCACGATCTTTTTGACGATGGTCAAACCTGCGCCGCTGCCTTCACCGTCGGTTTTCCGTCCCAAACGCTGGAAAATCTGAAAAATCTTGTCAAAGTACTGCTCTTCGATACCCGGGCCGTTATCCCGGACATATAATTCCCATACCGCGCCTCGGTCAACCCAACCGATATCGATACGCGGCTCACTCTTATCGTTGTATTTGACGGCATTCGACACGAGATTATGAAATACCTCGAGCAGCCGCACGCGGTCGCAGACAACCCGCGGCAGTTCCGGCGCGGCCGCAATCGTAACCTGCTTTTCTTGGATAGAATACTCGAGTCTGGCCCTGACTTCTGCGATAAGATCGGCGATTGCAACCTCCTCGAAAGGATTCTTCTTCCGATCGATGCGGGAAACCTCCAGGAGATCGTCGATCAAGCGCTGCATGCGGGAGGCGTTTGCCCGGATCCTTGCAAGATATTCGGTGCCTTCTGCGCCGAGAGCCTCACCGCAATCTTTCTCGAGAAACTTCGAGAAGGCGTCGATAGAGCGCAGCGGCTCCTTGAGATCGTGCGACACGATATAGGTAAAATCGTCGAGCTCCTTATTGATGCCCTGCAAGGCTGCCTGCTGCTGTTCAAGCGCATCCCGGGAAACCAACAGATCCTTCGCCACGTTCTGCATGGCCTGGCGCGACTTCAACAGCTCTTCCTTCTGCCGGGTAAGCACCTGCTGCTGCGACCTGAGCTCTGCGATAAAACCCTCTTTTTCCTTTTCCACCTTCTTACGCTCGGTGACGTCGCGCATGTATTCGACGACGCCTTCAATCTGTCCTGTCTCCCCGAATACCAGGGGATAACTGGAACACTCAAGCCATTTGCCCGGAGCGCCGTTGTCGCCGGGAAGAAATATGGTCTTCGTACAGGTCTTGCCGCCCTTTACGGTATCCTGCAGATAACAATCGGCGCACAGCGACTCCCGGCCGTAGAATGCCTGATGGCATTTCTTCCCGACAAGAGGCACTGACTGTGGGAACCACTTTTCGAGTGTCGCGTTCGCGCGTATAACGGTCATCTCCTTGTCCATGACGACGATCCCATCCTGGATCCCGGTGAAGACATTCGTCAGAAACAGCTCTCCCCTGCGGTACCTATCCTCGGCCTGCTTGCGCTGGAGTACCTCGCGGTGCAGCACATCCACAGAGGTCGTCGTCTCACGCAATTCCTGCGTCATGATGTTAAAGGCCTGCGCTAAATTCCCGACTTCATCGCGAGATGAAACGTCAAGTCTTACGTCGCGCCTGCCGCGCGCCAGTTCCAGCACCCCGTGCGTCAACTTGGCAATCGGCGCGGTAATCACGCGGGAGAAATACACCGAAAAGAGCACTGCCGCCGCTATCCCTGCGATCGTCATCCCCGTGCCGGTCAATATGAACTGGCGCAGAATCTGCCTTGTCAGCGCAGCGTCGGTCCCGTGCGACACCAGAACGCGTTCAAGCGCATGCTGCGTGACGCTTGTTATGCTCACCCCGAGCACGACGATCATCAGCACGGATCCCGCGATAATCTTGTTCCGCAGGCTGTCCTTGTTCGCAGAAATCTCCAGCCCCGCCTGACGCGTATTTTTCATGCGCTCAAACTCCGCTCCTAGAGCAGGTGTATCCCGCAAAAGAATGCCGCAATAGCCGCTGCAAAACCGGCACACGCCATGAGCAAGGCGTGAATACCGCTGTTTGACAAGAGATTCTTAATGTCCGCGCTCAATCCGATGGCTGCCATTGCCACGGACCAGGTAATCTGATATACCGGCGTAATAAACGGGAGCGCGGTGTCACCGTAAAAACGCGCGTGCGCCTGCGACAGCCATGAGCCGAACAACCCGGCGACCAGAAACACCCACACCGCCCACGGCACAGACAACCTTTTGCGCTCAAGACTTGCGAACAAGGGAATCGCTACAAGCAGACCGAGGTAACGCGCACTCTTGACGTTGAGTGCAAGAGATACAACCTGGTCTGCGGGAATTTCTTCCTGGAGAAACGGAATCGCGGAGACCGCGGCCTTGACGAAGCCGGTAAACTGCAGCACCGATGCCGCCAACAGACCGTACATCTTATTCGAGATGCCGAGCAAAGACGCGCAGAATGGAACGATCACGAACACTCCGAGCAGCCCGATCAGGGACACGGATACCAGCGACACGGATATGTCATCGGGTTCTGCCTCAACCGCGGAACTCGTCATGGCGATGGCCGACGCGCCGCACACCGCAGAGCCGACGGCAATGAGATACGTGGTTTTCGGTTTCTGCCTGAAAATCCTGCCCAGGAGGAAGATGGTTCCGAAATAAACAAGCATGATCGCCAGAAGCAGCACAAAGATCCGGGATTCAACTTTTGCATACTTCACAAAGTTCAGATGTTTGAGCGCATACAAGGCAATCCCCGGGGGGATCAAAATGCGCCAGGCTGCGTCAAGGCCGATTGCGGATTTGCGTGCCGCTCCGATCGCCGTTCCCACGACGATACCCGCGAGCAGCGCGATCAACAGCGGATCGGCGAAAGACGAACCGGTCACCTTCTGGACGGCGTATCCGGCCATACCGATACCAGCGGCCAACACCATCCCCTGATACGAACGCAGTCCCTGCGGCATCTTCATTTTCCTTCCTCCACCTGCCCGGCAAACGAGGTGTCGTACGCCTGCGGCCTGCCGAGTGAGGCGAGCAGGCGGTTGATTTCCTGTTTCAATTCAATCATACGCAATTCCCTGCCGACCATGATGGCATTAGTCTCTTCAAGATTTTGCAGCAGCCGCTCCTGCTGCTGCTGCACTCTTTTACGCTCGGTAATGTCGAGACAATATTCAACCATCTGAATCACCTTGCCTCCCTCGTCAAACAGGGGATACCCGTGCACCTCCACATCCACGGGTTTACCAGACGTATCATAATGCACGTGTTCGACGATAACTGGCTGCCCGGTCTTTTTAACCTGCTCCAGAGGGCACACATGCGTGCCGGAACAGGGTTTATCCAGACAGTGCGTCAGCGAATAACAGGTACGCATCCCCGCGCAGGCGCTGTTACGCGCCATGGAATTTGCGTATTTTATCTCGTATGAATCTGCGTCAATGACATAAAAAGGATGCGCAACCGCCTCCATGATGCGGGACAGATACGCTTCGTGCCGGTCGAGCTCCCGCTGCATCCTCTTCCGCTCGGTTATATCTTCTCCGGAACTTAACGTTCCTGTCAGCCGTCCCAGCTCGTCGCGCAGGGGCGCATTGTGCCAGACAATCAGGCGCCTCTGGCCGGATTTGGTTATTATTTCGTTCTCTTCATGCTCGTGCGCCTGTTCGACTCCGCTGACAAGGGACTGAAAGATTGTACGGACATGGCTCTGGCAATCCTGCGGGATGCACGTCTCTATCCAATCCCTGCCAACGAGCTCATCCTGCGAATAGCCGAGTAACTCGCACGCCTTCGGATTAGCCATCGTCACCCGCGCCCGGGTATCGAGCGCGATCAACATAACACCCGCCACATTGAGATATTGTTGCGCGCGGTTACGTTCGTTCATCATAGCCGCCCTCGATACCCTGAGTCTGCGGTTCAATACCATGCTGCGCGCCAGAATCGAGATCACGACGCTCAATAAAACGAGAATACTCGCCATCCACGGCCAGTACTGTCGCACGATGCTGTTCATGCTGATCTTTCCGTAATCTTTATACGGACCCCAGCGCACTTCCTCGAGGCACTCCTCCACGAGACGATAATTCAGCGGGACAGTCCATCCCCAGTACTTGCCGTTTATCGCAGCAAGATCGTCAGGATTAATGTGCAGAAGCTGCCGCATGACCTCCTTGGCAACTGCGACAGGCGTGTGCTCGAGTTTCGCGATTGTCCACTCCGGATACAGCCGCGTCGAGGTCACAAACGGAAAATCCTCAGTGCGGCCGGAATACGCGGGGAGAATCTTGAAGGCCGAGAGATCGATCCGGCCCTCTTGCGACATCTGCTCAAGTATTCCGGTCCTGACAATACCGGCATCGCTCTCTCCGTCTCTGACTGCATACACCACCTGATCCTGGAATACGCCGGTACGAAGCTGGGCAAAATCCCGTTCAGGATTGATACCGGCAGCCTCCAGTTCGCGTAGCGCGACGATCCATCCCCCAAAAGAACGGTCATCGGAAATAACCACCCGCTTTTTTCGAAGATCAGCCAGAGTATGAATATGCTGATTGCCCGCCCGGGTGAAGATGACTGAACCGTAGACAGTCACACCGGCGCGCGCGCCGCGGCTCTCGAGCGTCGCGATGCGCTGGGCTTTGTGCAGCATTTGCTGTTCGATATACAGAGCGGGATTGACAATAAGAAAATCTATTTTTCTTCCTGCCACAGCGCTCTCAATGTCGGCTGGATTCAAGGGAACGATTAAGAAGGTGTTGCCCGGAATATTGTCTTCGAGATAACGCGCAGTGCTCGCCCATTCTTTGGCGCATGCGTCGTGACCGCGTGTCGCCAATACGCCGATCTTGTACCGCTCATCAGCGCGCGCCGATGGCAGCGGCATACCCGCGGTCGCAATGATCCAGGCACCGAGGAATACCCGCATACAATGCTTTTTCATTGGGGTCGTCATTCAATTATTCTGTCGACGCTCGCGAGAACAGATTCCGGGATGCTGATACCCAGCCGCCTTGCCGTCGTCAGGTTGAGCATGCGCAGGCCGACGTCCGCCCTCTTGATAGGGAGTGTGCTGATATCTGCTCCCTCGATGAGCGCCACGGCCATCTTGGCTGCCTCATATCCGTGCTCGAATCCGGATTCAACGACTCCGCACAGGACACCGTCCTCAATGGCAAACTCCAGCATCCCGACTGTCGGAATGCCGCAGTTCTGTACCGTCCAATCCATGATCTCCTTCGGCGGCAAGCTCATACCGCCATCTTTCCCCTTGATGGTGTGGTAGGTATAGATACACAGGGCGTCCGCATCGACGTTATACGCGCGCACCCGCTCCTTCCACACCTCGAAATCTCCAATAACGTGATACCCGAGAATTTTCGTCACCGGTTTCTCCTGCTGCATAAAGCTCAGGGTCCCCACCGACGTCGGGTCGTCTTCGCTGATAACGGCAATCTTGCGGATGTTCGGAACGATCTCTTTGAGGAATTCGACGGTTGCGGTAAACTGCGGCCGTTCGATCACGCCGGTCACGTTCAGAGCGGGAAACCCGTACACGGCAGGATCTGAGTTGACCCCGCAGAAAATGAAATACGGTTTTTTGCCCGCGTAATGCTGCGCCACAAAAAGCTGTGCGTTATCGTCTGCCGTAATCACCACATCCGGTTTCCAGGAATCAATCTTCTCGCGCATTTCCCGCCCTTTTGCCACCTTATATTCCTGAGATGTGTTCCTCTTGGTATCCATATACGATATTTCCAAAAGTATCTCTTTCCCCTCGACGGCCTTCCTCACCCCGTCAGTTATTGCCGCCACCCAAGCATACTCGGCATGATAGCTGTGTATCAACAGTATCTTTGGCTGCTGCACGTCCTGAGCGAGAACGGAAACGCACATGCCTGCACTCATGCAGACAAGAACCATGAGCCGGAAACAAATCAGCTCGGCTGCGGATATCTTCATGTCTTTCTCCTATCGCGTCGCGTGGTGGACGCCTGCGTCCGCGGACGAAATCACGGTAATCGCCGGGATCGTGAAATAAAAAACCGCTCCCTCTCCGGGCCTGGATTGCACCCAAATCTTTCCCTTGTGCATCTCCACGATTTTCTTCGCTATGGTCAATCCCGCGCCCACGCCGTCATTGTCTTCCCTGCGGTGCAGACGCTGGAATATCTCGAAGATCTTCTGAAAGTACCTCTCTTCGATCCCCGGGCCGTTGTCCCGGACGTAGAACTCCCAGTCGTCTCCCGCCCGCCGGCAACCGATCTCAACCAGAGGCTCAGGTTTATCGTTAAACTTAACGGCGTTCACTATCAGATTCTGAAACACTTCAAGCATCCTGAGCCTGTCGCAGACAATCAGCGGCATCGGCGTCCGCACCTCAATGCGCGCGCGGCGCTGCCCGAGCGTAAAATCAAGACGCGCTTTGACCTCGTCGATGAGCGAGGCGCTCGCAACCTCCTCCTGAGGATTATTCACGCGCTCTATCTTCGATATCTTCAACAGGTCCTCAATCAGCTCCTGCATCCGGGCGGAATTGGCCCGGATACGCTGTATGTATCCTTTGCCCTGATCGCTGAGCGTCTCTTGATAATCCTGCTCGAGAAACTTCGCAAAAGCATCGATAGAACGCAAAGGTTCCTGCAGGTCATGCGATATAATATAGGTATAGTTGTCCAGTTCCCTGTTGGCTGCCTGTATTCTCTGGATATACTCCTTATCCCGCTTCTCGCTCTTCTTTCTTTCGGTAATGTCCCTCAGAACGCCCTGAGCAGCGACGATCTTGCCGTTCTCCCTGACCGGCGCGGCGTATACCTCTGCCGGCACTTCGGCGCCGGAAGCTGTCCGGACGAGTAACTCCAGATATTTCACGTCGGCGCCCGTAATCACCCTGGCCATCGCTTCCTGCGCTTTTTTCTCCTGCCCGCTCACCAGCACGGCTCCGAACGGCTTCCCAATAACGTCTTCCGGCCGGTAGCCATACAGCGACGACACGCTTGCGCTGACATACTGAATGACACCGTCAAGGGACAGCCGGAACACGACATCGCGGATATTATCGACCAGCATGCGGTAATGTTCTTCCGACTTCTGAAGCACGTTCTTCTGATGGAGAAAATCACGGATCAGACACGCGATGTCGCCGAATTCCGTTCGGGAGAGCAGTAATGTCTTGAGCGGCCGGATGTCCGCGACTGCCAAGGCCGCGGTTATCTTCTGAAGCGGACGCACGATCCAAAGCATGATACTCGAGAACAGCACAGTAAACAGCAGGAGTAAAAACCATGCTATCACCACTGAGTCACGCTCCAGCGAATCGTAAAAAAGGTAGGTGTCGTTCGAGCGCGCCTCGATCTTCAGATACGCCGCCGGAGTACCGTCCCAGGAAGCAAGCGCTCGTAAAAATACCA
>CAZDUF010000002.1:0-5244 GCA_964508555.1 uncultured Planctomycetales bacterium
ACGAATCAAGAATCTCGCGCGCCAAAACTATATTGATCATTGCCATATCCGCTCCTCTAGGTTCCATCCCCGGCAACCCCCGGGGTTAAAGCAGTCCAACCCCGGGGTTGAACTGGCCGATACACTATCCCGTAAAAGTGTCCTTATTATACCCGCGCTATTTGAGCCGTCAAGCCCTTTTGGCGCGCAGGAGACGGCCATTTTAGTTGACGCTCTTTCGCTTGTGTGCTAGTCTAAATGCTGAATTTAGTCATCCAACCGAGACGATACTTCTTACCCGATAAAAAGGAAATCACATGGCTCAGAATCCGATGAATTGGAAAAAATTGAAGCTTCTGTTACGCCTGCACTGGATCAAAATTATTATCATCACCGCGCTCACCGGACTGCTGATATCCCTGATCTTTTTTGTCGTCATCGGGTTGCGCGCCTGGAACGAAACGGAATCCTACCTGCGCCAGTCGGCGCTCGCCATGTTCCCGTTTCAGCTCTATCAGCAGATAGTCATGGCGCTGTTCTTCGGGGTCATTTATACGTTCATGTGGTTCTGGCTATTCATGCAGCGCGGGGCGCAGTCGTTTACCCAGCACACCAAGAAAGCAGTCGCCTCGGAAGAGCTCAAAGTCACCTGGGACGACGTCATCGGCATGGACGAGGCAAAACAGGAAGCACTGGAAGTCGTCCGCCTGATTACCGACCGCGCCGCGGTACAAAAGATCGGCGGGCAAATTCTGCGCGGCATCCTTATGCTCGGCCCTCCGGGCTGCGGCAAGACCTATCTGGCAAAAGCCATCGCAACCGAGGCGAACCTTCCCTTCATCCCCATGTCGGGCTCTGAGTTCGTCGAAATGTTCGTCGGCGTGGGAGCCGGCCGCATCCGTTCGCTCTTTAAGAAGGCGCGCACCATGGCCGAGTACCATGGCGGATGCATCATCTTTCTCGATGAGCTTGACGCGGTCGGCGCGCAGCGCGCGCTGGACGCCGGGTTTGGCGGCACCACCGAGCACAATACCACGCTCAACCAGCTGCTCGTGGAAATGGACGGCCTCAAGAGCAAAGAACACAATATCGTCATCATCGGGGCGACGAACGCGCTGCAGTCAAACCTCGACCAGGCGCTCATGCGTCCGGGAAGATTTGACCGCAAGATTTATGTCGACCTGCCAAACCTCGAGGACCGCGAGAAACTCTTCGACTATTATCTGCGCAAGGTCAAATTCGATCCGGCCACGGTGAAAGTCGACAGGCTCGCGCGCATCACCGTCGGCAACTCCCCTGCCGAAATCGCCAACATCGTGCAGGAAGCCGTGCTCATCGCGATCCGTCACCGGCGCGAAGCGATTATCATGAAGGACATCAACGACGCGCGGGAGCGCATTGAGCTCGGCATCAAACGCCGCGTCAAGTACCGCGAAGAGGAACGCTGGCAGGTCGCCTATCATGAAGCGGGGCACGCCATCATCACCTACCTGCTCGTGCCGACGCAGGACGTATTCAAAATCACCATTACGCCCCGGGGACACACCGGCGGCGTGACCTGGACTCCGGAGCGCGAGGAAATCTTCATCCGCGACAAGGAGAAGCTGCTGGGCAGGATCAAAACGTGTCTTGGCTCATATGCCGCCGAGCGGATCAAATTCGGCATAACCACTGCCGGCGTCGATTCTGATTTTGCCCAAGCCATGTATACCGCGCATAGCATGGCCTGGCGCTGGGGCATGGGTAAATCAGGACTCCTGGGTAACTTCGGCCTTTTCTCCGACTACAGTTTCTATTCCCGCTCATCCATGATATCCGACAGTACCAAGGCAGCGCTCGACGCGGACGTCCAGGACATCCTGCAGGGATGCCTGCGCGAGGTCGATGATGTGCTCAGGCGGGAAATTGCGCTCCTTGACCGCCTTGCCAAAGACCTCGTGGCAAAGGAAGAACTGGACTACGATGAGATCGAAGCTATCTTTAAAGAATTCGGCAAGCAGCGCGTTACTGCTTAGCGCGCTGCTTGTTTTTCTTTCCTCCGGCTGCTCTTCGTCCACCCGGGCGACCTACCATGAAGCCAACATTGAGCGGTCGATCGAAGACATCATGCTCAAAGAGTACGGCCAGCACGTCAAGGCGACGCTGCTTGACCGCACGCTCTGGATCTACGTCCCCCTCTCCGACCTGCTCTCAAAATCCGACAAACCCGAGAAATATGTGGAGCGGTTTTCGATCGAACAGAACGACGTCTGGTTCGACGGCAAGGATTTAAACGTCGCTTACGGCATTAAACCCATTCCGGAGGTCGAAAGAATCCAGGAGATGTCCTATAACAAGGAAACAACCGAATCAATCAACAACGTCTGGAAGGTCCTGCGCAGGGTCGTGTTCAGCCTTGACAAGGAAAAGCAAAAAACGCTCGAGTTTTTCAGCCTGGTGATCGCCGACACGAAGAACGGCTTCGTCATCCACGAAATCATCCACCACGACGATCTCAAGAAAGTCTCCTACGAGCTCCTGTCATGGAGCGAATTCTACCACCGCATCATCCAGGATTCGCTCGTCTCCGCCGAAATTGTCGGCGACGAACTGGGATTGGGTATCAATTACCGCGACATTACCATGGATGAATTCCTCACCAGGCAAATCCAGCAGCGCATCAAGACGAAATTCCAGAAACCCGAAGTCGCCTCAACCGCGGACATCGACAGGGAAATCCGCCAGATTATCGCGTACACGCTCGATATTTATGATTATACCGGTGTGGATATGGTGGGCTTGCGAAACGCGGTGAGCGGACTGAACTTGACGATCAATCTTCCTTCGCTGTTCGAAGGGGCCAAGACACCTTAAAGAGTTATCTCCACTTTCCTTCCCGTAATCGTCAGTCTTCCTTCGGAGAACAATTTGAGCGCGTGCGGATACAGCTCGTGCTCGACTTCATGGATGCGCGCCGCAAGCGTCTCAACGGTATCCTGCGGCTCGACCGCGACCTGGCGCTGCAGGATGATCGGGCCGTGATCCATTTCTTCATCGACGAAATGCACGGTCACGCCGGTGAGCCGCACCCCGTAGGCGAACGCGTCGGCTATGGCGTCGGAGCCTTTGAAACTCGGCAGAAGCGCCGGATGGATATTCAGGATGCGGTTGCGGTAGGAGGAAATAAATTCCGCCGAGAGCATGCGCATGAATCCCGCGAGGGCAATGGCGTCGATCGCACGGCTGTGCAGGCGTTGCAGAATCGCGGCTTCGAAATCCTTCCTGCTTGCGAAATCACCGCGGTTGAACAGCGCGGTCTCCACGCCCTCTTTTTCCGCGAGTTTGAGAACCCCGGCTTCAGGAGTATCACAGACGACCAGCGGCACGCTCACGCGCAAGAAACCGCTCTTGACGCTCTGCATGATCGCCTCGAAATTACTCCCCTTACCGGACGCAAAGACAGCCAGATTCACGAAAGACCCCCCGAAGATTTCATCCTGATTACCTTAACCGGGCACACCTTGACGCATTCTCCGCACTGGGTGCATTTTGTTTCGTCGATGACCGCGAGATTATTGACCACGCGGATTGCCCCGAATCTACACGCCTTTTCGCACATCCTGCAGGCAATGCATCCGGCAGAACAGGCAGCGCGCGTATCCTTTGCCGTGTCGTGCGAACAGCACGCCACGTATACTCTTTGCGCCGCTGGCCAGAGCGCGATGATCTTTTTCGGGCACACCAGCACGCACTTCGAGCACCCCGTGCATTTGCCGTCATCCACAACGGGCAAACGGTCCGGCCCCATGGTTATCGCGCCGAACGGACATACCGCTACACAGGTGCCGAAACCCAGACATCCATACCTGCAGGCCTTATACCCTGCGTGCAGGGCGGCCGCGGCAACGCACTCCTTTATCCCCTCATAGAGATATTTATCCAGAGCCTTCGTACCGCCGCAGCAATGGACGACAGCGACTTTCTTGACGCTCTTTTCCACATCCTGTCCGAGGAGCTCGGCGATCTTTTTGTGAGCTTCATGAGAGCTGACGCGGCAGGCGGTAATCGGAAGCTTGCCGCTTAACACGCTCTCGGCGAAACCGAAACAACCTGCTCCGCCGCAGGCACCGCAGTTCGAACCGGGCAGGAGGCCATGTATCATATCCAGCCGGGGATCTGTTTCGACGTGTAGTTTTTTCGAAGCCAGGGCAAGGCCGAGTCCGAAGAGAAGACCGAGGGAGCCAAGGATGATGACCGGAATGAGAATATCCATCTCAGAATTTAAATCCGTTAAATCCCATAAACGCCAGGCTCATAATGGCGGCGATCACGTACGCAAGCGGAAGCTCTTGGACTGCCTTCGGAACGTCGCAAAAATCAAGCCGCTCCCTGATACCGGACATGAGCAACATAGCCACGAGATACCCGATCCCCACGCAGATGCCCTGAAACACGGAATAGACGAAACTTCCGGGCACCGCCTTACCCTTCAGGAAAAACATATCGATATTCAAAACAGCAACGCCAAGTACCGCGCAATTGACGGTAATGAGCGGCAGATAGATCCCGAAGAAACGGTACATCGCCGGCATCGTCTTCCTGATCACCATCTCGACGAGCTGGACAAACGAGGCAATCACCAGGATGAACGAAATCGTGCGCAGATATTCCACATGAAACGGCACGAGCAGGAAACGATAGATCGCCCAGGTGATCATCGACGACATAGTGATGACGAACATCACGGCGAAACTCATCGCGACTGCGGGCTTGGTCTCCTTGGAAATGGCGATAAAGGAACAGACGCCGAGAAAACGCGACAGGATAACGTTGTACACGAATACCGAAGAGATAAAAATCGTCAAGAATTCAGCGGGGTTCACTGTTCGCCCTTCTTGAGCAGGTTAAAGAATCCCATGAGCAGTCCGATAACCAGCAGCGCTCCCGACGGCATGCCAAACATGAATGCCGGCTCCACCCTCCCGGTTACCGGAATGCCCAAAAGGGTCCCCGCTCCCAGCAGTTCCCTGATTGCAGATATCAATACGAGCGCCAGCGTGAAACCGATTCCCATGCCGACGCCGTCGAACAAGGAATCTACCACACCGCTTTTCTGCGCAAAAGCCTCTGCCCTGCCCAGTACAACACAGTTCACGACGATGAGCGGCACGTAAATGCCGAGCGCGCGGTCAAGCGCCGGGCTGTACGCCTTCATCAAAAGCTCGGCAATCGTCACAAAAGTCGCGATCACCACGATAAAACACGGGATACGCACTTTAGCGGGAA
>CAZDUF010000002.1:5254-35650 GCA_964508555.1 uncultured Planctomycetales bacterium
AGCAGAGAGATGATGATATTCGAACACACCAGCACAAAGGTCGCGGCAATCCCCATGCCGATGCCATTGATGACGCTCACCGACACTGCCAGCGTCGGGCAAAGCCCCAACATCAGGACAAACGTCGGATTCTCCTTGATGATACCCTTCCAGAATTCCGGGAAAAAGTTTTTCATGCAGCCTGCCTTTGGGGCGCTCCGTACACGCGCTGACGGGTAAATCGGTCGATAATCGGCGTCGCGGCGTTCATTATCAGGATCGCGTACGATACACCCTCGGGATACCCGCCCCAGAGCCTGATCACCACAGTCAACACGCCGCAGCCGACACCGAAGAAAAGCTGCCCCTTCTGCGTCAGAGGCGACGTCACATAATCGGTCGCCATGAAGAACGCGCCGAGCACAAGCCCGCCTGTCAGAAGATGAAACAACCAGTCTCCGGAGAATAATCCCGTGCCGCTGAACACAAAGACCAGGACCGCCGTTGTTCCTAGATACGACGCGGGTATATGCCAGGAAATGTATTTTCTCGCGAACAGAATCGCCGCGCCGATAAGGAGCGCGAGAATACAGACCTCGCCGATACATCCTCCCCTGCGGCCCAGGAAAAGATCGAGCGTGGTCAGGTGATCGAGTATCTTTCCTTCGCGCACCGCCGCCAGCGGCGTCGCGGAGGCGACCGTGTCATACGGCCGCACGAACGTCGTCATATACCGCGGCCAGCACGCCATGAGAAATACGCGCCCCACCAGCGCCGGATTGAAAATATTCTGTCCCAGCCCGCCGAAAATCTGCTTACCCAGGGCGATCGACACGAACGAACCGATAATCGGCAGCCACAAGGGCACCTCGGGAGGAAGGTTGTACGCAAGAAGCAATCCCGTGATCAAAGCGCTCCCGTCGCGAACGCACACTTTTCGCTTAATCGCGATCTGTAAACCGGCTTCGGTCAGAACCGCGGTGATACCCGCCGCGACGATAATCCAGAAAGCTGACGCGCCAAACAGGAGCACCCCGGCAGCGCCGGCAGGCACGAGGCTGATGACCACCGTCCACATGATCCTCGTAACCGAATCCCTGGTCTGCATATGCGGACTGGGACTGACGACATACATTTTTCGCGCGTTCTGAACTTTATCCGCCATGGCGCATTGCTTCCTTGATTTCCCGTGCGCGGGCGCTGACAGAAGAAATCACTGCCCGCGACGAGATGGTGGCTCCGGCAATCGTGTGCACGCCGGATACGTCGAACAACCCTTTGAACTGAGACGTAAACGATTCTTCTTTGACGCGCGTGCCCAGCCCCGGGGTCTCGTTCTGGCTGAGGACTTTGATCGCAGTAAGCGTTCCGTCAGGCAGCATGCCTGCCACGGTCTCAATGACGCTGGAGTACCCTTTTGCCTGCGCCTTGAAACAGTAGCCGATGACGGTGCTATCGGCAGCCAGCGCCTTGTAATAGAAAATTTCCTCGCCCTGGGTGACCGGTTCGAAGGTTACCGCGCCGGGCATGACCTCCTGGAGACTGCTGTTCTCCTCGGCGCGCGCCTGCGCGATGATGCGGTCTTTGGTCACCGCATGCACGAATCCAAGCGACGCGCTCGCCCCGGCGCAGATGACGGCAAGCACCAGCGAATACCGCAGCAGATCGTTTACGGAAAATTTCATTTGTTCAGCTCCATCTTCGCCCTCTTCACGGACTGGGTGATCGTGCGGCGCGCGGGGCAGGAATAATTGCACACTCCGCATTCGATGCAATCTGCAGCGCTGTAGGCCTTTGCCACGCTCCACTGCTCCCTGATCGACGCCATGTTGATGGAGCAGGGTTGCAGGTTCATCGGACAGGCGCGCAGACACGCGCCGCAGCGGATACACATTTCCTCTTCCTGTCTATGTGCTTCTCTGCCGCTTAAGAGGACCACTCCCGACGTCGCCTTGGTCACCGGCACCAGCGACGTATGCTGGGCAATGCCCATCATCGGCCCGCCGATAAGAATCTTCTCCGGCTCATGCGTCAGCGGTCCGCACAGTGCAATCAGGTCCTGAATCGGAGTCCCCACCCGTACCAGGAAATTGCCCGGTTGCGCGCAACAATTGCCCGTCACGGTAACAGCGCGCTCATACAGCGGTTTTCCGGTAAACACCGCTTCGTAGATTGCCTGGACGGTCGCGACGTTCTGCACGACGACTCCAACCTCAAAGGGAAGTTTCCCGCGCGGTACCTCTGTACCGAGCACGGTCTTGATAATCTGCTTTTCTCCGCCCTGCGGGTACGCGGATTTGAGCACAGCGACTTTGTACGGCGTGCCGACCACCGCCTCGCGGAACCTGCGGATTGCCTCCGCCTTATTGTCTTCGATGGCAATAACGACCTTCTCTACGCCGAGGCACTGCGCTGCCACCGCTGCGCCGAGCATGATCTCCTTAGGCCGCTCCATCATCAGGCGGAAATCGCAGGTGAGATACGGCTCGCATTCGGCGCCGTTGACAATCAGCGTCTGTACCGGCCGGGGGGGATTAAGTTTCACGTGCGCGGGAAACGCGGCGCCGCCCATCCCGATGACCCCGGCTTCAAACACGAGCGCGCGAATCTGATCCGGAGAGAGTCTTTTGACCTGCTCGCTGCTGCGGACGCAGAATTCTTCGTGCTCATCCCGGCCGTCGCTCTCGATGACCACTGCGGGGCAGGTGCCGAGTACCGGATGCGGTGCGTCCTGCACCGCGACGACCGTGCCGGACACCGACGCGTGCACCGGTGCGTAGACGCTCTCTGTGCGCAGGCCGCCGATTTTCTGCCCAACGCGGACGCAGTCTCCCGCCTTGACGAGCGCCTCACAGAGCTTGCCGATATGCTGGCTCAGCGGTATGTATGCTTTCTGCGGCAATGGCGCGCGCTTGAGCGCGGCGCGCTCAGTCGAGTGTTTATGTTCGGGGAGACGGATCATACGCTTGAAGATGAAAGGTTTTTCGCCGGCGCAAGGAGCCGGTTGTGCATCAGAGACGTGGCGACGCCGAGCGCCGATACCACGCCCCCTGCCGTTATCAGGATCGCGCCGGGAGAAAAAATCTCCGCGAGTGCGCTGGCGACGAACATGAATAAAAGAAATGCCACATGCATCACCACTTCGAGCGAGCTGAAAATCTTACCCAGCATCGACTCGTCGCTTGCGTCGTGGATAATCGTATTCGACGCGATCATGATCGGCGATATGGCGAGCCCGAGTGCAAACGCAAGCCCCGCAGCGACGGAGAAAACCGGATAGCGTTCCAGCGTGAAAGCGAAAACGACCAGTGTCAGTCCGCTCGCCAGGAGCGAACCGAAAATGGCGCGGTATTTCGACATCCCCTGGCCGAACCTGCCGTACGCAAGCGAACCCAAAAACAGCCCGATTCCCAGGAACATGCCAAGAAATCCCAGATCCTTGGTCGCCGACTCCAGCGCCTTCTGCACGAACACGATAATCACCACGTACACCGAGCCCAGTGCAGACCACAACACGAAAATCACCGCCGCGGTCAGGCGAATCTTGCGGTTGTTCAGGAAATAACCGACGCCCTGTTTCAGTTCCTGCAGCACGGACGTGCGCAGCGCCGCGACCACGTCTTTGCCGACTTCGGTGACCTCGCGCATGCGGAAACAACCGCGCGACCGGTATGCTATCATGAAGATAAGCGCAGCGGAAATAAAAAAACTCAGGGAGTCGATGTAAAACCCGCTTTTTGCTCCCACCCACTCGATCAGGATGCCGCTGATCCCCAGACCCAAAACCGAGGCGATCATGCCGGTTATGTTGACCAGCGAATTCGCCATCAACAAGTCCTTCTTCTCGACCAATTCCGGAATGATTGCCAGCTTGGCGGGAATAAAAAACCTGCCGATCGAAAAAGCGATGAAGATAACGGCATAAATCGGAATGAAACTTTTTGAGTAAAAGAGAAATACCGGGATGGTCAAAACCAACAGACAGCGGATAAAGTCGCAAGCGTACATGGTCTTACGTTTATCCCAGCGGTCAACATACACCCCTGCCACCGGGCCGACCAGAAAAACCGGAATGATGGTAAAAGAAAGAATCTTGGCGATTTCGAAGCTCGAACCCGGGGCGCGCAGGTACACAAAAGCGATAAGCGCCATCTGATCCAGCCGGTCCCCGAGCTGCGAGATGATTTGACCGAGCCAGAGAAGAAAAAAATTACGGTTACGCAGGACCTTGTGGAATTTGGACATAAATAAAGCCGATGAGTGGACTTGAACCACCGACCCGCGCTTTACGAAAGCGCTGCTCTACCAACTGAGCTACATCGGCACAAAAATTCAATTCCCACTAATTATATCAGGTTCTCTCCCCGAGTCAATAACCGACCGCTTCCACTTCGGGAGTGTACAAACCCGAAGTGGGGGCGGTATCGCACAAAATCATTTGACAAATCAATGCCAGATGCTATACTGCAAACGTACGTTAAGCAGCGGGAGTTGTGTAATCAATTGCACGTGAAGAGCTCATATTTTCGAGGATTTGTGTAAAACGTAAAACGCCGGGTAGACCGGGTTTTACGTTTTTTTTTTAAATTTCAAAAGACTTTTATTCATCCAGGCGTGTCCCTTTATGCTGGCCATAGAGGCTGAGCATGCGGAGACGCGCGTATCACGAGGGAGGTGAATCAGTTACTGATGGCACGCGGCAAAGTCAAGTGGTTCAGCAATCAAAAGGGCTACGGGTTTATCACCACGGAAGAAGGCAAGGACGTGTTTGTCCACTTCAGCGCTATCTCCGGAGACGGCTACAAGTCTCTTGAAGAAGGCCAGGAAGTTGAATTCGAAGTGACCCAGGGACCCAAGGGCGAGCAGGCAACCAACGTCTCCAAGGTCTAAAAAAAGGGACAGTCCCTATTTATTTGTTGCATCGGGACTGTCCCTTTTTTATATGGTGCCGAGGAGAAGAATCGAACTTCCCACGCCGGCCTTTTCAGGGCCGCGCTCTACCACTGAGCTACCTCGGCAATTGCCGCACATGCGGCACACCGCGCATTCCAGTCCAGCAGGACGCACTTGGCAATCCGTTATGCCAAGGTGCGATATGCGCGGGTGACGAACAACAAACTATCCTACCATTTTACACAAAATTCTTCTTTAGCAAAGGGAAAAATAGAACGTAGACCATGAACAGGCCGGTTAAGAAACCACCGAGCGCTGCGCCGTCTGCCCGCAGCAGGAATGTCACTGCCAGCAATGTGCCCCATAGGGACGCGACCAGAATTTTTCTCTCAATAAAAATCTTACGGATACCTCGCAGATTCGGATAGGCAATACTCGAGATCATGAGCAGCGACATAACCGCTGCCAGGAAAATGAGCGAAACAGATCCTGCTTCCCAACCTCTGCGATGAACCAGTAACGCGAAAGAAGCGAGCGCTCCTCCGCTCATCGTCGTCGGTAACCCCGCGAACGAACGCACCGCATCGCTCGTCTTCCCGACATTGTACCTCGCCAGCCGCCACGCGGCGCTGACAACGTACATGACACAAACAACCGGAACAAGGTTATGAAAGGAGAAAACCAAACATGCGGGTGCCAGGCCGAACGATATCAGGTCAGCGAACGAATCGAGGTTTTTGCCGAATTCCCCTGCCGAACCGAATTTCCGCGCGACGTAGCCGTCGAACCCGTCGAGAAACACGGCAAGCAGTATCAGAAGCATAGACGCCTCGGCGGCGCCCTCCAGGAGAAATCCCAGGGACAGACACCCGCTGACCAGATTACCGAGCGTCAGAAGATCCGCGAAATACCTGCGCACCGGCGCGTTCACTTCAATTCATTTTTTCTGAATATCTTGAAAAAACAAAAAAATACCAGCGACAGAATGAACCCCCAGGAAACAATCAGAAAGAGCCATCCCGCGTGGTTCATGCGGCCTTCTTTCTGCGCCATGCCTGGTGCACCAGGAAGACAAGCACCAGGAACACGACCGCCAATCCAATCCGCGTCCCCAAAATGAGCGGACGGTTTTCCTGACGTACCGCCTGCATCGAGAGTATCGGGATCCATTCCTGCCAGAACCACGTGCAGATGATACACACGAGAAACGCCGGCGTCACGTATTTGATGACGAATTTGTACACCCGCGGCACGCGCATGTCCGCACCACGATGAATTTCATCCCATGCCTTATCCATGCCCAGCACCCAGCCGAACAGAATCGTCTCGATGGCAGCAAACACGACCAGGAAAAACGTCCCTCCCCAGAAATCAAGCTCATCCACCACGCCCCTTCCCAGGAAAAATATCGCGGGCTGACACAGGAGAAACGAAACAACGGCAAAGATCCCGACAGCCTTCTTTCTACCAATGTCAAATTCATCTTCGAGAAACGCTACTGCCGGTTGGGCAAGCGACACCGCCGAGGTAATGCCGGCGAGAAAGAGCAGAAAGAACCACGCGAAACCGAGAAAAGCCGGCCACGGAAGCTGATTGAGAATCAGCGGCATGGTGACAAATCCGAGATTGAACACGCCCGACGCGGCGATTTCCTTCGTGCCCAGCGGCCCGAAGAACGCGAACGCGGCGGTGATCACGATGCTCCCTCCCAGCACAACCTCGGCAAGCTCATTCATGCCTGCCGCGGTCAAGCCCGAAAGAACCACGTCGTCTCCTTTTGAAAGATAACTGGCGTAGGTAAGAATGACGCCGATCCCCACACTCAACGTGAAAAATATCTGCCCCGCCGCTTCAAGCCAGACTTTGGCGGATTTCAGCGCCGAGAAATCAGGATTCCACAGGAAACCCATACCGTTTATCGAGCTCCAGTCCGGATGCGCGGGATTCGGCGCTCCGAGCGTCAACACCCTGATCATCAGTACGATACCGAAAACAAACAACACCGGCAAAGCAATATTACAGAGCCGTTCAATACCTTTCTTGATACCGTAATAGATAACGGCGATATTAAGCGCGAATGTTGCGAGAAAAAAGAGGTACGCGATTTTCAAACCACTGAACGGCCCGGCATGCCCTAACCCCTGGAAAGACGACAAAAAGTCTCTCATCCCCTGCTGGCCGGTTATCGCGGCATATTTTCCCGAAAGCGCGAAGAAGCTGTAAGCGAGTGTCCAGGATTCGATATACGTGTAATAAATAAAAATGACGAGCGGGCCAAAAATACCGATGACGCCGAAATATTTGACGAAACGGTTCTTCTGCCAGACCGAGTGGAATATACCCGGCGCGGTGCCGTGCTCGAACCCGCCGCCGTACCTGCCGAGTGTCCATTCGATCCACATCAGGGGAATGCCTAAAAGGAGGAAGGAGATGAAATACGGGATCAGAAAAGCTCCGCCGCCGTTGGAAGCTGCTTTCGCGGGAAAACGCAGGAAATTGCCGAGGCCGACCGCCGACCCCGCTACCGCCATGATGATGCCGAGGCGCGTGCCCCAGGTATCGCGTTTTTTTGCCATCGTGCTGAATTCGCGCATTGACCCGCCATTGAATCAGTGGCGGGTCAAGCGCTCATTCACATGCTCTTGAGCGCTTCCTGGATCAGGGGCATGATGCCGGTAATCTCGTCCTTCGACAGCCTGCCCAGGCGCGTGAAGGAAAGTTTCCCGTCTCGATTCTTGATCTCGCGGGTAATCTGGATCTTACGCGGACCGTTGTTATAAGAATGCACGCTCACGATGATCTTATCGGTGTCATTCTCCCACGAGTTTGAATATACTTGAACATCAAGATCGCTCTTGTACGGCATACGTCCCCCTTTTGCTGGTATGTCACGGGTGGCTGAACGGCACGCCGAGATCCCCGACCACAGTCCTGCCGCAGTACCGGGACCCCGCACCCATAACCATTCCTTTCTTCCTCGCCACAAATGTCAGCGTCGTGTCGGCCCGAACGCACGCGCCTTCGGCCAAACCAGTATCGGCGTTCAATCCCGACGGGATATCGACCGAAAGCACGTACGCGCCGGACGCATTGATAGAGTCGACGATATCCTTGTAAAATCCAGTGATACCTCCCTTCAAACCCACGCCGAGCAGTGCGTCGACAAGAAGCACGCCGCCTGAGAGCATCCTGGCGAAAACGGGAAACGTCTGGGCGTTCAGCTCGACGGCTTTGTGCCCGAGCGCCAGAAGAACCCCTAAGTTCGTTCCCGCTTCCTTACGCACCTCCGTAAACCTTCCCGCGACGAATACCTCAGGCGCAATTCCGTCGCAGAGAAGATGCCTCGCCGCGACAAAACCGTCTCCGCCGTTATTCCCTTTTCCGCACACGAACACCACGCGCTCTCTGCCTTTCATGTGCTTACGAACCTCGGCAGCAACCTGCCTGCCAGCGTTCTCCATGAGTATCAGCGCGGATACCCCGTAGCGCTCCTGCGCGCGCGTGTCAAAGGCGTGCGCCTGCGCGGCAGTGACCAGCTTAGAACTTTTTCCCATGGCGGTGAGGACGAGTCTTGTTGTATTCCATCTTCTGACGCAGCGTTTCACCGAGATCGATACCGTACGCCCCGCAATAATCAAAAATACGGATGCAGCAGTCGGCGAGTTCTTCGGCGAGTTCTTCGCGGGTGCCGTTATTACGCAGGACCTCCAAGGCCTCGGACAGTTCTGAGTGCATGAGCGCAATCAACTCTCCGTGGTTACGCTCCGTCTCCCACCATCCCTTTTGCACGGCGGTTTCGTGGCACTGCCTGATCAATTCGGCAATCGTCATCTTATTCCCGGCCCCGCGAGTTTAATCTTCAGGCGCGCGAACAGGCGGCCGGCGATCAATTCCTTGGCGCGCGAGCTCGGAGACGACACCTCGATACGCGTGGTATCAGCGTCGACCTCGGTGAGAAATATCCCGACCGGCGTCGTGTCGTTCTCTAACACATAAATGGCGATCAGATTCTTGCGCGCGGAATCGGCGTAAATGTAGGAACCCATGCTGCGCACCTCGTCTCTGACAAACTTCTGGCACGCCGCAAGCGAACAGTTGAACTGGTCAGCAAGCGCGGTCGTTCGGGATCTCTCCAGAGAGCGCGTGGATAATCCGACCATGCCCTTCAAACCCTCGGTAATCGCCGCACAGCCGCACAGAACGACACACGCCACAACGAATACGACATATCTCATACCCGTTTACTCCAGTTCTCCGGTCGTACAGACCCGGGAATACCTGCGCCCACTCTCCCTGATTGTCCGCCTGCCAGTCGCGTAATCGATGTCCACCAGCCCGAACCGCGGGGCAAACCCCTTATCCCACTCGAAATTATCCGTGAGCGACCAGTACAGATATCCGATGATTCTGACTCCGCAGTCGAGGGCCTTTTTGATTTCCTCAAGATGCGCCCGGATGTATCGCCAGCGCTGCCCGTCGTCTGCCGTGCAAATGCCGTTTTCAGTGACCATGACCGGCAGCAGGAATTTTCTCAGCCCGCCGAGCGCCTTCAACAACCCCGCGGGATAGATATCCCAGCCCAGCGCATTCTTTTCGCAGTCAGCAGCGTCAAGGCGCTGGTCGAACGCAAGGCTCTGGAAACTCCAATCCCGCGTCTTGACCAGCTGCCTGCTGTAATAATTGACGCCGATATAATCGAGTGTTCCGCTTGAGATTACATCCGCCAGGAACCGATGGTTGTATCCGTAATCGCGCAGCCACACGCCTATCTTGTCACGCAGGGAATCCGTCGCAGGCTCAAACGCCTGCAGGTTCTTGGCAATACTTACCCACGGCGCAATGAGCTCTTTCTCGCGGTACATTCCGTGGATGACGCGATACGCCTTTTTGTGCGCCCGTGCCAGATTCCCGACCACGGTGTACGCTGAGCGCACGGATTTTTTTCCCGGCGGCCAATACCCCCAGAGATATGCGTGGCAAACGTACACCAGCGGCTCATTAATCGTTACCCAGTAACGGACCAGGTCCGCGTACTCGGAAACGACCTTGCGGGTAAATCTCTCGAAATATTCGACAGAGCGCCGGTATTCCCACCCTCCTGCCCGGGAGAGCCACACCGGCAGGGTAAAATGATACAGCGTAACAACAGGCTCGATGTTTCGCGCGCGTAACGCGGTCAGCACGCGGCGATAATGCCGCAGCGCCTCGTCGGAGAATACCGACGCCTGCGGTTCGATCCGACTCCATTCTATCGATAACCGGTGCGCGTTGTGGCCGAGCGATGCCGCGAGGTCGAAATCCTCCTCAAAACGCTCGTAATGACGGCATGCGGCGAGTGAGCGCTCTTTGCAACGGCCGCTCGTTTCCCATTCCCACCAGTCGTTGTTCGTATTATTTCCTTCAACCTGGTGCGACGAAGACGCTGCTCCCCACAAAAAATCCGGGGGAAACGTTATCATAGTTTTAGGAAAAAATATATAGAGTATATATATTATTGACTATAAATACAGTATACACCTCAAAACACGGAAATCCAGATAAAAAAAGGGCACACCTCTCCAACCCACAGGTTGAATAGATGTGCCCTTAACTGCATCTTCGTCATTGCGGGTCCCTCGCATTAAACGTCATTGCGAGGCCCCGCAGGGCCGAAGCAATCTCAAATACCTACTTCAAATTCCTACTGCGCCGGTGTCTGGGTTTTCTGCTGACTTGCGGCATCGAGATACTTGCCCAAGGCCTGCCAGGTCTTTGGTCCAACCTTGCCGTCTGCCTCAAGGTTATTCGCCTTCTGGAACTCCTCGATCGCCTCTTTGGTCATCGGCCCGATCTTACCGTCGACGTTGCCGGTATAGAAACCGGCATTCTTCAATGCCTGCTGAATCTGGTGGGCCGTCGGCTTGCCATAAGGAGCTGCGGGAGGAAGCGGTTCGAGTTTCGCCGCTGCCAGAGGATCGGTCTCGGTGACATTCACCGTCTCATCAACGGTCATGGAACTCAAATCTTCTAGAGACATCAATTCCTGTGACGGATCCATCTCTTCGTTCTTCGCGCACCCGCTCACGCCCAGTACCAACACCACCGCAGCAACAGCAAAAAACCGCATCGCTCTCCTCCCTCTTCGTTTATCCGATATCTTCCTCGCCTGACCCGAAATCTGCAATGAGATTAGTATAGCAAAAGAAAAAGGAAATGCAACAACAAGAGAATAAAGCGGGGCGACAACGGAATTAACGAGGGAGGGGATAATTGAACGCTGGTATTTGATACGTAGTCAAAGGAGATAGCCTGCGCTCGTGTTCGTATTCTGAGATTACTCTTGTCAATATCTGCTCGAGTCTCTTCTCTCCGTTTCCAAAGAGATCTACGAATAATTCGTCTCCATAGAGTCGGTTGAGCTCTCCCAAATAATAGTTAAGCTCGACTCCAAAACTACGGGTGTGTGGGTCTGTCCCTGCGGATTTCTTTGCCATCCACAAGATCCTCTTAATTTCTATTTTAAAATGCTCTCTTTCCCGAGTATAAAACCTCAAAAGGATATCAACAACGGTTTCCCGTTGAGAACACGCCTGCTTCAAATAATGGGATAAGGACCGCGGCCCGACCGCGCGAGCAACAAACAAAGCAATATCTCTTTCGTTATTTTTCAATCGGGGATACAAAAACCCGAGTCTCTCTTTCGCCCTGCTCCAAGCGTACATGAAGCTCTCTCTGTCTCTTTTCTGATGCATGAGATTAAAACCGTTTAAGTATCTTACCAAAGAAAGCTTCGCGTTTCGGTTAATCTGCTTCCGCACGTCACACGCTCTCCCTTCGGCATCAAATACCTCAACAACGAGCGGTTTGTCATAGACGTCTTGGATCGGGTTGCCGTCTTCATCCGTAATGAACCGGACAAATCTCTTTATGCCGCGAATGACAATGAGTTCGACTTGTGCGTGAGGAAAAAGCCGCGACTGCAACCATTTCCCCTCCAGTGAGATGTTTCCATTCCGGTCAGATTTGGTACTGACAATATAGCCTTGAAGACCGGGGGCTTTCTCATGTAATCGCACGCTGCGCCAGTTTCTGCGGAACGCATCTATAACCGTGCTTCTTTGAGATTGAGCCGTCGGTTTGTCGCCTCTGATTCTTGACACGTATGAAGCTGACAAGGAACAGTTCAAATCCTGATCATACCTGTTCTCGTGTTTAAACAGGTGCGTAAGCAGCCGTGAACACGCTGTGCCGTGCGACCGCGTTTTAAACTCCTTCATGGCCCAATAGAGAAGCGTATACAATGATTTCCCGCCAAACTCCGCCCTCACCGCACGGAAATCATCGGCGCTTAGCGCTAACACCGGCTTGTTCCGCGCGCGCGCCAACATTTCGACCATATGTCGTTTTCCTTGCGCAGAAATATCGCCCCACGCGTCTCGAGGAAATTTGCGGCTTCGATACACTTCTTCGATTTCATAATCATGTATGGTGAGATCAATGTTCAAATACCCCGATAACAGCGCCACAACAGCCTCCCTTTGAGTCTTGGATTTAGAATATCGCTGATACCAGACTAAAAGACTTTTGAGCGATTTCCCGTTAAAAAGCTTGAGCTTCTGACAAAATTCGACGCTGGTAAAACATTTGATGTACACTCCCGTTTCTTCACTTACCAGGTGCATGATATACAATATAACGCGGGGATTCAGATCCTTCCAGAAGCCATGGGGGGCGGCTTCACCGCTGAGCACGGCTACTGCGCGAGCGCCCTCATGCTGCAGATACTCGCTCCCCTTAAGAATATCTCCGACGGAGAATTTAAGCGCGTTTCTTTTCTCGCCATTATTTTCAATCGCCGATGCGGCACTCGAGTCATGGTGCATTGCGGATTCGCGGTCTAACAGTGTAGCCGAAGATGAATAGGGGTTCCTTCCTTCTATCGCGCTGCCGGTGGAATTGGTTCGCGGGGTAGCCGGTTTGCAGGTAGGAACAGGGGACGTTCCCCAAGGTGCCACCTCTGGTCCTTCGGGGCCGTTGGCATTCTTAGACTTACAACGCACCGCCGACGCGCTGCGGCCGTCCGCATCGTTGTAATCAACGGACTTACGATTAATATCTTGTGCTCCATCATCCCAGCCCTGGAAGATTTCATCCATGAATCTTGGTTCTAATACTCGTCTATCTAGTTGTTCAGCGTTTTTGTGAAGCTCAAGCCCTCCTGTCATTTCGGTAAATTTCTGCATCCCCATGGCCGTATGCACCAGCCACCCGGTTGCGAGGTTCAACTGGTCCCATCCATCCCACCCGGGGAAGTCATAGAGGAGCGTGCGATTATGAAAATGTTCTACCTGCCCAGCAACATCAGCAGCTCCGTCTTTTGTGTATGAATCCACAAGAGCCTTTTCTACTTTCGCAATACTCTGCGCATGAACCAGATAGATCAAATCTGAGGGACCTATTATCGGCTGTTTTTCTTCCCAGTCCCGCCGTTTACCCCAAACCATAAGTTCTCTGCCTCCTAGTTGTCCAGAACGGCAATATTGATGTGGATTGGCAGGAAAGGTCATTGGATCCATGGTGGTAAATTCCATGCGATACCGATAGCCGCGCTTAAAGAATCTCGTGAGAGGAACCACCACTGCATACTGATCCGTAATGTCGGAACTTGTGTAGTATCCAAGCCAGCCGCCATTACCAACGTGAATCGTATCCCTGTGCTCCACCTTGAGCCCTCCGCGCACAATCCCGACAAACCGTTCCAATGGTGGCATCCGCCATGAGATATGCGAGTCAAAATGAACGCCATGTGTACCTAAGCACCCGCGGAATGGCTCTGGCACATCGTGTTCTCTCCCCGAGACGATTTGTATGAATGGCCCTGGAGCAAAAAGGGAGGCTCTTTTTGCCGCGTGATCCTGAAAACTTTTGTGCAATGCTTCAAACACACTGCTCCTGCCTATTTGAAACCTACCACTTGCCACTTGCAACCCAGCGCTGTTTCTCCTCATCCCCCCCACCGTCGCCGCGCTGCCGGCGGAATTGGTTCGCGGGTTAAAATTCGGGGACGTTCTCCCCTGCGGGGACCTTGCCCGAAGGAACACCTCTGGCCTCCCGGACGTTTTGGTATTACTCGACTTACAAAGCACAGCAGACGAATTCCGCGCAACCCCGTTTATAATGTCCCGGGTCAAATTCCGTTGCCAAACGCGATCTGCTTTTTCCCAGAAGTATCCCTGCACGCTGAACCCGACATCAGGCCGGTATGCTCTACGAGCAAGAATACGCGGTCGACAATAAACATTAATCCAGCGCTCCCCCATGGCCATCAGGGCCGGGATTCTGATATCTATCCCAGGTGTAACAATATACTCCTCGCGGGGATGCCGGAGAATCGAAAGATCCGCATACCGGCCGGTCATCTTTTTAAGCCCTTCTCCGTGCCCGCCCCATCCCGTCGATTTTCTCCAGCGCAAGGCCCTGCTCAAAGACGCCCATGCGCCTGTCCTATCCCGCACACCATGCCCGTTATCAGCAATGCCGATCCAGGCGAATTCCGGCGTCCGGCGCACCATAACGAAAGCGGCGCCGCCAGGCACGTGAACGTACACATTTTCCAAAGCGACCGCTGTAAAGACGGCCTGCCGATACGTTCCCAGTATGTCCCGGAACGGGTGCCGCGGTGCCCAAAGAAAATCCCTGATACTCTTATACATCTTTTCCCTGCCCCGTTCCCACATAATGAAGAAGGACTGTCCGCAATAAAAATTAGGATAACGCATAACAAAACCAGCCGTATTCCCTGACCGTTCCATATCCCGCACCAGCCTGCGGAACTTTTCGAGAATCATGCCGGTATCGGTAAAGTGTCTCCTCTCTGCCTCAAGAAAGATCTCTGACATTCCGAATTCCTGCACTATAGATGCGCTATTCTCTCCTGCCACACGTACCGAGTCCCGCTCCCGGCTCGGAACTTCGTTCACCGGCGACGAGCTTCGGGCATGCCTTTCCTCTCCCACCAAGAACCACGCAACGGCCGGCGTTTGAACTTTCGGCATGCGCATCTTGCGTCTACCAAACTTCTCCCTCTCCTGGATTCGGGCAGAGGAATTTGAGCCGTTGCCTTCAATCGCGCTGCCGGCCGCGTTTTTTTGTACTTGTGACCTTGTGACTTGTGTCCTTGTGTCCCTGCCGTTTCCCTCCCCCATCCCCACCGCCGAGGCGGCACTCTCGATATCGTCTTCTGAGGGATGTGAAATAACATTCAGCACTACCATACCTACCTGACGAGCAAGTTCATCAGACAGGTCATCTCGTAACAAATAGATATCGATGAGCTTAGAGATTGTAAGCTTATTAAGGACACCCAGCTCCGGTCTGCCAATGCAAAACTCATATAGACGCAGGAGAACACGGCTAAGGCGCTGAATATCATCCTCCCATTCCACGCCCATCAAAAACACCCAATCCTGAAGCCCCTCACTGATAACTATCTCTGCGCCTTCAGGTAATTCATCATATTTACTCATTACCATATCAAGCATTTCAACTGCTTGAAGCCGCAGGTCAATTATTCCGAGCATGCTCCCGAATATAACCAAGGGGTGTTTTTCTCTCGCGAACAAATCAAACAACAGTGATGCCGCTTCACGCGCCTGCGACATGACTAGGGCATGTATCCCGCAACACCGCGCTTCCCATTGCGGCGCTTTCAATGCCAGAGGTATCATGGATGGGTTCTCTTTCAATTGAGAGATGATATTATGCGGATGCCGTACGCACAATTCCGCGAAATCAGCAGCCTCATATTCCGGCCGGTTAAGTGAGCGGCTGGCGAGCAAAATTATGAGTTCTACGAGTCGATTGGTAAGTCCATCTACGGAAGGAACAGAGAAAATATCTTCTTTGAGGATAAGGGTTTGTCTTGACACATCGAGGACGCTATTCGGCCCGGCCCTGATGTCAAAAGAAAAACTGTCAAACAACCTTTGATGGAGAGCGCCATCATGACTGGTTAACGTCCAGGCAGTTGCTATGGCATTACTGACTGCTAATTCGTTGGGAGCGAGAAACCGCTTCGCATCAGTTGTGCGGTTATTCTCGACAGTTGAACTCGACTGGCGGGTTCCCGCCGGGAAATGGAGAATTGTTTTCGTCACCGTGCTCTGTGTGCCACGAGCAGTATTATCACTGAAGTTAAGAATGGTTGGGATTACTCCGTAAACCCTCCGGTGAGGATCAGCCGTAACCAGCAATGCCGTACCGCCGGCGTTTATGTAACTCAGCTGTGCGTAGCGGCCGATAGCAGCCAGATAATGCGGATACCTCATGTTAAGCAAGACCCACTTTACATATCTACGGACGAAATCTCTGGACGCACGCGCATCAAATATTTCTTTAAGAATCTTCTGTCTCTGGCTATGTAAAATGGTAATTTTACGTACGGGGTTACCGGTAACCTCCAAAACAATTGCACTATCTTCGTCTGAATCGAAGTCACTGTGCGTAAGTATGCCGGCGAGCGCCCTGTGTACATCGGGACACAAACCCGCCACAGCATGCCTTTCTACTCTTGTAAGTATATCTTGATAGTTGTGCCCCAGGAACTCTATAGGGGAAATCAACTCCTGGTCGCTTCGCCGGGGGTTGTACTTTCTGATTATCCACATTTTAATTTTCAGTGCTTTCAGTTTACGTCGAATTTTTGCCAAGTTCTCCGGTGCTCGATGGCCGGACAAGATGTCGCGCTGCAATAGTTCGACGAGTTCATCACGAGAAGGCCTTCTTAAAATCGACCGGATACAAGATAACCACCTTCCCGCACCGTTTACTTCTGTGGCACTGCCTGCCGTGGAGTTCCGCAGAACCTGCTTCCCTGCCCCACCTGGTGACCTTGTGACCCAACGCTCTTTTCCCTCCCCCACCTCCACCGCCGACGCAACTGAAGGAATCCCCTGAGCAGGTGTTTTGCCTTGAGCGGAGCGCGTAGACGGAATCAGGTATAAAGAAAAGTATTGCTGAATAATACCCCTGGCCTTCCACGCATATAATCGGATATCAAGGGGCTCCTCCTCCAACTGACTCAGTTGACCAGAACATTCTTGCAGATCTTTGCCTTCCAAAGGGATATATACATATATCCCCTCATCAGTCGTCACCATCTCAGGGATAGCACGTGCGAATGCCCGTTGTTTCTCGAGCATTATTCGGACATCTACAGAAGACAACACATCAGGATCAATACGACTTAAGTGGGCATGAAATGACGCCAGGAGTCTATGCCCCTTGAGTAGTCGCAGGGCACGTTGTGGATTATTGTCAAATATCCTCTCAACCATATGCCCATAGACACCTTCTCCAACAGCCCCAAGAATCGTTTTCCTGAAGGCAGGAATAACCTCCATCCTTTGATCGGGATAAAGCACAATATCGCCCCCGACTTCCAAAGTAAAAGGACGAATGCCCCGGTTTTTTAGATTCGGGACGAAAGAATCCAGAGAAAAACCCATTTATTTCAGAACAAAATTATTCAATGAAATTAAGCGGGTGCCGTGCTCGACAGCATCACCTACGAAGATATCATGTTCTATGGACTGTGTGCGTCCCAGAGGCTGGCGAAAATGAACAGGGTATGTTAGCCGCTCCCCCGGATATACAATGAGCTCGACCGCGGGTAAAACCTCAGCGTCGCAAGAGTACCACAATAGTAATGTCCGCGACGATAGAAATCCATTGCCATAGGCAACACACAGGACATCACCGGCAGATATGCTGCCCGTGAAGCCCGCAATGTCCTGCACGATGCCGAAACTATATTCATCGATCGAAAGCAAACTACTCGCATCCGCACGAGAAATACGGGCAATAGCATGATTATCTCCTCTCGATTCTATCCATCCCGTGTTACTTCTCTGCTCTCCTGCTGTCTCATGCACCGCGCTCCCTGCGGAATTGGTTAGCCAGTTCTCCGATTTGCCGGTTCGCAGCTCAGAATTCGGGGGCGTTCTCCCCTGCGGGGACCTTGCCCGAAGTGCCACCTCTGCCCTTCCGGGGCCATTGCCATTCCTCAAGTTACAATTCATCGGCGCAGCACCGAGACCAACCACATGCCTGGTATGTACGCGTATCGGATACGTCTGAGACGGCGGTTTCGGATTATACTGCAGGTTGAGAGTACGTAATGGATCGACAAGGTACAGATAGAAGAACAAAAGGAAGAAGAAGAGATGGGGAAGGCAAAATTTAATTATGCTGGCTTTGGGAATCGATACAACCAGAGGCGGAGGTGACCGTCCTGAGTAAATTCCTATAACAGATTGATACATCAACGCGATCTCGGTGAACCGCCCGGTCCCAACTAATTGGGGTCTGCCCAAGAGAATCCCCTCGTCAGAAAAATGATAATACTTGAAATTGAAAGGCGAACCGGTATATGGTTCGATTCGCGCAGAGTGCATAGGTAACGACGCAACCGCATTTCTGAATTCCTCCGTTGATGGCTTCTTAACCAACAGAAGAGACAAATACCAGAGCGCTTCGCGACCTGCAAGAAGTCCATACCACAATGCGGGCCCGCCAAGGAAGAATCCGGGTAACGAGTAAGCATTCATACCCAGGTAGCCGACATACGCGTACCACAGTGCGCCCCATACGCCTGACAGCCCGGCGAACAGAATGATATGATAACGATTCATGTCGATAACCGCATTCAGCAGACTCACAACGAGCCGTTGTACCCCCACTACCGACGCGCTGCTGCCCGCCCCCTGCCGTGCCTCATGCGCGCCTGCAACCCGTACGAACGCTTTTTCCGGCTTTTCATGATAGAGGTGAATGATACTGCCTGTCCTGTACGCGCGCGTAAGCAATTGCCTGCGGATCCGCCCCGACCTCACCGCGTCATCCGTTGCTGCCGGCAAATCCGGATACCTGCACAACGCCCCGAGCGCCAATTCGTCGCCGGCAATGATGACCTTGGACCTCCCCTGCCCGAGCTCGACGATAAGATGGCTTGCCGTATGACCGTTGGTCAGACGCAGTATCATGCCGGGGATGATTTCAAGGGAACGTGCCTCCTCAATCGACGCGGCCTCTAACGAAACGAACACTGCGGATGAACTGCGCGCGACACTCCATGCTGTCAGGAAAACCTTATTCGTATCGCGCCTCTGAACTTCGACACGGTTTACCGTATCCCAATGCCCGATGCGCAATGCCTGACGGATATCTTGCTCCACCACTCTCCTGTCGTACGTACCATGAGCAAAATACCCTCCAGCAACAAACAGGCTTGCCTGTGGCAGGAGGGAGATGATCTTCACACAATCCCTGTTCTTAACAGGGATATCCCTCCAGTGTCCGATATTGCATACAACCACGATCCGATAATGACGGTCCTCTGCGATTTTCCGAACCTCCCGGGCTGCATATACAAGGAATTCCGGATCGAGAAGATTTCCCTTCTTAAGGCGAAAATCCATATCCTCGCGCTTGCCGTTCATGCTCAATATTCTCGCGGCCTGATTTAATTTTGCCTTTGCAATGTCAATCCCATAGATAAACGCAGCTCCGCAGTTGAGAGCGGGGAGCGATAGCGGCCCGTCGCCAATTCCCAAATCAACCAGAAGCGTATTCTCGAATCCTTTCTTAAGCATTAAGAGCCGCACAGCTGAACCATAGGTCAAATATCTATTGGCGTCCGAGTCTTCGATGTCTGATTGGAGAGTAACGTACGGCGCCGCCATGATTCGTTGCAATGTGGTTAAACGTCCGTAATCTTTCCAGCCGATGAAAATAAACGGCCCGGTTCTGATAAGCTTGACCCGAGTGCCACTCTTGACGATTTTATAATATTTTGTGTCGTCAAACCGATACCCCCCGATAAACTGGGAGTACGGTTGAAAACGCAGGGCTATTCTCTTAATCGGGATATCTCGCACCGCTTCTCTCTGATGAATGAAACCCAAGCTTCGCGCGAGATTATCTGCGCAGAGCGTTGCTGTACGAATACGCAACAACAAATCCCGGGAGAAGAGACTGCTTGAAGCGCCTCTGATATTCTCAGTATCGATTCTTCCAGACAAATAACCATCTTGTTCCGCCACATCAAACAGCAATTCCAGCGCTTTCTCATGCACGCGCTCAAGCGGCACTCCGGCTGCGGCGACGCGCAGCAGCGCTCCGGCGAGCATGCGCTGGAAAAGATACGGTTCGCGCGCGGTGTACAGTTCACGCGTAAATATCAGATGCAATAAATTCCGCATCACTCTTGACTTAATACGGGCATAATTTTCTTCACGTTCTGCCGCACAGCGTCGTATTGCACCAACATCAACCCCCCTCGTACCCCCAAGCATCCAGCCCTCGCGTACCGCTGCAATCAGCTTCGCGCGCAAGCCCGCGAGATTCTGCGTATCCGGCACTATTACCCTATACTCCGCACACAAAGCAATGATTGCTATCGCATCTGCAAAATCGTGGCGGTCTCTCTTCCCCGACCACAGTATGCTGCGCGACAACAATGAATGTGCCACCGCATGGCACGCGGTATAGTAGACAGCCTTTTCCGGCATACCAAGCCGGATTTTGATAAAATGATCCTTGCCGCTGAGCGGGCTCATGAGGCCTTCCTCATAAAACCGCCACGTCAGAGGCGCTGTCCAAACCCTGCGCGGATTAATAAACATAAACCCTCTCTCTTCAGGATGAGAAGAAATCCCCCGATCGTTTTCAATAGAATACGGCCGAAGTAGCACGGTTGTGCTGTTCACTGCCTTGCGTATCAACCTCAACTCACTTACGTTAAAGTTGAACGCATACCATTTATTCTGTTGAAAAGTAACCACGGACGAGGACCCTCCCCTTGTGTGCCCGACTTTCCTTTGAATATGCCCGCGGCCTTGTCTCAAAAACACACCTGGAGTCACTTGACCAAACTGCAGCATAGTCTCTACCATCAGATCCCACACTTCCTCGTGGGACATGCCGCGCTTCCTGCAGGAGACAAGGTATTCCAACGGTATGAGACCGATGCGTGCGTCGCTTGAAACATATATACCCAGATACCTGCGAATTTTTTCCTGTGGATGCGCCCTCACGATCTCTAAGGGCAAAGGCCTTTTCCCAAATAGATGGAGTTCGCCTTTTACCACCTGAAGCAACTGCAGCGCCTCATCAATGTGCCACTTTCGCAGTAAAGCGCCAATCCTGGTTATCCGAACGTCATTTTCAACGGCATAGCAGAGGTTCAGCAACGAGTGACAATTATCAACCATGGACTTGATTTTAATCTGCCTGATGAAAACAAGCTCTCCCTCAGACAGCCCCCAGCGCAATAAATAAATGAGCGGGTTACGCGGAGATTTGAAATCAGGGAAATCAACAGCAACTGCCAGAAGCGCAAGCACAACCAGCGGGCTGGCGAAGAGGAAGAACAAACCTGCAGCGATACGTTCCCAGAGCGCAACGCGCGGATTCAGGGCGGAAGAGCCTGTCTCCCGTTCCATGCCAAGCGCCGCCATCAGTTTCTTTTCGCAGATTGCATAATACTCTGACGAAGACAATGATTTCGCGGTCTTTCCCGACACCGCCAATTCCGCTTCAATGTGCCGTGAGAGTTTCTTGTATTCCTCAACAAGCGCGGCTCCTAGATACCCCGGCATCTCATGTTGCGTCCTCACCAACCAATAGTTCCTCCAATTCAATCCCCTATCCATGCGGCGGTGCGACGTGCTCACTGATTCGCGCATAAGCCGGCGTACTTCCTGCAGGAGAATTCTCCTCAAGAGCTCCTGACTAACGTGCGTCGCGTCCTTAATATCCCGCCACAATTCCTGTTCATTGGGAAGAATAGAGCTGGAACCGCCACGAATAGAAGACGAATGGTTGGTATTGCTGAGTTCAAGAATCTGCTTCACAACCCCGGTAAACTCCGCCTCATTGCGCCGCATCGTGTTCCGAACAATACTCGTTGCGATAGAAAGAGCCTGATAAAGATCGATATTATAGCTATAGTTCGCCTGGTCTGGCTCAAAGAGTAAACCGTTTTGAGATGCAAATTCATCAATACCGATATCGGATATATCGAACAGGTATGGCGCAGCAAGGTGTTCTTTGAAGAAACGCACAAAATCAGGCGTGCAGAACTGAGTGAGCGTAGTTGCGTTGGGGGGACTATATGCCTGCTCATGAATCTGCCCACCGAATGCCTTGATTAACGAAGCATTAGCACCAACAAAGAAATCCGTTACTGCCATATAGGAATGTAGTGGCACTGATATCATAACGGTATAATGATATGCGTTACTGATCTGCTCCCAAAGAATTTGCTTCTCGTCGCTACCAGCAAGAAAGAGAACCGGTGTTACCGTCAATCCGTTGTCGTGGCCAAAAACCTGCCTAAAGATGTGTAGAAGAATTGCCGCGCCTTCTTCACAGCAAAATGGATAGTGTGTACGCCAGCCGCGCTTCCGGAATTCTCCGTTTACATCTCGGCATAACACGAGCCTGTTGAGCGCCTGTGACATAGCTGCGTGTACGTGGGGATTCATAAGGGAAAGGAATTGCCAAAATAAACCATGGAGATTCATGCGAGCTTCGCCTTGCCGGATAGAGGATGCAGAACTCCTGGTAGATACCATCTTTATCCGATACTCGACCGAACCGGCTGCGTCAGGTAGACCCGGCTGTTTATAACTGCGTGCGATTGAGAATCCGATACCTGTCCGTTCGGCATGATCAAGCATAGTGCGGACATGAACCGCGCTATCAAGCCCTAAGAAAAGCTTCCAATTGAGATCACGCAATACCCGCGCTTCTTGAGTTGAATAAAAATCTTCGTCACTAAAAGCAATTTTAATATCGTTAAATCCGACTGTCAGGGAGGAGAGATCGCGGCGCGCAGACAGTGAACCCTGAAGACTCAAGCTATCAAGCCCGCAGGCATATTGCCGCAGCTCATCCGACAGTGCAATCAAACTTAACTGCAGGATTGACGTTAAATCAGCGGCGATCTCGCGCGAAAGACCATCATAATTCACCGTATCACGCTTAACACCCCAACCTGTTGCGATTATATGAATCCAACCGGAGAATAGTTCAGCCACCTCTTCTCCTTGTTCCCACAGGAAATTCCTGTCCGCGACGTTAGATTGATGGATAAAGCACAGAGGTAATTGCACTCTCATAGACGAATGCACCGCCGACCCAGCCGAATGCCTGCGCGCCTCGGCGAGCATGCGCAGGAAACGCGCCTCGCCCTCCTGCGACTGCAATGACGCGCGGATGGCATCATCCTGCTGTCCATTCCATGTCCAGTAGAGGAAATGCACTTTATTGACAATGGGTAAGCCAGCATGCTGCGCTTCGTCCAACACCAAGCGCCTGCCATCCTTTTGAATAATATATGCCCCGACATCCGCGGCGGGCCTGCCGGCAACCAAACCGATAAGGTGCTTGCGAGGGTCTGCGTCATTCCACAGATCTAGCAGAAAGGTAATGAAATCTATCGTCGTATCCCGATCGGGAGTCCCAGATATATTGAAATCTGAACGCGGGATAAACTTCCTCAAAATCAATCGCTGCCTGATTAAAATATCCCGGACCTGAGCTATATTGAACAAAGCGAAATATGCCGGAAGAAACATCCTGCGCAAAATAACGAGCGTAACACCGAAGTGCTCCTCGATTTCGGCGGCGTGACTGTGAGCCCGCAAAAGCAATCTCGTCAGACTTCCCCTCTGGCGGGCTAGCTGTCTCCACCCAACCCTGCCAAACACTCCCGGCCTGCCACCGCCGATGACTGATTCCAATAAACCCCTGTAGCGCAGCGTCGCAAATAACTCCGTAGGAATCTTGCTAGTGATAACCGGATTCGTGGCCTCCGGCGCAACTTTATTGTCGGTAGATATCTTTGAACCCTTTCCTGAAGGGACAGGATCTTTCATTGCACGGATAATTTTGCGTATGTGCCTCCAGTCGCTTTTCTTTGATTCTCCGCGCAGGATATACACGAGCTTCAGATTCCAGTCGCCGCGCCTAGCAGCCGGCGTCCGCTTGTAGACAAGCGAATATGGCCAGAGCATGACGCGGTCTGCCGCGCGGTTTCTGTTACCTGCAAGCTTCTCCCCGCGCGCAACCTTGATAATTATGCCCCTCAATGCGTCTGCATGCTCAGGATCTTGATCGAGCAAATCCTGGATGCCATGCGTGAACTCTTTAGACGCGGCGATAATAATTCCCTCTCCCGAAAGCTCCGACTCGATACCCCCAAGCCACATCTGTGCCTGCGCCAAGCGACCTTCCTGGTTCATGGCTGATGACGAGCTTGCCCCTGGGACATCCAAGACGATAATCATCTTGCCATCAATAAGCTCAAGCGCATGGTGCCCGGATGTATGGCCGGGCTGCATTGCTTTGATATGCTGCTGAGCCTGCTCCAGCGATATGCGCTCGCCGCTTGAGAGAATAAAATGGCTGTTGGGGAAAATGAGGAAATGCTCAAGACCCGCGGTATCGCAGATTGCGTTCATCCGCACCAGATCAGGCACGCGGTCTTTCCAGAGCCGCTGCGCGCGTACGTACGGATTACTCTCACCCGTCCAGTTGAGCTGCTTCAGGATACGGGCTGTGGCATGCAGCGCCTCTTCAGGCGCACCTGTATCCCAGTTGGAACGCCTCTCTTTGAGTCCATCCCAAGCAGACTTCAAGACATTGACAGCGCGTCCTGCGTATTCGACGTATCGAGTATCTTTATCCACATGCCCACCGATGTGAACAAAGCCGTTACGCTCGTAGAGACTGAACCGAATATTATTATGCTCACGCACATCCACATAAATCGCACTGCGGCCGCGCTCGAGCACCTGTTGGGCAAATCGGTAGAGAAACTCCAGGGCAATACCTCTGCCGCGGAACTCCGGATGCACTCCCATCCTAAACATAATCAGACCGTCGGCCTTGGCATACGACTTATCCCTGTTCGGAAGAGTACCGAAGAGATACGCCACCAGCCTGTCTTCGTCCGCGCCGGTCCCCAGCACCCCCATGCTCAATTCCCATTTCCCTAGAAGAAATGTGCCGGTACTCTCCCGGTAATCTTCAAGGAAACGCTCCGGCTTAAGCCACGGACGCGACAATCCGCGATGACGTTCGATTTCTATGAGATCAGCAATATGTTTCTCTACGATGATTTTAGTTAAGGAAATGAAGGATATGCGAGAGACCATTACAGAGGAACTGCTCTTGTCAGAACCCGGGGACGTTCCCCAAGGTGCCACCTCTTGCCTTCCGGGATCATTGGTATTGTAATAGTTACGGCGCACGACTGAGGCAGACGATGCCTTGCCTCGCTCAGAGCGGACAACCAACAGCGTATCCTCTGGCTTATCTGCCCGCCGCACCTCGATTATTCCGGTTTGCAGCATTTCCTGTCCGAAAGCCAGCACGCCACGCGCGACAGCAGGAACTTCGGCGCGCAGCGCTGCTACAACTGCCTGCAGATCGGCACGCCACCCCTCTTTCTCGAAAGCGAATCCCCTCCCATACACATACACCGATCCCTGATACAATTGATCGCTGATTTCAGTCACGGAAAGCGCGGCTGCTTTGAGAGTCATCTGCTCGAGATCAACAGCCCTGATATTCTTCTGCTCACGAAGGTCAAGAAAGAATTCGCATTTGCCGACTTCCCGGGAAAGTTCCTTGACATATCCAATACTCTCTTCATCGCGCGGCGCAATGGCCAGGACTGCGCCGTAATTCGCTGCTGCGCCGGTGAACGATTTGTTGGCGAGATTCATATCAAGAACAAGACGATAATACGTCCCCTGCCATAAAAAACTCAGCGCACGCAGACTGAACAACTGCAGCCTGCCGCTTAGTGTCAGATACGGTAACGCCCACGCGCATAGATCATTCGCCTCGCGAGTCAGCGCTCCGAACAACTCCATTGTCCAAATTGCGCTCTTCTGCTGCGCCAGGGCACGCATCACGTTTCCGCGAAGAACCGCAACAGCCTCCCGCGCCTGCTGTTCAGTCTGACAGATACTTGAAGAACCCCCGCTTTTACGAAACGTATACAGAGGCTCGGGATAGAGCCGGTCAATCATCCTGTTTTCTCCAAGACTGACGAGCTCATGCGCCCAAAGCTCTTCTCTCATGCGGGCCGTCAACTGCGATTGCATACCGTCAAACTCACTTGCTAAATAGCGCTCAGCTACACCGGTTCCTACCACGCGAAACGGAATAACAAAACGCGTTCCCTTCGGGGATAATTTAAGCTCAAGCTGAGCAATCTGCCGGAGCTCCTCAGGCTTGAAGCTTTCCTCAAACGCGATCACCTGATGCACAGAATCCAGCCCGTTCATGAACACGGAATATCCCATGCCGTCGCGGGGAAATGAGATATTCGTCAAATACACAAAAATATTTTCCAGTGCGTATGCAACAACCACTTTCTCCAAGACAGGAGCCGCGAGAAAGCGTCCCTTTAGAGACCGCTCCACACGCGCGGCCGCGCACGCATACGGTGATGAGTTTGGGTTAAGCGTAAAGAATTCTCCTAAGTACATCACCGTATGCCTGGAGAAAATATTTCGCGCCTGCGGCAGGAGGACACCCGGAGCAACCATCTCCTCAAAAAAAATGCTCGGTTCAACTCTGCCGGTCTTACTCCATGAGTAAATCTTGACTCCGGGATCGGCAAGATCGACGTTCTGGACAACGATAGATTTCAATCCTAGTATGTCACAACCGCAGCGACGGTGCGTGCCGTCGAGGATGAGACCCTTGATATCCCGCGGAACAGGCCATAAGAACGCCCCGTCATGCTGGATGCATTCCGCGATGTGTTCGACATGCGCCGGTTTCGGGTGTTCATGCGGGACTGCCTGATCGCAGGGAACCACCTCGAGTGAATTAATAATCTGTTCTTGTAACTGCCTATCGCTTATGACACTATGCGGATATTTCGCCATTATCTCGCGCATAACCCTCTCGGCACAGACGACAACGGGACTCCCGGTCTCAAGGACGGACGAACTCCCGGCCCCGCTTAATAAAAACATCCGGGCTGAAACCGGGGACGTTCCCGGAAGTACCACCTCTGGCCTTCCGGAGACATTGGCACTACTATACTTACGACGCACCGCCGAGCTTGCGCTACCGTACACATTCATTTTTCCCCAGAGGCGCTCGATTTGTTCTAAAGCCGCGCCGTCATGCTGCTGAGCACCGGTGCGCTGATACACGCCCCAGGCGTATTTCATCTGGTATTCCTGAAATACGTTTGCCGGAGACAACTCCCTGAGTATCTCTGCCGCGCGACCGCGGTCACCACTATGCACCTGACCATGAAATCTTGCCAACGCGCGCGCAAACGGCAGTTCCGGGACGATGTAACCGAAGCCTTGCGGGATGCGGGCGACTATCTTCACCGGATCATCCGATCCGCGATCAAAGATCATGACTTGATTGCCCCAGGGGATGACGTGTATCTTGGAAGTTTCGTTTCCAACAGTGAGACCCTCGCGCCAGGGAATCTCTGCCCAATATGCTCGTGCATCGGTAATGCTGAAGCTGTCCGCTGATATCCCTTGTTCTATGCGGTAGTACCGTTTAAAGTCCCCATTTCTCGCAACGATATACCGCAGGCCGCCTATCATAATCCCAATCGGCCCATTATAATATACTGCTGTAGTCCCGTTTCTTGGTAGTGCAGTCTCAAGATAGACAGTTCTCCTGGCTTCAGCTTTTGGAACGCGGCGCCAGCGCACAGCCATCTGAGTCCCAGGCCGCACGTTTGTAACCAAACATACGTCTTCTCCCCGAAGATTCTTGATCCGAGCCTCCAGCCCGTTTTCTGTGACCGCCAACACGTCTCCGGGAGGAATAACATGCTGCCTGGTGTCGGCAGAAAACACGCGAAGTCCGCCCGATTGCTCCCTGCTGACAAGGAAACTCGCGCGGCTCAGCTCTGAATCGACCAGATCAAGACTGTAAACCCTGCCCTCGTCCAAGACCTGGAGCACATTCTCCGATACGACGGCGCTCAAAAGTGAATCTTTCATGGCGAAGAACACATGACCCGGCGCAGCCACCATATATATCGGCAGCCCGACGTCGGACGTACTCAACAAAGTGGCCTTGCCTGCGCGTAGCCTGTATATCTGTGCGCTCTCGGGCCTACGGAACAAAATCCCGTTGTTACGCATTCTCATGAGATCAAATACGACAGAGGCTCCGATCTTTCTCTGCCCAATCGTGAGAGCAACATGCAGTTGCTTAAACCCTCCCTTCGGCAATGGCAACCCCTTAAATGTCCGATAGAAGAGGACCTCCTGTTCGCACTGCAGCATGACCGCGAAGAACCGCGCCTGCGTCGCTCTCCCCGACGCATCAACAACATGCTTCGCCAGGAGCGGAACACCGAATCGCGCATAAAGATCCTCACGCTGTCCCGGGAAGAGCGTCACCGACTGGTTTGGATTTTCCAAAGAGGTGATCACCATGGTGCCGGTAAGCGTGCGTTCGATGAAAATACCGCCGAATTCATAATCCCACTCGTTCTGCAGGACAAGCATTTGTTGTTCTCCCGGCGCCAGCGGTATCTTAATCGGATAGGATTGGGCGATTCCTCCGCGCGCAAACCAAACCAGCTGTGGCGGCAGGAGCTCAAGAGGTGACTGAACGATTGCATGGTCAAACCGCATGGCCGAGCCTGCGCTGACATCTGCATCTTCCTTATTCTTTCGTGTATTGTATGGTCCGCGTACATACTGAATCCTCCCTCGAGTAACCAAGCCATCGATGCACTGCGGTGTCCATTCTTCCCCACGTTGGGGCCTTTTTCCGTCACCGTTTAATACACGGGAAATGTCAGATCGTGTCATATTCTGCCGCCGCATCTCCGCGATACGTACGATGTTCTCATCTATTCCAGCGAAATCCCTGCGCCGCCAGCCCAACTTCACCAGCTGCTGTGCCACCGCTTTCTCGGAAATCCCGAATTCCGCGGCAAATTCTGCGTTGGTCATTGTCAGAAGATTCTCCAGAAGATATCGCAGCTTTTCAGAATCCCAGAATTTAACTCCTACCAGATATTTCTTCTCCTGGAGAAGTTCGGACGCCCGAACGTACTCCTGCGGCGTATACGAACGCCGCAGCGATACTTGAAGACACTCGATCACAAATTCATGAGCGCGCAACTGATATCGACCCAGGCGCAACGACTTCTCGTGCAGTTTCTTCCCATTCTTGAGAACTATCCGCTCGAATCCCGGCGCTAAAACCAGGGACATTCTCCCCTGCGAGGAGGAGCTGCTAGCATTGCTATCGATCTTGCTTGGACTCTTAAACCTCCCAATCACCTCAATAATCTGTGCGTCAAGCCAGTTCACATTGATGAAATAAGGAAGCTCAGGCATGAGCTTCTTCTCGTCCTTATCATCGCCGATGTAGAACGTCCTTTTGTCGATCATCTTGAGTTTAACCGCGCGTAGCACGACCAGCTCGCCCGCCCGGCGCGCGACGATAATCCCGTTCTCGACCGCAAGCTCGTTCGCGAGTATCATATCAACCCGAATGCCCAGCCTGGCGTTGACCGCGCTAACATCCGTCCGGTCTTGGAACAGCTGAATAACACGGCGCAAACCGCCGGACACCGGCCTGAGAATCGACTCAGTCGCTGGTAAATGTGTATTAATCAGCTCGATTGTTCTGACAAAGTTGTGGGACAACGACATACTGCCGGCGAGTTCCTCAAGATCGCTCTCCGGCCTGCCGGCGAAATAGTACCAGCGCCGCATCAAGCTTTCCTCTGTCTGGAGCCGCTTATATTCCTCTTTAAGCCGCCGCGGCTCATCCGGGTCATAGCCGGGTAACCCGCTGACCTTCCTAAGCCACGTCGCCATTGTTTCTTCTACCGTAATGGTCTCATCGAAATCAGCGTATATAACCACCGCGGACGACACCCCTCTATCCGTCACGCTCTTGCCAACATTGATGAAACTCTTGCGCAGCGGTGACCAGTGCATCCAGAGATTGCGCCGTTCGATCTGTCCGGACTGCTCGATAATTCTCAAATTCCCGGCCTGCAGCTGAAACTGCGTCACTGCCAACGCAAGGCGCAGATAGTCCGTATTGGAGGACTTTTGTACCGCATCCATGACATCCTGTGCCCGGGCGCCGATGACTGCCTTGATCGCGCGTACGAATTCCTGATGGATTCTTTCATCATCATGCTTTTCGATCTCCGCAATAACTGTCTGGGCAGTCTGTTTGATACTCTCTAGCTGCCAGGCGCTCGGCGCGCGCTGCATTTCGTCAAGCACCGCGGCCATTTCGCTGCCCCACGTCTCGAAATCAGCAATTAACTGACGGATCCGCGGCATGTCGAGCACAGAGCTGGAGGCTATGCGTTCCCGATAACCGCACAACAGAAAATCGCGCGTCTCAACAACCTCCCATAATAATTCATCAGACAGGCGCCTCACCATATCCTGACGTTCGGCATTGAGACTGTGATATCCTCTCAATGACGTCTTGAATTGC
>CAZDUF010000003.1:0-5685 GCA_964508555.1 uncultured Planctomycetales bacterium
ATTATTGATGTATGCATCCCTCTCCTCCGTTGACGTGCAGAATGCTAGTATACCCGAAAGAATAAGGCTCTGCAACCCTAAGACGTCGGATAAAATCAAATGACATAAATATGAAACAACCCCAGGGGTTATGTTATGTTCAACCCCCGGGGTTGTTGTCCCCACCCTCCGTGCTAAACCGTGTCCAGGGACGTCAGAAGCTCTTTTAATTCCGTTTCCGTCGCCCGGGTATGTTCCTCTTCCAAACGCAGGATATCCGCGACGCAGGAACGCGCGCGCTGCTTTTCTCCGCGAAAAACAAGACCACGCACATACGGCACGACGACATCGGGAGACGGCACGTGCCCGGAATCGAGGAATGCATCAACCTTATTCTTCAGCGCACGCAGTTCGGCGTCCGTGACGCTATGTCCGGTCAAATCACTGCCTGTTGCGTAACCCGCTCCCGGATCGGTATTCCTGAGGTCAATCCCCCCGAGTGCGCTTGATGCCGCCTGCTGGCCGGCATACCCGGCGTCAGGATATAAACAAGGCACCGCGCCTCCGCAGAGAATCATATCCTCCTGCATGGACATATGCGCCAGCACCTGTGTCGGCTGATTTTCCGTCAGATACGAGGCCATCTTAGCGTAGAGAGCACGCACCGGGGCAAACTCTGCTTCGCTCAAACCCTGCGGCTTGAGCGCGGTCACCGGCGTATGTGCGTCAGCGCCCCGTGCTGCGCGCGTATACAACATGAGAATATTCCCCAAAGGTATGCTCTCGTTGAGCGCCTGAGATGATTCGATATCGGAAAGATCCTTCAATTGCCTGTACACCTGCTCATTCTCTTCTGCGCTGCCGGTCTTGAGGCTGACGTCCCCTGTCCAGAAAAACAAGTTGGGAAGATACTCGGAGAAATTGAAGAAACGGTAGAAGGGAGACTTCTTGCCCACGCTTCCCAGGTCTATCCTGCTGCGGCCGTTCGAACCGTTCGTGCCGTTACCGTTCATGCCGTAAATATTATGCATGGTCATCCCGCCTGATTCCGGGTCAAACGCGATGTCAGCTATAAACCGGGCATGATGGCTGCCCTTGACACTTTCGCCGGAGAAACAGTACAGCTTCAGTCCTTCGCTTTTCTGCCCGTTTGAACGGTCGATGAATTCATGCCCTCCGGCAACGTACATACCTCCGACCGCAGGAGTCTCTTCTTTCCAGAATTGCGCTTCCTGGCAGGCGTAGCTGAACATGATATCCGCCTTACTCAGTTCAAGGTTATTACTGCCCACGGCGTATTTCGTCAATGCCTTATCCTGGTCAAAAGCGTCAAATACCAGGATACGCAAAGCGCCAAGGCGAATATCGCGTAACACCGGATGCTGCGAGCTCAGCTCTTCAAATTCTGACGAATACAGATAATCGATAGCGCTGAACAACCCATTTTTTGTCCGGGGCGTCACAGGGAAAATAATTTCTGCCCGCGCGTTGATGTGACTCCTGCTGTGCGCAAAGGCCTGTCGCAGAGGCTCAATATCAGCCTCGGAAACCACCGGACAGATGATGATATCAAAGCTGGGGCCTCTTTCCTCTTCTCTGCTCCAGATTTTTTCCATACGGGCGAGAGAAGCATCAATCCTGCCTGCATTCGGTACTAAACCATACTCCTTGCCAAGTTTTCCCAGTTTATTTTCCGCCATTGCCCGTTGATGATGAGACTGTAGGATACTCATAAACTGCCAGACGTTCGGCAGGGCTATCATAAAAAGCCATGAAATGCCAAGCGGTATCCACATCGCCTGGGCAAGCGCGGTAAAGCCGGCAGTAACCGCAACCAGCACAATCGGCGTGGCACGGGCAAATATTTTCCTGACCCGCAGCGTCAAATCGATCTGAGAGACCCATTTGCCCTTGGTAATCTCCGTCAGGGATTCGTCATAGGCACGCTTGGCGGCAACCGTATCCGGATAAAACCCCGGCATGACCTGCGCGACCGCATCGACTGCCTGATTGAAATTGACGCTCGCCATCCGGCGGGCTATCCAGATGGATGGATGCATCGCGTAGATGGCGCGAATACCCACGGCAAGATAATAAAACGGCCCATAGAGCACCTTCACCACCCAGGCAAAGACTTCGGCATTTTTCCACACATCACGGATCGACGGCAGAATATATCCTGCCATGCTGGTAATAACCTCTCGATAATTACCGGCAATATGGAACTTCTTGGCGGCAGAGGCGATGACATTCAATTTCCACATGATATTGTAAATACGCTGCTGCTCATCCCGGGCATCCGACGTCCTGACCGCCTCTTCAAGTTTACCGATAGTCGCGATTGCCTTGCGGTAGAGGATACCGTACATATCCCGAGCGCGATTGTCGCAAACGACGGGATTCTGCTGTATCAAAGTCTGCACGATCTGCAGGATTTCCGCGGATTCAAACTCCTTGATCGTCGCCGAATCCTTGCTTAAGAAAGTATCCCAGGTTTTGAACAAATTCTTCTGGAGGTCTTCGGCAGTCGGTTCTTTTTTGTCTGCCGGCGCAGCGATCGGTTCCGGTTCCTCGCCCATGATGAAAATGCCTTCCTCCAGAGGGTCGGCAGGCGTTTCTTCCCGGGCTTCTGCCGGAACCTGCGCGCCCATGATGAAGCTTGCCGGTTGCGCCGGAGTATCAGCTATTTCCTCATCCTTACTGAAATCGATGGTAAACCCGCCGCGCTCATTGGCAAAAAAAGAGGAATCGCCGGCATCCTCGTCGTAGAACGCCGCATCCTCCCCTGACATTCCTGACGCTCCTTGATTTCCGGAGCCGCCGCTACGGTATCTTTTATACAAACGGTACGCTCCCCACCCCAGCGCCACGCCGGCCGCCGTGATGCCGGCGGCGATCAACGTCGTCTCGGAAGGCATACTCGGGATCATTGAGGAGAAGAAATTAACCAAACCGTCACCCGCGGCGGAATCAGGAACACTCAAGATATCGGCAGGATCTCCCGCGTGTGCCTGCGGCGCAGACATCGCGGCATGGTCGGGATGGGTAAAATCCGCAAAATCGGGAACCTCGTCAGAAGCCGGCGGAATGCCGGAGTCCGGCGCAAGAGCAGCAATGACATCCGGAGTAACATAGTCCTGCGGAATAACAATCTCGTCTCCCGGTCTGATGACGTCGGGATTCCTGATCCAGGGATTTTCGGATCGTATCGCCAGAACCAGGTCGTTGACGGCGGCGCGGGTGGGTTCTCCCTGTCCCTGCGCGCGCAGAATATCCCGGGCAATTCCCCAGAGCGTATTCTCTGCGGGACTGGCGTACGTCCATTGCTCAACCACTCCCTTCAATTTGATCCCCTCGTGCAGAAAGCGGTGCGCATAAGAAAAACCAGGGATAAACAGCGAACCGGCCATTGCGCCGGCAGTGAGCGCAAGCGTCTTCCAGCGACTAGCTCCAGCGCGCCGTCTGAACAGGACAGGGGATGCGGCAGATACGGGCTCATCTGCCGGCGCAACTGTCAAATCCGCAGCAACCGGCGCGGGGGGATTCGAAGTTTCCCTGCTTAAGGAGAATCCTGTTTCACCGTCAATGGTCGCGGTCAGAAGATACGGGGCGCGTACCCTGCCTTCGTCCGAGCTCCGGATGCGGGTAAACGTGCCTCCCTGATCGAGCGGAACCGTCATCATATCTTCTGTCCCAAACGCCGGAGGCAGAGACGGCAGGAGAGCAGCAAACTCGACCCCTCCGGTGACGATCGCATGCTCCACTGCCCCCTGCCCCCGCACCGGGAAACGGTATTCTCCGTCCTGATAGGATGACGCGTATTGGGCAAAATAATCCTCAGCCTGCCACGTCCGACTATCCCCGGAAATCTCATCTGCCTGGACTGCAATTGCGCCGATGTCGGCGCAATGCTGTTTAAACCACTGGGCGATAATCAACGAATAATACGCCTGCCGCAACGGAGCGAACGCCCGCGATACGTTGACTTCATGCGTCAATTTGGGAAGAATGACCTCGCGGCAGATCTCGGCAGCGTCCTCGTTGAGGGCCTCCATGTCCGGATCCGTGCGCAGCGCGCCGGTTGTTCCGGCGTAATCCTGCTCGAGCTTTACTTGAAGAGTAGCTTTGTACACATACATGCGCTCCGCGGTTTCCCGGATAATGATCTCATCCGGCACGATCCACATGCGCGTGGACACCGAAAGGGGCGCGGCGTCGGACCTAAAGATCTCCCGGGCGCGCTCAAGCACGCGCTGCCAGTATTCCCTGCCGGACGGAGTCTGGTCCGACATAAGACGCGCGGTCTCTTTTTTCAACAAAAGATCTGCCTCCAGCAGTACCCTGCCCAGCTCAGTCCCCTCAAGCGCGGGATCGATGATAGTATCTTTCTTGAAGGGGTGGAGGTTAACCCAGAATACCTCATTCGGCAGGCGTACCCCTGTTGCGAAAAACCCCAGGAGAGACCGGGCAGAACTATCCAGGGCGGTCGCGGCAAACGCGGTATCGTCCCCTGAATCGAGCAGAAAGGTCATCCTGTCCGATGACGGGTCAAGTTCGATACTTCGCATATGCAGGGGCCGGAATTTGTCGCGCAGAACGGAGTTAAAGACCGAGGTGACGTGGTTCGACAGGTCGAAGACATCTGCAGCCGCGCCGGATGTCTCGACGATCAGGCAGAGGCACAGGATAAGGGAAATAATTTTCCGTAACATACTCCTCCTCTGTAGCAAAGACAATGAAACTATACCTGTGCGAAGTCAAAGGAGGTTTAAGGTGAGATTAAAAGTGCGTAAAGAATTACCGGCCCTCGGGAGGCAGTTCGTCGGCGTGGTGTTTGACAACCTTTGCCTGAACCATATAGATGACATCCTCGGCAATGTTCGTGGCATGGTCGCAGATGCGCTCCAGATGTCTGGCAATCAGCAACAGCGGCAGGGCGCGGGGACTCACGCCCGGGTACTTGGCGATATAAACGTTAACCAACTCCTGCTGGATGGCGTCACGCAATGCGTCGGCTTCGCTGTCGCGGGCGATCACGCGGCGCGCTTTTTCAGGATCTTCGTTCAGGAATGCATCGAGCACGTCCGAGGTCATTTCCCTGGCAACGAGGGTAAGCCGGGGAATATCGATGAGAGGCTTGAGCAGCGGTTTACCGGCCAGCTCGAGCACGCGCTGCGCGATATCAACCGCCAAATCGGCCATGCGCTCAAGGTCGGTCGCGATCTTCATTGCCATCGTGATGAACCGCAAATCATGCGCCACCGGCTGGTGTAACGCCAGAAGATCCAGGCACAGTTCGTCCACGATCAATTCTTTGCGGTCAACGGCCATGTCATCTTCGATAATCCGCCGCGCGCTCAGCGGTTCAAGCTCTTTGAGCGCATCGAAAGAACCCGTAATAGCCCTTTCAACGAGCGCTCCCATTTCCAGAAGTTCCCTTTTTAACCGCGCCAGTTCTTCGTCAAAATGCCGTTCCATACGTCTGCCTCCCTTTAACCGAACCGGCCGGTAATGTACGCCTCGGTGCGCTGATCCTTGGGCGCGGTGAAGATATCCTGGGTTCTCCCGAACTCAACCATTTCTCCCAGGAGAAAAAACGCGGTATAATCCGACACCCGCGCTGCCTGCTGCATATTATGGGTCACGATGACAATCGTGTAATCTTTCTTGAGCTCCAGGATCAACTCCTCGATCTTCGCCGTCGAT
>CAZDUF010000003.1:5695-33275 GCA_964508555.1 uncultured Planctomycetales bacterium
TCGGGTCGAGCGACGCGCAGGGCTCGTCAAACAGAATGACCTCCGACTCAACGGCAAGACAGCGGGCAATGCACAGGCGCTGCTGCTGCCCGCCGGACAACTGCAGAGCGCTCGAGTTCAAGCGATCCTTGACCTCGTCCCAGAGCACTGCCCGGCGCAAAGACTCTTCCACCTTGCCCGCGATATAATTCCGGTCTTTGATGCCGTTCACCCTCAAACCATAACTGATGTTCTCGTAAATACTCTTCGGGAACGGGTTCGGCTTCTGGAACACCATGCCCACCCTCCTGCGGATATCAACAGGGTCAAGGGAGGGGGCGAAAATGTTCATCCCATCCAGCAGAATCTCACCCTGCAAGGAAGTATGCGGCACCAACTCCTGCATACGGTTGAGCAGCCGTATAAACGTGGACTTTCCGCACCCGGACGGGCCGATGATCGCGGTCACCCTGTTGCGGTAAACATCCATGTTGATGTTCCTCAGGGCGTGCGTCTTTCCGTAGAAGAAGTTGACTGCCTGGGCCTTGATTTTCAGACTATCCATGATATCCCCTTTGCCTCTGCCGCATCATGATTGCCGTTGCGGACACGCACAAAACCACGAGCAGAAGCAGCAGGCTGCACCCATACGCGATCCTGGTCTGTTGCTCGGGAAACGCGCCTTCGGTCATCAGCGCATAAATATGATAGGGAAGCGCCATAACCTCGGAAAAGACCGAATCCGGGTATTTGCGCAGATAAAAGGCGGCCGCGGTGAAAAGAATCGGCGCTGTTTCTCCCGCGACCCTGCCGACGCTTAAAATGACCCCGGTGAGGATTCCCGGAAGCGCGGTCGGAAGAACGATCTTTTTGATCGTGGTCCACTTGGTCGCTCCCAAAGAAAGACTCGCTTCTCTGATCGATATCGGCACGGCCAGGAGGGCTTCCTGCGCCGCAGATATGATCAGCGGCAGAACCAGGATCCCCAGGGTCAGGCTTCCGGCAAGTATGGATACTCCGAAATTGAAAAACTTCACGAATACGGCAAGACCGAACAAACCGAACACAACCGACGGGACACCGGCAAGATTATTAATGCTCATCCTGATGACGTTCACCGTTGCACCCCGGGGGCTGTACTCGCAGAGATAGATCGCGCAGGCCAGCCCCAAAGGCACGGCAAACAGGAGCGCTCCCACGGTCAGATACATAGTCCCCACGATCGCAGGCGCGACTCCTCCTGCGGTCATGCCGTTTTTGGGCATCTGAGTTATGAATTCCCAGGAAAGCACGCTCCAGCCGCGTGCCACCACGAAGTAAATGATCGCCAGGAGGAAAAAGAGCGTTGTCGTAATACAGAGAAAGAGCCCCGCAAAACCGATTCTTTGTATCAGATCCTGACGTTTCATCCGGATAGCCCCAATTTGATCCTGAAACGCCTGCTGATCAGCTCAGCCGCGATATTGAATACAAACGTGATGAGGAAAAGAATAAGCGCGATCGAAAACAAGGCGCGGTAATGCAGGCCGCCCATAGGCGCCTCTCCCATCTCGGCGGCGATTGCCGCGGTCATGGGCCGCACCGGATCGAACCAGGATGACGGCATGACTGCCGCTCCTCCTGCGACCATGAGCACGGTCATCGTCTCCCCGACCACCCGGCTTATCCCCAGAATAACTGCAGTCGATATCCCCGATCCTGCGGCGGGAATAACCACCTGCGTCAGGGTCTGCCAGCGCGTCGCGCCCACGGCAAACGAAGCTTCCCTGAATGGCTGGGGGACGTAACTCAGCGCGTCTTCGGTAATGCTGCAAATCGTCGGCGTTGCCATGATACCGAGCACAATGCTGGCAGTCAGCGCGCATAATCCGATGGGGATGTGCAGGAGTTTCTGGAGTAACGGCGCCAGCACCGCCATGCCGAAGAAACCGTAGATGATTGAAGGGATACTCGCCAGGATCTCAACCAGGGGCTTGAGCACCGCCTTTTGCCCGTGACTGGCAAGTTCATTGATGTACAAGGCGCTGCCGATGCCCAGCGGCACTGCCACCAGCAGCGCGCCGGCAGTAACCCAGGCAGAGGCGAGGATTAATGGAAGAATGCCGAAATCAGGCGGGTCATACGTCGGGTACCAGTCCCTGCCGAACAAAAACTTCAGCGGGCTGACGCGAGAGAAAAACGGCAAAGATTCAGAGAACAGAACAAACACAATTCCAAGCAGGAAGACAAACGAAGCAAAAGCAAGAACCGTGAAAAACCGCTTATAGAACGCCTCTTTTGTTCTGCCTCTCACTTCTTCCCTCTCGCTCTACATTGTTAAAAGTGGCCCGCCTCGGCCGGCACCTGCCATAGGCAGGTGCTGAGCCGGCTGAGGCGAGCCCGTGAGGTTACAGATGAGTCTTCCCTAGGCTCTTTTTTACTTTAACCCCACATATCCTAATTCATCGGCGATAGCCTGACCTTCAGGACCTTTCACGAAATCGATGAAATCCTTTGCCAGTCCCGTGGGATCACCGTTCGTATACATGAACAGCGGACGCGAAACAGGATACGCGCCGGACAACACCGTATCTTTCGACGGCGTGACTCCGTCGATGTCGAGCGGTTTGACCGCGTCTGAGAGGAATCCCAGCCCCACGTATCCGATACCCTGCGGAGTCCGCGCAACCGTTGTCGCTACCGCCTGGTTCGACGCCTGCATGAGCGCGTCGGGTCTGACCTTGGCGCCCTTTAAGACAAGCTCTCCGAAAGCCTCAAAGGTACCGCTTGAGGTGTCGCGCGATATGGCAACGATCTTTCCCGCGGTCCCGCCGAGCTGGGACCAATCCCTGATCTTACCGGTGAAGATGTCTTTAACCTGCTCTTTTGTCAAAGCAGTGAGCGTATTCGAAGGATGCACCACGACCGCGATCCCGTCCATGCACACCACATGGGCGACCGCGTTCACGCCGTTTGCGACCGCCTTATCGAGCTCCGTATCCTTGATTGCCCGCGAGGAATCCGCGATATCGCAGGTAGAATCCAGCAATGCCGCGATACCCACGCTTGATCCTCCTCCGCGCACCGAGATATCTGCTCCCGGATTATTATCCATATACACCTCGGCGGCCTTCTGCGCCAGAGGCAATACCGTGGTCGAACCTTCGACCTTGATGCTTGCGGCATAGCACGGTGCCGTCATCGCGACCGCCGCGCAGCCAAGAATAAGTTGCTGTATTCGCCTTTTCATGCTCTGTTCTCCTTTTTATCCTCTCAGTGTTCCCTTGCGACTTTGTGACCGTGCAACCCCGATTTCTTAGAACTTCATATTCCAGTCAACCTGATAGAGCGTCGTCGGATTCCTCGGCTTGGAGAGACTCTGCGCGCTGTACACGTCCAGCGACAGATAGGTATTTTTGCCCAGGCCGTACTGGAATTGCACCTCATGCGCGCGCATGTTTGTCTGGCCTTCATAGCGGTCGGAATCAGGCAAAAGATCCAACACTGCATCGCGCTCGAGCCTGCCGAAGCTGTACAACACCTGCCAGTCGCCTTTACCGGCAATCTTCTCGGCGCCAAAGCCGAAACCGAACATGTAGCCGCTCAGGTTATCGTCAACGCGCATATCCGCGATATTCTCCACATACTCCCCGAACAATTTGACATTGGGAACATCCAGGAATCTGATACCCAAACCCTTCAACGGCGATTTGCAGTTGACCTCGAGCGCCGGATTCAAGGTAAAAAAATTACCTGTCGGACGCGCGAGGTTTGTACCGGATATCGAGCCGGTATTGGAATTAGCGCTGTTATCAAGCGCGTGCGCCTTGACGGCGAAATAATCCGCGCTGAACGCCGCTTTCATGGAAATTGAATCGCTGAGTTTCACGTCAATACCCGGCTGGATACGCGTCATATAGGGATCATCGTTGCCGCTGGAAACCTCATCGAGGATGAATACGCCGCTCTTCATCCACAGGGACAGGCCGGAATCGATACGCTTATTCAGGTCAAACACGACGCCTTCCGGAGTAATATCGGTATCCCAGATCAGATCGCCCGGTTCCCAGATAGCATCTTTGAGCTGCATCTTGCCGCCGATAACGGAAAGCCAGTTCGCCGCCGTGTATTTGGCATAGGCGTAATCGAGGTTAATCGGGTGCTTGGAAAACGAGTTGTCGAAACTCTGGTTGGTAGAACGCGCGCGATCTTTGTTGGTTGATGAGACGTCACTGGTACCGGTTGCCATGCCCACACCGACCATCAGCTTATCGTTGACCTTGGCATCGACGCCCAGTCTCAGGCGTACCCTGCCGCGGTGACGGTCTGTCCTGGCGCCGCTATTGTCTTTGGAGCGGTCCATCTGGTAGCGCAGGCGGAAATCACCTTTCCACTTTATCGTCTGGACCCACGACGGCAGCGTCGGGTGTGTCCCTTCTGCAATAGCCTTCTTCGTCTGTTCCTGCATCTGAACCTTCATTTCCTGTGCCTCGGAACCGGTCAGCACCCCTTTTTCGACCAGTTTCTGCAGCAGGAGATCCGTCTCTCCCGCGCAAACCCTGCCCGGCCCCAGAATCATCACACCCGCCGCGAGTAACAATGCCAATACTTTCCTCATCCTGATTCCTCCTTCTGGTACCCTTCGCTTCCATTGCGAAGGATGGACGTTCGAACCCGTTCGATATCCGTCCCTAATTCTCTACGCACAGTTTGCGGATCTGCCGCAAATTTGTTTCGATTTCCTTGAGCGATTCAAAGGCGTACATGTTGTCCGCGTCTTCGGCTTCGATCGTGGTCAAAATCCCCCGGAGGCGGTTGATCTGCGAGCGCAGGTGACTGGCAACAAAATCTTTTCTGATACTCGACATCGTCTGGACTATCATATTCTCCTCCTTACGTTCATCAACTGTACACGCAGCGCATCAAGGGCATATGAAGCGCATGTTAAGTTCAGGTAAATTCAAAACCCGCTTGTACCGATACAGTTACGGGAATCCGGACCGTAATAATCGTAGAACAACCGCAGGCTTTTCGCCTCTTCATCGATCATAGACTGCAGCCACCGGTATATCTGGGAAAAATAAGCTGCGATTTCCCGGCGCTGATTCCGGCGCAAGATTCTTTTGTACGCGAGTGTGTAGACGTCTGCCATGTTCCCTCCTTTTGTTTACAATGATAATCCTACACAAAATACGTTAAGCGGCAATAGAGGCGCGGTAAAGTGGAGGTAAAATAAACCCCGGGGTTGAGCTATGTTCAATCCCCGGGGCCTGACAGGTGGATATTTTATTCGCGGGTGATGGAGAGAATTTTATAGGTAAGCGTGCCTGCAGGGATGGAGATGGTGACGGTTTCTGCGACTTTATGATTCAGGAGACCTTTCCCGACAGGAGAAGAGGCGGAAATCTTGCCATGCTCATAATCCGCTTCTACGTCTGCGACGATCGTGTAGGCCAGCTCCTCGTCCGTGTCCATATCCTTGAGCTTCACGGTTGCTCCAAGCAGGACCTCATCCGTGGGAATATCCTCATCCGGCATGATCCTGCAGGAAGCGAGTTTGGTCTGGAGTTCGGCAATGCGCTTTTCGTTATGCGCCTGGGCATCCTTGGCAGCGTCGTATTCGGCATTCTCCGAAATATCGCCGTAACTGCGCGCGTGTGCCAGCGCGTTTGCGATCTCCTTGCGTTTGGTCGTTTTCAAATATTCGAGTTCTTCAACCAGCTTCTGGTGGCCTTTTTTTGTCAAATACTGTATCTCCATGTTCCCTCCGTATCCGATCGCACGGCTCTAGAGCGTGAACCAGAATGTCGTTCCGAGCCCCTCGGTGCTTTCAACTCCCACCGTACCCCCGTGCAACTCAACGATGTGTTTGACGATGGACAGCCCGAGCCCCGTACCTCCCATATCGCGCGAGCGCGCTTTGTCCACGCGATAAAAACGCTCGAAAATCCGCGGCAGGTCCTTATCCGGGATGCCGATACCCGAATCCCTGACCTCAACCCGCACCCTGCCATCCCGGCGGCTGATACTGATGTCTATGGTCCCGTTTTCCTTGTTAAATTTCAGCGCGTTATCGATCAGGTTCGTCAACACCTGCTCGATTTTCCCCTTATCCGCGGTAATCTCCGCCTCTAGTCCGGAAACGGTTACCGTACAAAAACGTTTGCGCGCGCGCGCGGAAAAACCCGTTACCACATGCTCAGCCAGCGCGCGCAGACCGAATCGCGACGCCGCGAGCTCGACCTGCTTTGACTCAAGGTACGACAATTCAAGCAAATCGTTAATCAGGCCGTTCAATCTGTCGGTATGTTCCTGGATGATGCGCAGAAATTCCCTGCTGTGTTCTTTATCGTCGAGCGCCCCTTCAAGGAGCGTTTCGACAAACCCTTTGATCGACGTTAACGGGGTTTTGAGCTCATGTGAGATATTCGCGACAAAATCCGAACGCGCCCGCTCGAGCTTCCTGATCTCGGTAACGTCATCAATCACCAGGAGACACCCCCGCAGTCCAGCCCGGTCTCCCAACGGCGAGGCCTTGATACGCAGCAACTGCTGCCGCGGCCCGGTAAGACTTATTTCTCTGGTGATATGCGCGCCGCGCTCGAGTACTCCGGCAACCAATTCCGCGATATCGTTGTTCCGTACGGACTCAAGCAGCAGTTTACCCGTCGCCTTGTCCGCATCCAGACCGAACAGCTCGAGGCTCGCCGGATTAAGTGCTACTATTCTGGTATGTTCGTCCACGGCGATGACCGCTTCGAGCATACTAGCAAACATCGTCATCATGCGCTCATTTTCCCGCTCGCAGCGCACGATGCGCTCCCGTAAAGAATGCACCAGCAGATTGATCGCCGCGGCAAGTCTGTCGACCGGATCCCGCGATAACGCGGGCAGCTTCTTATGGATGTCTCCGCCGGCGATTTCCTCAACGGCGCTAGCCAGGTCTCTCAGTCGTCTTACGTGCGGAAAAAGAAACACTATCCCCCCTCGAAACGGTAGCCGTAACTCTTGACGGTCTTGATGCGTCGTGCCTCGGATTTGAGTTTTTTCCGCAGGGTGCGGATATGCACGTCCACGGTCCTGGTCTGAATCTCAAGCGCGTGCTCGAATCCCCAGATCGTATCCAGGAGAAAATCGCGCGAAAGCACCCTCCCTTTGGCCGTGATCAGGCTTTTCAGCAGCTCGAATTCTTTTGCCGTCAATTCCACAGGCCGGTCTTTGATCTTGACCTCGATGCGCGAGAAATCGACGGCCAGGTCGCCTGCTTTATAGACTTCAGGGAGTTGCCTGCCGTCCTGCACCCTGCGCAGCACGGCCTTGATCCGCGCAATCAGTTCCCGGGGGCTGAACGGTTTGGTCACGTAATCGTCGGCGCCCAGTTCCAAGCCGATCACCTTGTCAGATTCCCTGGCTTTTGCCGTTACCATGATGATCGGCGTCTTCTTGAGCTTCTCTTCAGCTTTGACAATCTTGCAGATTTCGAACCCGTCCATGCCCGGGAGCATGAGATCCAGCACGATAAGATCGGGTTTCTCCTTCCGGCAGAGCCCGACCGCTTCTTCTCCGTCGCGGCAGAGAACAATCTTATAGCCCTCTTTGGAGAGATTATACTCGAGCATGCGCGCGATGTCCTTCTCATCCTCCACAATCAGGATCTTCTCTCTCATACGACCTCCCCGCAGCTTACCGGAGCGGCATACACACCGCCTTGGCAAGCTCGCACGCACACGCCGCAGATATACTGATCGACCAACCGCAGCTTCTGAAATTCCTTGAGTTTCGCAAAGCACGCCTGATGATCGAATTCCCGGGCATCCTCGCGAATCGCTCCGGCAGGACACGCCTCGACGCAAGCCCTGCACGGCCCGCATCCTGAAGAACTTCTACGGTCAGGCGGCAGCGGCATGTCCGTTAAAACAGTCACCAAGCGCACCTGGCTGCCGTAACGCTCGGTCACCAGAAGGTTGTTCCTCCCGATCCATCCCAGGCCGGCCGCGCATGCCGCATGTTTGTGCGAGAGGTGAGCGGTCTGATTCTCCCAATCCACGATCTGAGAGGCAGGAACAGGAAGCGCCCGGTATCCCGCATCCTGGATGAAACCCGTCACCCTGAACGCCGTCTGATCAAGAAACATGTTTGCGGTCCGGTAATGATGGAAATACAGCCTGGTCGGCTGGCACACGACTTCTTCGAGCACCGCCTTTGACAAAGCCGCGCCGAGACAGACCGCGCGCGGGAATTTCTGCATCGTGGCTGCGTCCAGGCGATGACCGTCAAATCCGGACAGATCCGCAACGCCGAACAGCGATACCCCCTGTGCTCTACAGAATTTCTTGAGCCTGGCATACATACCCGCAGGAGACCGTCCCGTAGCCATATCAATTCCTTCCGCGCAGTTTATGCAGGTGAATCATCAAGAGCGATATTGCCGCAGGCGTAACTCCTGATATGCGGGAGGCCTGGCCGAGATTGACCGGTTTATAGCGCTTGAGTTTTTCCTGAATCTCGCGCGAGATGCCCGGAATACGCGCATAGTCAAGTTCGCCGGAAAGACGGATATGTTCCAGGTGGCGGAACCGCGACACGTCGCTCTCCTGCCTCGCGATGAAACCGGCGTATTTAACCTCGATCTCGATCTGCCTGAGGACGTCCTCGGGAAATGTCCTGCCTTCGTTCCAGAAATCCATCAGGATATCAAGCGATACCTGCGGCCTGCGCAAGAGTCTCTCAAGGGTCGCGCCGCAACTGAGCGGCCTGCTTGAAACCGCAAGCAGGCGTTCATTGAGTTCCGGAGAAGGCTTGAGTTTCGTTTGTTTCACCGATGCCATACCCCGCCGGAGCAACGCTACCTTCCTGCGCACCAGACCGTATTCCTCTTCGCTCAAAAGCCCTAATTCCCTCCCAAAACCGCTTAAGCGCTGGTCCGCGTTGTCCTCGCGCAGCAGGAGCCGGTATTCCACGCGCGACGTGAACATCCGGTACGGTTCCTCGGTTCCCTTGGTCACCAGATCATCGATCAGCACCCCGATATAACTGCTCGAACGGTCGAGAATGAAGGCTTCTTTGCCCCGCGCCTCCTGCGCAGCGTTGATCCCTGCGACGATGCCTTGGGCAGCAGCCTCCTCGTACCCGGTCGTGCCGTTAATCTGCCCCGCGCAATACAGGCCCGGCACAATCTTGGATGCGAGCGTCGGATACAATTGCGTAGAATCGATAACCGTATACTCGATCCCGTAGCCGTAACGCAGAATGCGCGCCTGCTCAAGACCGGGCACCGAGCGTATAAACGCGAGCTGAACGTCTTCCGGAAGACTGGTTGACAGTCCGTTCGGATAAATCTCGTCTGAATCAAGACCCTGCGGCTCAAGGAATACCTGATGCCGGTCGCGGGACACAAAACGCACCACCTTATCCTCGATCGATGGACAGTACCGCACGCCTGTCGAGCGTATTACGCCCGCGTACAGAGGCGAGCGATCAAGATTCGTGCGGATAATCTCGTGGGTCGCGGTAGTGGTGTGAGTTATGTAACAAGACACCTGCTCATCCGGCAATGCGCGCGTCCTGAACGAAAACGCGCGCCTGACCGCGTCGCCCGACTGCTCCTCAAGACGCCCCCAGTCGATCGAATTCTTATCAAGCCGTGGGCAGGTACCGGTCTTGAACCGCATCAATCTGAATCCGAGATTGCGTAAATCTCGGCTGAGTCCGCTGGAAGGAGGCTCTTCCCACCTGCCTCCGGGACGACTCTGCATGCCGACATGAATCTTGCCGTCGAGAAAAGTCCCAGCGCAGAGGATGACGCTCGCGCCGGTTATCTCCTCATCGGCCTCGGTCCGGACGCCGGCTGCGCGGCCATCGCGCACGAGCACGGATTCGACATGGGCCTCTTTGACCGACACTCCCGCGCAGCGCCGCATCAACTCCGCCATCGCGCGGTTATAGCGGTACATGTCGATTTGCGCGCGCGAGGAATGGACGGCAGAACCTTTTGAGGCATTGAGCACGCGAAATTGTATCGCGCACTCATCGGCAACCAGCCCCATCACGCCGCCCAGGGCGTCGACTTCACGCACCAGCTGCCCCTTGCCGACGCCGCCGATAGCGGGGTTACAGCTCATCACTCCCACGGTCTCCTTGCGCAACGTCACCAGGAGCACCCTGCAACCCATCTTCGCCGCGGCGTGAGCAGCCTCTATACCTGCATGCCCGGCGCCCACGACAATCACATCATAATCAATCATTATGTTATTCGGGTAAAATCCGTGTTAAAAGGATGCGAAATACGTCTCTTTAGTATACCTTCCCTGGTACTTCATTACAAGTAGGGGCGCACCAATGTGCCCGACCGCATCATAAAAAAGGACGGGTGCCTGTTACCCACCCGCCCTTTTGCTTATCTTTATAATGAGGAAGTGTTGAAAAGTTTGTGGGATGTCCGTTCGCCGCCTCCTTACGGAGGCGTCTCACTTGGACGTAGGACGTCTGTATGTTTCTGTTTTACGTCCCACGTCTGCGTACAGACGCGCACCGGCCCATCCAATAGGGCCGGGTGCCCACGTAACTTCCCTACACTCCCGTTTTACTTCAGCATTTTGAATACCCGCACCCGTAACACTTCATGCACCCTTCCTCATGCAAAAGCGAACCGCCGCAATCAGGACATACTCCGACAACGTCCCTGCCGCCGCACCCCACAGCCATGGCGGCATCCGTATGTTCGGCTCCGGTCCCGTCATCATGCGAATGCTTCATCGCTACCTCGAGCGGCATCTCCTCAGGCGTCACCGCTGTCCCGTTTAAAAACGGATTGCCTGCCAGGCGTTTCTCGATCACACGCGCGATCGCGTCCGCGCAGGAAAAAATCCTCTGCCCCTTCTCCCACGACGGAGACGGACAACGGATATTGCGCAGCTGCTCAATAATCGCCATCACCTTGACGTCCGCGCGGAAACTCAACGACACAAGCCTGCCGAGAGCCTCCAGCTGTGAGGCGGCGCAACCGCCGGCCTTGCCCATCTGCGTGAAAAGCTCGAACGGCCTGCCGTTTTCATCCATATTGATGGTGACATAGAGATTCCCGCAGCCGGTGGCGACTTTGGTCGTAGTTCCGTGAATGACCTCAGGACGCGGCTTGGGCGCGATAGCCGTCTTATCTTCCTTGGCGGCAGGAACAGCCTTTGCCTGAGGCACGGCTGCTGCCGTGCCGACGTTCAAAACCTGCTCTTCCCTGCTCCTGTCGCGGTAAATGGTGATCCCCTTACACCCCAGATCGTACGCCAGAAGATAAGCCTTGCGCACGTCGTCGACCGTCGCCTCATGCGGAAAATTAATGGTCTTTGACGTCGCGTTATGCACGTATTTCTGGAAGGCTGCCTGCATGCGCACATGCCACTCCGGCGAGATGTCATGCGCGGTCACGAATATCTTCTTGATGTCATCGGGGATCTCCTTGATACCTTTCAACGACGCACTCTCAGCTATTCTTTCCATGAGCTCGCGGCTGTAGAAACCTCTCTCCTTGGCGATCTCCTCAAACAACGGATCGACCTCGACAAGCTTATCGTTATCCATGACGTTACGGTAATACGACACGGCGAACAGCGGCTCGATCCCCGACGAGCACGGGCCGGCGATGATAGAGATCGTTCCGGTCGGCGCGATCGTGGTAAGCGTGGCGTTGCGCAGACGCATGGATTTCTGCTGATACGTGCTGCCTTCCCAGGCGGGAAACACACCCTTTTCCTTGCCGAGCTCTAAGGACTTCTTGACCGACTCATCGAGAATGAACGACATCACCTTCTCCGCCAGCTCAACCGCCTGCTCGGAATCGTACGGGATGCCGAGCCTGATCAAGAGGCTCGCCCATCCCATGACGCCAAGCCCGATTTTGCGCGTGGCCTTGGTCGCCTTCTCGATTTCCGGAATCGGGAATTTACTGACGTCGATCAGATTGTCCAGAAAATGCACTGCTATCCGCGTGGTCTTGCGTAAACGCTCCCAGTCTATTTCATAGCCGGCAGCGCCTGACCGGTACATGACTGCCAGGTTGATGGAACCCAGATCGCAGCTCTCGTAAGGAAGCAGCGGCTGCTCTCCACAGGGGTTCGTGCTCTCGATAGCGCCGAGTTTCGGCGTCGGATTGAATTCGTTGATGCGGTCGATATAGATAATGCCCGGCTCGCCGTTTTTATGAGCCTGTTTGACGATAAGTTCAAACACCTCTTTAGCCTTGACCCTGCGCTCCGCCTTTTTGGTATGAGGATCGATGAGAGAATATTCCTCCCCCTTGGCGAGAGCGCGCATAAACTCGTCGGTAATCGCGATGGAGATGTTGAAATTGGTGATCAGACGGTTGTTATCTTTACACTGGATGAATTCCATGATATCGGGATGGTCGACGCGCAGGATACCCATATTTGCCCCGCGGCGCGTGCCTCCCTGCTTGACGGCCTCCGTGGCGGCGTCGTATACCTTCATGAACGAAACCGGACCCGACGCGACGCCTCCGGTAGTCTTGACCACGGCATTCTTATGCCGCAGGCGCGAGAAGGAGAACCCTGTGCCGCCGCCTGATTTATGGATGAGGCTGGTCACTTTGAGCGTTTCGAAAATCGATTCCATTGAGTCGTTAATGGGGAGCGTGAAGCAGGCGGAGAGCTGTCCCAGGTCCTTACCCGCGTTCATCAGGCAGGGAGAATTCGGCAGGAATTCAAGATTCACCATGCTGGTGTAGAAAGAGTGCTGCAGCCGGTCGATCTCCGCGGCGCCCTTGCCGTAACGGCCTTCGCCGCCGGCGATGGCGCGGGCAACCCTGCGAAAAAGCTGATCAGGAGTCTCTACGACCTTGCCCTGCTCGTCCTTGACGAGATATCGCCGCTCAAGGACCTTTAACGCGTTGTCGGACAGCTTCAGCCCCATAGACACCTCCGGTTCGGATGGAAAGTTTCAGAACGTCCGTCAGACACGGGCTGGCCCACCCTGCGCCTGACAACGGAGACGATTCCTTTAAAATATTCTATACCCTTGCGTTTTCTGTGTCAACAGGAAAATACAATATATTGTGTTTCTCGTCGACAAAAATACTACTGATTGTGTTATTGTTACGGAGTGGACGGTAAGAGTTTGCACGACTCCCTGATCACAAGCTCCGCGGGGAGTATGATGCGTTTCGGACCGCCGGAAGAATCCGCCGGGTGAGCCTTTGCCTCCATGAGACGGTGCAGTTCCTTGACTCCCTCTTCCGCCATCTTGATTAAGGGCTGGCGCACGGTAGTCAGCGCTACCGGCCCGTACAGGCCGGAAGGGTTGTCGTCAAAACCTATAATGGAAAGATCGTCGGGAATTTTCTTGCCCATCTCGCGCGCGACCGTCATCACTTCCAGCGCCATGGAATCGGACGCCACAAAAACCGCGCTCGCCGGGTCATCCATGGACAAGAGCTCTTCCGCTGCAGAACGAGCCTGGCCGCGCGAATAATCGGTTTTGAGAACATACTCCTCGCGTACCGGTATCGCCGCTTTTTTCAGCGCCCGGCGGTAGCCCTCCAGGCGCCAGGCCGCAGCCTGAGTGACGACGTCGCCCGTGATGTGCGCGATCTTGCGATGCCCCAGGCGCAGGAGATAATTGACCGCGTTTTCCGCGCCCGCGATATTGTCGACGGCGACGCACGACACAGGGAGATCGTCGACGAAATGATTGATCACCACGCTCGGGATCTTCTGCGCGAGCGCTTCATCGAGCTGGTGGCGGTTGCCGATCATATCCGCGAAGATAACCCCTCCCACGCCCTGCACGCGTAACGGCGAGCCGGAATCGGTCAGGTGCAGCAGAAGATCGAGCTTGAGCACCGAGCACAGGGTACCGACGCCGCGGATGAGTTCGAGGGCGTAAAAAGAATAAAATACGCCTTCGTAGCGCGGAATGACGAGCGCTACGACATTGCTCCTGCCGGTTGCCAGGCGCTGGGCGAATATCGAAGGCTGGAATTTCAGTTCCTTGATGGCGTGGAGAACCTTAATGCGGTTTTTGTCCTTGACGGAGGGGTGTTTATTGATGACGCGGGAGACGGTGGTGATGGAAACGCCGCTTAAGCGCGCTACATCTTCGATGGAGATCGTCGTTGATGGTGTTTTTCTTTTCCGCATGATGCCGCCCGCCGGATTACTGGGTGATGCAATCGCCGATCATGAGTTGTCCGCGCTGTTCCTTGATATCGCAAGCCGCGATGTTCCTGCGCACCTGTATCGCTTCGAGCGTCGCCATGACCTTGCCGTCGCGCGCGACCTGGAAGAGGTCTCCAGATTTAACCCCCTGGTCTTCCCCTGCCCCGATGACGACAAAATTGTTTTCCTTGTTGATGGCAAGGACGGTAGCCAAACCCGCCGCCATGTCCTGCGCAGACGTTTTTGCCTGAGGCGCTTCCGCGCGCACCACGATCGGCTGCAGGTCAACCGGTCCGGTTGCAACGGCAGCAGGCACGGGAGAATCGGCGCGCTGCGACGAAATAAGCATGTCGTTGAGATCCGGCTCTTCTCCCGCGGATATGCTCGACAGGTCATCTTTGAGGTCGCTGACCTGGGCGATCTTGCTCGACAACAGGCCCTGCATCTGCCCGTATTTCTTCTCGAACGCGGCGCGCTCTTCGACGAGCATCTGCACCCGGCGCTCGAGCTCGATCTTACGGTTGTTCAAACCGTTGACCTGGCGGATCAACGCCCGGTTTTCGTTCTTCACCAGCTTCCAGCTGTCCTGGATCTGCATCTTATCGTTGCGTTCCCTGACGAGCTCCTGGGCGATGGAATCCATGAGGCGCTCGTTATAATCGAACTGCCGCTTCAGATCGTCGCGTTCTCTCTTCAAGTTCGCAAGCTCCAGGTCCACACCGGCGCGCTCGCGCGTAAGCTGTTCGTTGGTAATCTTGAGCGCTTTCAAATCAGTCATCAATGTCGCCAACTGCAGCTCAACCTCGGTTTTCGCCTTGATCACGCCTGCCCAGTAGGCATCGCCGCTCGGAGTCGTGCCCGCGGAGACCTGCGCCTGCGGCGCAGATGCGGATTCCTGCGACTTCATGGCCTTGATCTTCTCGGCGAGCTCGTCGCGCGCTTTGCTCGCTAACTCGTATTTTTTCTCAATATCCTGCTTATCCTTCGACAACTGCGTAAGCTGCTTATCGAGCGACTCCGCCTTCGAACGCTGGCTTTTCAACTCAACGTCGAGTTTGCTCAATTTGGAAGTTAAAGCCGAGTTTTCCTTTTGAGCTTCTTCGAGCTGACCTGCGAGCGTCTTTGACGAGTTGTACGACTGCACGTACAGAAAAACAAAGACCAAGAGGACACCCAACAGCCCAACGAGAATAAACTTCGCCTTTTGTTCCATCGGACCTCCTTTACTCCGGACTCATCACAAAGCCCTCTGCACCGGAGGATACGCTTACCAAAGCTGGGCAAACATCTTCTGGGTGACCAAACTCGCTGCGCCCAGAGCAACCGCATTTTCTCTCAGATGGGAATACACAATCGTGAGGTTATCCGTTGCCTCGCGGAACGACCATTCCTTCACGGTCTCGACGACTTTCTTGAGGAAGATATCACCGGCTTCTTCGAAACCACCGCCGATGACGACAACCTCGGGGTTCAAGAGATTCACCAACTGCGCCGTCTTGATGCCCAAACGCTCGGCTCCTGCTGACAGCGCGTTTATGGCGCATGCATCATTCGCGCGCGCGGCGGCAAATACCGCCTTTAAATCTATTCCGTCTGTATCCTTCGCCGAGGAAATCGAAAGGAAATTTTTCTTATTCTGGTCGGAGGCTGCCAAGAGTTCGTGCAACTCCGCCAGAATCCCCATATCGAGTTCCCAACGCTTCAAGAAACAGCCTTTGGCGGATGAACAATGCAACTCCCCCGTATCCTTATGGCTTGAGATCGACGTTTCTCCGGAGTATCCTTGCGAACCGCGGTAGATCTCGCCGTTAATCAGAATACCGCAACCCACTCCGGAGAACAGGTACAGCGCGTTCCTGACTTTGCGGTCAAGGTCAAACCAGTGCTCGCCGAAACATGCGCACGCGGCGTCGTTCTCAATCAACGCCGGCAGATTGAATTCCCGCTCGATCAGCTGCTGGACCGGGACATCGACCGAGGCGTACGTATACGTGCGCTCTATTCTCTGGGGCCAGTGCACCGACCCGTTCTGCTTATTGATCAGCCCCGCGATGCCGATACCCACCCCTTTGATCTGCGGGGTATAATCCTTGGAACGCTTCAGCACTTCCCGGATAATATCCAGGATGCACTCGGAAATCTCTTTGACGCTGGTCCGGGGCCGGTTCATCTGCGTCTTGACCACGATGTTTCCCTTGAGGTCGACAAGAACCCCGACCATATTCAGCAGATTCAAACCGACGCCGATAACGTACCCCGCCTGGGAGTTCAGGTCCAGAAGTACCGGACGCCTGCCTCCTTCAGACACGTCGAGTTCTTTTTCGTAGATGAGATTGCGCTTGAGGAATTCGTCGACGTAATTCGAGACGGTAACGACGTTAATACCCATCTCTTTGGAAATATCCGGGCGGCTGATGGGACCGCGCCTGCGGACTACTTCCAGTATGTCGATGTTGCGGCGTTCTTTTTCCGTAACACTTTCCTTGTAAAAATCGATACCGTGCATAAGGAAGCAGAACGCGCCTTTCAGATGTGGCGAGCTATTATATATTCTAAAGATTCAATAGCGGATTACTTTACTTATACTATGAATCAAAAAAAGTGTCAAGGAGAATTGAAGCAAAATCACCGGGTTGCATGCGGCACCTGGCTAATCGGATCGGCCAGTGCGCGTTTGTACGCAGCAAGTGGTACGTGATGGCAAAAAGAAGGGACTGCCGACTTCATGTGGCAGTCCCTTCTTTTTGCAGCCTTGTACCTTTGTAACCCTGCAACCCTTCTATTTTACATCAACTATATCAAACGCCTTATCCACGATGCCCGTCGGAGAGACGACGACAAGCTTGATATCCTTGACACCGGGGTTCGCGTAGGACGTGGTAAACGACTCTTCCTGCGGCTGAGGCAGGACTTCTCCCAACGTGCCTGCCCACAAATATTCAAGACCGACCGCAAAACAACCCGTACTTCCGATCATCGCCTGACTGCGCGCCTGGAGGCGCTCGTTGAGCGACACGGCAGCCGGTTCGGCGGTCAGTGATGCCTTCTGCATCGTGTACATGATCCTGTCCGGACCGAAGGTAATATCAAGATAGGTCTTCAGGTTGTCGTTTAAAGGCTCACCCCTCTTGATCTCATCAAGCCTCGCCAGGGCAAGCGCCATTGTGTCCGGATCAGCGGTTCCCAGAGATACCGCTTTTGTATACAACGCCTGCGCGGATTTCACGTTCCCCTGCCACTGCTCGAGTACGCCCATCTGATACAGACTGGCCGCGGCGAACGGATGCGCCGGTCTTTCCTGCTCGCTGAGCGCCTTAAAGTCAGCTGCCGCCGCCGCCATATCGCCGAGCACGAATGCCGCAATCAAACCGCTTTTGTAGCGCGCAACCGGAGCAGCCGGCGCTTGGGGGTACGCCGCCAAGTACGCAACATACAGTTTTCGCGCACCGGCGAAATCCTTCGCTTTTTCCAGATTATAGGCTCTCGTATAAAACACCTGCTCATCCCAGGACTCAACAGGTTTAAGAGCTGCTGCCTCCGCGAATACCTCCTCGGCATACGCCGGATCCGACGCAGCGTCGGGCTTATACGCAAAGCGCACGGCCACGTCGATGAGCGCCTGCGCGGCCCCGGCAGGATCTTCCTGGGAGCGCGAGCGGACTTTCTCGCGGTACATCGCGTACATACTTTGCGCAAGCGCGAGGTTGCCGTCGGCATAAAACCTCTCGGCAGTCGTCAGATATTCCGGTTCCGTAAGACCTCCAGAAGCCAGACCCCTGATGTAGGCATCATACACCTGCTTCGCCCTGGAGCGCTCATCCGCCTCATTCAGCATATCAGCCACGTCTTTGAGAAGCGCGGCATCCGCGGAAGACGTCGCATACGCATCGACCTCGCGCATCAATGCTGCGAGCGCCTCTTCGAGAAACGCATCCTGCTGAAAGTGATGGAACTGCCACAGAAGCGCCTGAGCCTTCAGGCGCACCGAACCGGCCTGCTGCGCCCCCTCGCGCGCGCGCACGGCTTTCTCGACGATCGCCTCGCGATATTCGTTGCCGCGGCTGAAATATTCATCCCAGAGTTGCCGCTCCTCGAGAAACCGCAGCTGCTGATACCGGGTGAGCGCGATATAGTAATCGAACTGCGGAAGGGCATCTTTCTTCTTCCGGGAGAGAGACTCTATATACCCGACGAGCCCGTTATAATCGTTTTCCCGCAGGTACACGGCGCGCGCCTGTTCGAGCTCAGGGGTTATATCCTGCCCCCGCGACGCGTCCATGATCTTCTTGGTCAGACCGGTCAGATCGTCACCTTGCGTCGCAGCCGCGGCGACGCTCGCGGGAACACCCGCGGCAAGCATCACCCCGACACTCACGACAAACATGAACACTCCCATCCTCTTCATGGCTTCCCCTTCCCTTTCGAACTTTTCACCTTCAATACGGGCTTCTTCCAGAATTCCCTGATCACGTAATATGCCTTCTTCAGGACGCGCCTATTGATTCCCTGATCAAGGTCCTCGGAAAGCGCGACGATCCCGAACCACTCTTCGTTCATATTCTTGTTGTTCGGAGCCTTGATATCGAAATAATAACTGCCGTTGGACCAGTTCGATGCCGTATCGTGCACTGACCAGCCTTCCGGATCCTGGTCGTTATGCTTCCACCACTCGTCGTTCCACTCGAACATCGCGCCGCCCAGACAGTTCCCTGAACCATCCTTCACGTTGGCCAGGTTCGAGTAAATCTGGCGCCACTGCGATTCCAGGAAAAACGCCTGCATATTCTGGTCCTCTTTATCCTGGAACGCGTCGTACCCGTCTGCGCCGAATTCGCTTAACAACACCGGCTTGTCAAAAGTATGGCGCAAGGAGTTGAACAGGTTGCCGAACGTCTTTCCTCTATAGATGATACACGCCACGATATCCACGGACGGCGCGGATTCCCTCGCGATGTCGAGCGCGATCAGCTCGCCGTTGCCGAGCGCAACCGGATGGTCGGGGTCAAGCCCGTGTATGTCTTCGGTAATGGAATTCACAAACGAATAATAAATGCGCGCGCGGGCCGTCATCTGTTTCTGGGGATCGGTCTCGCGGTCGATCTCGTCGGTCGACCAAGGATTCACCCTGCCGCCAAACGAATAATTATTTTCGTTGCCGAGTATCCAAAGGAGCACTCCCGGTTCGTCCTTATACGCCTGGACCATGGAGAGGACCTCATGTTTGACGCGCGCCTGGAATTCCTTGTCTCCGTAAAACGGATACGGATACTCCCAGAATCCGAGCCAGTGGCCAAGAATCGTGTAAATCCCGTAGCGCTCGTACAAATCCCGTATCACGGTCCTGACCGCTTCGACATTGTCTCCCGGCTGATAAATCCTGACCGCGTTAATCCCCATCTCTTTCATGAGCTTGCCGTCAACCAGCCAGGGCTTTGCAGGATCAGACCACCAGTCATACTGATGGTTCTTGCCGATCGGGATGGGGCTGTAGCAGACGCCCTTAACGACAAAAGGCTTGTTGTCGACCATGAGCTGAAAATGCCCGTTCTTCAGTGTCCGCACATGAACGCGCGCCGAAGTGCGCGCGTTCACGCGCGTCCCCTGGCGCCCGGCAGCTCCGGCCAAAAGAGGCAGCACAATACAGCAGGCCACAAGCAGTAATCGCCTGTGGCCTGTGGTTGTTTTATTACGCGGTAACAAAAAACTCCTACGCAGCATTACGTGGGTGGCTCGTGGCTAGTGGCTCGTGGCTAATAAAAATCTCTCGCCACCCGCCACCAGCCACTCGTCACTGATTTTATTCGTACCTTATTTCGTCAAGATAGAACGTGGCGCCCTGCGGATTCACGTCGATATTGGTCGCCCAGCAAAAACCGCCGATGATATAGGACAGGTCCTTGCCTTTGAGGTCTATCTCGTACTTGGTCCACTCTTTGTTCAGGATGACAGGACCGACGCCTGCGGAATCAGAATCGGGATTTTCTCCCATGATACCGCCGACCTTGAACTCTTCAATCCTCTCTCCGCCCTTGTCGCCGCGGGCCCAGAAGGTCACCTTCTGCGCCTTGGACAGATCAAATCCTGCTTCAGGCACAGTCCCCCAGTTGTTCGCCGGGTTCTGCCAGAAGATACCTGCCCAGCGCGCGCCCTGTGTCGCCTGCCCGGAATACGCGATCTTCACGCAGGTGTCGCCCAGGTACGGATTATCCTTCCATCCGGCGTCTAGCTTGATGTCGCCGTAGTCACCCATCCATCCCGACGGGATGTAATGGTTGTTCACCGACGAGCGATCCGCATAGACGTAGAACGGCATGTTCTGCTGTTTCTTTGACTCCGGTTTCATCGTGGGATCGGCTTCGAACTTGATGTTGTCGATATAGAACACGGCGCCGTTCGGATTCAGGTCTGCCGTAGTCACCCACGCGAACCCGCCGCTGACGTAGGAGACGTCTTTACCCGCGAGGTTGACCGTGTACTGCTTCCACTGATTGGTCAGTTCGATCGGCCCCATCTCGACGGTTGTCGAATCGGGATACGTGCCTTTGATGCCTCCGACCATAAACTTCTGGAGGATCTCGCCGCCCTTTTCGCCGCGGGCCCAGAAGGTGATCTTGGTCATGCCGGTCAGATCAAAACCTCCCTTTTTTGTTCCCCAGTTGTTCGGCGGATTCTGCCAGTAAACGCCTGCCCAGCCTTGGCCTTGCGTCTTCTTGGCGGAATAGGTAAACTGCAGGCACGACTTTCCCGACTGAGGATTCGTCGAGGAATCGTCGTTGAGCTTGATATCGCCGTAGTCACCCATCCATCCCGACGGGATGTAGTGGTTCTCCTTGGCATTCTTGTCCGAATAGACGACGAACTCTTTGCCCGTGGCTGCCGGAGTCTTGGTCTCCTGCACCGCGGGTGCCGCGGCCTTGCCTGACGAAGCCTGAGCAGAAACCACGCCCGGGGCCGCCAGAACCACGGCAAGAACTGCTGCGACTAACTCTCTCTTCATTACCGCACCTCCTTGATTAGGTACTATTGGAGTTCCGTGGGACGCAGGATGAAAAACTATGTTGTCGACATCCCACATCCTACGGAACATGTAAAAATGCCTTGTTCGCTCGAGATTTAATTATTCTTCGGCGGTTGCACTGCCCTCCGCGGTGTTCCTCCTTTCTCCTCCTCCAGAAGACTCCTGTTGCTGCCACATATTCTTGTATGCGAAATAGGACGTGCGCAACTGCCGGATGAACGGGCTCATCGCTCCGTCGCCCTGGCTGCACAGCCCCAACCATTCCTCATGCATGAATCCGTCGGGAAACGGCCCGGCCCACAGCCCGCGCTCATCGTGCACCGACGGCTCGTATGCCTTCCACCATTCGTCAACCCACTCAAACACCACGCCGCCCACGGCGTTACCCGCTCCCGCGCCGAACGCGCGGTTAATCTCGATATCCTCCCAGGAACCGCGGTGGTATTCGGCCTGCATCTGTTCCGCTTCCTCGATGCTGCGGTTTGCGGCGTATGCCGGGCAGCCGAATTCCGTAATGAAAGCAGGGATATCCGCCTCCTCCTGGACCTGCTGCCAGAGAGAACCGAACCCGTATTCGCCGCGATAGGCATTGGTACCGAAAAGATCGATATCCGGCGCATACGTGCCGAACTTATCCAGAAAGAGAATATCCCCGCTGCAGATCGCCACCGGATGATTGGGATCCAGCTTCTTAATGTGCTTCGCCACTTCGTTGGCGAACGTGAAAAACGCCTCGGGCTGCTTATCGGCGTTACAGGCATACCCGTACACGTTCTCGTTGCCGAGCAGCCAGAACAACACGAACGGCTCATCCTTATATTCGTTCACCATCGCCGTCACCGAATCCAGCATATTCTTTTTATGCTGTTCATTTGTGTAATCAGTCCCGGGATTCCAGGGCTCGCCTGAACCGAGCGCATACTTGCCGAGGAAATCGCCCATGATCACGCGTATCCCGTAATTCTTGTAGAGGTCGCGAAGGATCTCCTTGTCGACTTTCAACGGATGATGATACTGACGGATGGTATTGATCCCCATCTCCTTCATCAACAGGAAATCCCCGACCGACGGTTCATCCACATCCTGTTTATTATTTCTGTTTTTGTCAAAGAACGCGTCATAGGGGCCGTCAGCCTTGCCGTTCTTGTTACAATCGTCGTCCATCCAGCTGGTCTGCGTGCCCTCATCGGGAGACTGTCCGACCTTGGTGGGCGCGTACGTAATACCTCTGATCATGTATGGCTCGTCATTCACCAGAATCTCCCAGTGCCCGTTATCGTACTGCACCACGCGCACCGTGCCCGAACCGCGCGACTGCTTGATCTTCTCCTTGCCGGTCCGGGGAACGGCTTTCAGTATTGCCGCAGGATCTCCTTTGACGAACTTACCCGGATGGGCGATCACCTTATCGTTGGAGACGTCGTTATCGTAACCGTTGACGATTTTGACGAACGCTCCGTCGAGACGGTAGCCGAGGTGCGGATTGCGGCGCAGCAAATACTTAATCTTGGCGATCGCTGCCGGCCCCACATACCACGGGGTATGCCAATAGGTCCAGCCGTATTGGCCCGGAAAATGCACCACGATCGAATAATAGGCCTTGATGGCATGCTTGATATGCCCGGCTTTCTCGAGGATCATCGCGGTGTAAAACATCTTTACTCCCTGCGGCTCGGGAGCGGTTGCCCACTTGAAGAATGCCGCCTGCAGGTCGGGAGACTGCAGGAAATCCCAATGGCTTCCCTCGAGCCTGCCTTCAGACTGAGCCTTCTTGTATTCGGGATTCGAGCGGACGGAATTAGTGTTCGGATAAATGCCCTCGCCCACGGCTGCCATGAGCGCGGGCTGGTCTTTCACTTCATAGAGGTACGTCTGGGTGCCGGGATGCTTGAACGCACCGTATTTGGCGTAATTGACAACCAGGTCTTCCTTGCCCCTGGAGCTCAGGAGAAGCCTCGTCTGCTTCTGGCTGACCTGTTTCTTCTCTTCCTGTTTCTCCGGCTCGGTGCCCGGGCATACCGGCGGCATCTGCTCGTCAGGATTGAGTTTCAGGATGCTTTCGCGCGAGGCCTTTGCCACGGACCAGAACCATCCCCGCGGGTCCCAGGCTTGAGCGTAACAATAGTCGGAGAGCACCACCTTGAAGGCGGCGATGGCTTCCTGTTTCTTCTGCTGGTACCGGTAGCTCTCTCCCTGGATAAAGTGCGCGGTGGCCACGTCGTTGAGTGAAGCCACGGCCTCGATATCCGGCCTGTTCCTGGGGAGCGTCTTTAAACCAGCCTGCTGCACACGCGCCTCCTCGCTATACAACTCGATGAGCTGGTTCGTGTACCGAAAGGTCTCTTCCGCGTTCTTCTGTCCGTGCGCATGCCAGGCATTGACGATCAACTCTCCTGACGATGGCTTGTCCTGGGCGTACGCGCACGTCCATACCATTAGACCGCAGCAGACGAAACAAAAGTTCCGCATAATCCGCATAAAAAGACGCCAGCCGCCGGTCACTGCCAGCGCTCTCTTTATCCTTCGTCCTTCGACCTTCTCACACAAGTGCACACCGGCCCATCCGTTTTGGCCGGGTGTCGTCCTTCGACAATCCCTGTTAACTCGATTCCTCATCCGACTACAGCTCCTTGAGTAACACCTTTGACGATGTATTTCTGCATGAGTAAGTACACGAGAATGATCGGCAGCGCCGTAATCGTCAGGCCAGCCATGAGCAGCGGATACTGCGTGATGAATTCTCCTTGAAACGTGGTCAGTGCGACCTGCAGCGGCATCAGGTGCCGCGAATCGAAAATGATCAGGGCAAGCACGTACTCGTTCCAGACATTCAGGGCATTGAACACCACAACCACCGCGAGCACGGGCTTTGCCAGGGGAAGCGCAACATGCCACCAAATGCCGAGTTTCGAGCATCCATCGATACGCGCGGCGTCCTCGAGCTCCTTGGGCATCTTCTCGAAAAACGTTTTCAGGAGAAAAATACTCGTCGAGAGGCCGACGTTGATCATACAAAGGATATACCCGAACGCGGTATTGCGCAGGCCGAGTTTGGTCAGCAGTATGTAGAGGGGAACAAAACTGCCCGGGATCGGAATCATCATCGCGGCCATGAACATGGCGAAAAAGAAGTTGCGTCCCGGGAACGTGAAACGGGCAAAGGCATAAGCGGCCATGGACGAAATCACGATGATCCCGACAACGACCGACACTGTGTAGAAGATGCTGTTGACGAAATATCTTCCGAACCCGCCGTCCATCCAGGCACGCACGTAATTCTCGAAATGTACCTCGCTGGGAATGAGCGACATGTCGCGGAAGATCATCTCCTGAGTTTTGAGGCTCGAGGAGATCATCCACACAAGCGGAAACAGGCACGTCACCGAAACGGAGAGCAAAAAAAAGTGGATGAGCGTGTTGATCGCAATTTTCTTGCTGCGGTAGTAGAGACTCGAATTCATGGCCATGGTATCAGGCTTGGCGGAACTTTTTCGAAACCCTTGACTGGACGAATGAAATAATAATCAACACGATGCCGAAGACGATACCCTGGGCGCAGGCGTAGCCGAAACGGCTCGACCCGCGCATCGACGCGAGAATCCGCAATACCGGCACCTGGGTATGATACGCGGGGCCTCCGCCGGTCATGGCGATAATCAGAACGAATGCCTGCATGGTGCCGAGCACCGTCAGGATCGCCACCAGCACGGATACGGGAACCATCAGCGGCATGGTGATTTTCTTGAACATGTTCCAGGCGTTGGCGCCGTCGACGCGCGCCGCCTCGTACAGCTCGCGGGGAATCGTCTGCAGCCCGGCGAGGAAAATAAGAAAACCCCAACCGAACCCTTTCCAGCAATGCACCACGGCAACCGTGGTGAGGGCGGTCCGCGGATCGGACAGCCAGTTCTTCGCAAGTGACCCAAGCCCCATGCCGGTCAGCCAGTTGTTCAGCAGGCCGTAATTACCGTCCAATATCCATTGCCAGACCAGCCCTACGACGACTTCGGAGAGGACCGGCGGGATGAAGAAAATAACGCGGTACCAGTTCTTCATCCTGATCTCTCGGTCGCAGGCCCAGGCCAGGAGAAACGCGAGCGCGTTCTGGAACGTCAGGGCGATCAGCGTGATGTAGCCGGCATTGCCCATCGACTTCCACCAGATTCCGTCGGTCATGACCTCCTTGAAATTGTCAAGCCCGACGAATATCTTGGTGGGAAGAATCCCGTCCCACTCGTACAAACTCAACTGGAATACCCAAAAAAAAGGAATAATATAAAAGATACTGAAAATCAGTACCGCGGGCAGGACAAACGTGTAATTTTCGAGGGTCTCTCTTAACTTCATTAGAAACAGTGGCAAGTGGCAAGTGGCTAGTAAAAACTTTTCTCGCCACTCGCCACTAACCACTCACCACTTATTTTGCCCGCTTGGCCATCTCGCGCTCTTTGATGCGCTGCACGTCGGAAGCCACCTCGTCGGGAGACTTCTCTCCGATAATAATGGAATGGATCCCTTTGTCGAACGCTTCGATGACGGGTGAGAATTCCGACACTCCCCAGAGGTTCGGATGCGTGGTTTCGTCCATGGCGTTGCCAAAATCAGAAAGAATGTCCGGAATCTGCGCAAGGCTTTGCTTGTTTGCGGGAAGATTGTTGGTTGCTTCTGATAGGTATGTCTGTTGCGGTTCGGCAGTAAGCCAGCGCAGGAACTTCACCGCTTCCTGGACCTTCGTGGACTTGGCATTCACCATAAATGAAGATCCCGCACCGCCCCAAATATACATGGGTTTGTCGGCGTCGGCGCGCGGCGGAAGCATCGCGCCGTAGGAAAGATTGGGATTCATCCCTTTGTACACATTGACGCACCAGGAGCCGTTAAAAGCAAAAACAGCCCGTTCGTTTGCGAAGAGCTGTTCTGCGGTCTTATTGACCATGGTGACGATACCGTCGGCCAGGATACCCGAATCCCTGAGCTTGACGAACAGAGAAAACACCCGTATCCAATCGGGATCGGTGTACGGCACGTCGCCCCGGATGGTCGCGAGCACCTTATCCTTACCCATGAGATTAAAGGCATAATTCGAAGCGAAACAATCCACCATCCAGAGTTCTCCCCAGCCGCTAACCATCCCCTGCACGCGCGAATCCTTCAGGTTCTTCCCGAGGGCGATAAAATCGTCGAACGTGCGCGGAGGATTGTCCGGGTCTCCTCCGATGGTCTTGAGAAGTTCTTTGTTATACACCATCTGGATATTCATCACGTCGATGGGCGCGCCGTAGATTCCCGTATCCACGCCGTAGGAATTCCCATCGGGAAACTCGTTCACGGCAAGCGCCTTCTCGAAGAAAGAATCCTTCCATGCTCCGCCGTTTTCATCCATGTAGGGAGTCAGATTGAGGACGTGCCCTGCTTTGATGAAAGACGCGAAATCTCTCTTTTCGCCGAGTATACCGAAGATATCGGGGAGCGTGGCGCCCTGTGCTGCAGCTCTGATTTTCTGGGAATAGGCGTCGGAAGGGGCGTAGAGTTCGAATTGTACGGAGATACCGGTCTCCTGCTCGTAGCGGCGGGCAAGCTCCTGGAACGCAGGAGTGCGATCCGTCATCCAGTGCCAGATGACGATTGCGGGCTTCCTGGCAGAATCACCGGCAGGCGCACAGCCTGCGCACGCAGCAACGAATCCCGCGCACACGGCCAATGTGACAAAAAATACCCCTCGTTTTGTAGACATACGCCTTCCTTTCGTCGATAGGGTGACGGAGAAACGGGTTCTAGGAATGAGACGAGCGTACTCCGGAAAAGGCAAATATGGATATAAAGTATATCATAAATATATAGTAAATCAAGCAAGGAGAAACGGTGATTTTTAGTTCCGCAGGCGAAGGACGCGGGAGAGCCCCATGAGGTCGGCTTTCTCCAGATTGACCCCGCTTTTATATTCTCCGTTCTCAACGCGGCTCCAGACAACGCGGCCCCGGGTATACAGCGGATCCCCCTTATCCGGGATGCGCAGCCACAATTCCAGCGATGCCCGCGGCGATATCTCCCTCTGACCTTTTACCGTCAGGCCGATACCCTTGGCGCTGACATCGGTCACTTGCGCGGACCCTTCGCTTCCGTCGTCAACATCAAGGAAACTGGCGGGGAAATCAACCTGGAAACGCTCGAATATCCTGCGGTCGTTCACCTGTCCCCCTCCTTTCTCCTCAACCGGCAGGGCCCTCCTCGGAAGAGGAAGATCCTGCTGATCGGAAGAAAACATATTCATGAAAGTCGTGAGTTTTTCTTTTTCCCGCTCAGGCACCCTGCTCAGATACAAGCCATAATTGTACGATGAGCCGGATGGTTTGTGCCAAACTACCCAGGCATGCGCGTTGATACTGACATCGTCTGCAAGAACCACCTGGCAATCGAGAAACGAGTTCACCGGAAGCTT
>CAZDUF010000004.1:0-30566 GCA_964508555.1 uncultured Planctomycetales bacterium
TCGTTACCGCATCTGCCCTGATCTGCAGGTTATCCCACGGTCCTGTCACATCTCCCTGAAAAATAACCGACACATTCATGTCATCGGAAACATTCGTATCCCATCCTGCAAAACCTGTCCCCCCCACAGTGCCATTAATCAACAAACCGCCGGCGCGCACGCTGCCGTTCACGTCAAGTTCTGCCGCAGGATTCACGAGGTTAATACCAACCGCCCCCAGAGTATCGATGATACTTCCTCCGGCAAGCGCCGTGCCGTTCCATCTGGCGACCTCACCCGCTCCGAAAACCCCGACCTGCGGATCCGTCTCTCCGGGGAATGTGATCGTGACATTCGTAGCGTTGGTAATCCTGCCGTCTTCATCAACCACGATGCGCGACACGCTTGAGCTTGAACCATACGCCCCCGCATCGACTCCCGATGTCTGCAATTCAGATGCGCCGACTGCGCTGACGCCTATTTCTGACGCGCCCACGGCGTCCGGCATAATTTGTAAATTATCCCACGGTCCGGTGACGTCTCCCAGAAACACGGTAGACACATTCAGATCATCGCTTGCGTTCGAATCGAAACCGCTGAAAGCCGAACCACTTAATGTGCCGTTAATGATCAACCCTGTGCCGCGGATAGCTCCGGCGACATCAAGTTTAGCCTGCGGTGTAGAGGTGCCGACGCCGACATCCTGGGACGCATCTGCGGTATACAATCTGCTGCCTGCCTGCTCCCAGGCCGTATTCCCCGAGAGATTCGCGACCGACGAAAGCGAACTCCCGTCAGGGAATACAAATCCGCCGCTCAAAGACTGAATACCTCCGTTCACCACAAGCTTGTAACCGCCTACGGTGGTGCCGATACCGACATTGCCGCCGTCAGCAACAATCACTGCCATTGTACCGCCGTCATACAGACGCAATATGTCGCCGCTCCCCTGCTGTGTAACATTCAATACTGGGGTTGTTGCATTCGCGACAACAGTAAGAGGTGCCTCCATAGTATCGGCCTCGTCTGAACGAATGAACTGCGCGTGATTGAGACCGTCGAAACGATCGGAGTTAAGCGCGCCGACTGACGGTACGACTTTCAAGCGCGGCGTCATTTCGCCATCGTCATCAACCTCGATGGTCATATAGTACTGCTGATTGAAATCCATGGATGAAGGAAACACGGTTTCGCTGCCGAGATAACACGATATGATGCCGTGGCTATCTGCAGTCAAGGTTTGCGTCTCTTCCCACAAAACGCTCCCCCCGGTCTCATTTTCGTAGAAACGGAAGGTGAAATCATGCTGACCGGTCACCGGCGTATTCGTGCTTGAAGTCACCCGTGCCTGGAAAAAGATCTCCTGAGGGACATCAGCAAAGACATGCGAAACGGCTGTCGTCAACGTCATTGCGAGGGCAAAGCCCGAAGCAATCACAAGTAAGAATAATTTACTAAAGATTGCATCGTCGGCCCTCGGTTCACCCGGCCCTATCGGATGGGCCGGTGCAGGCCTCTGCCTAGTCCTCGCAATGACGGTGTCTCTTGTTTGCTCCCGCGCTGAAGTCCTATTCATAAGTATTTAGCGTTTCGTATTGAGCGCTTCAGTAACTTCTTTTGCCTTCTTCCCGAAAAACGGATTGCTCGGATCAATCTCTGCTGCCTTCTTCCACTGGACCAGCGCTTCCCGCAGGAGCCCAAAGCCCTCAAGCGTCTGCGCATAGCGACCCCGTAAACCTGCTGAATTCGGTTCCGCGTTTACTCTCTGCTGATACATCGCCAACGCCTTATCTTTCATGCCGGCAGCGACATAGGCGTTGATAAGAATATCTCCGAAGTACTGGTCATTTGGACTCTGCTGGACGATCGGCTCAAGCATCGCGATAGCCTTCGGCGCCTCACCGGCAAGCACATAGTAATCGATCAGGCGCACTTTATATCCATGATCCTGCGGGTTCGCAGCCTGCAATCCTTCGTAAATACGGGCAACCTTATTCCAATCCTTCAGCCGCACATAGCCTTCCGCTATGGCTTTTTTCAAGGGGACATTCTCAACACCCGGTTTCTCGCGCGCTTCAAGGACAGTCACGATTTCCTGGATTTTTTCCGGATTTTGCTCCGCAATCGTATACAACTCAAGAACCGCCCACTCATGGATATCACCATGCTTACCTGCGGCTACCGTATCTGCGATCGAGCGTATCGCGTCATCTTTCTTTCCGGCCTTCACGAGCGACTCGATATTCCTGCGCGCCGCTTCTGACGGCGTCACTGCAGGGTTTGTTTTCTCTGCCGCACACACAGGCCGGCAGAATACCAGGGACACCACCATGCCGCTTACCGCTGCCACTGCCATCATCTGTCTCATCGGGAGCTCCTTTTTTATCTCTTCCAGAACAGAATCTTCTCTTGTAACTCGGATACCGTTGCCTCATCCCCTACCGTCCATATCCACTGCGCAGGCGTCGGGTCTTCTTCATCGATCGAAATCGCGCCGTCTGCGTTCAAATCATAACCGCTTTTCACGTAAAAATAATGGTTGGCGTATACAAGATCCGTAAAGGTTGCTTCGCGCTGCAATGTCCAGGCTGACCAAGACTGGTTATCGATACGCACGGCGAAAAGCGCGCCCTGTCTGCTCGATTCGAACGTAAACGCGGCCTGCGTTTCCACTGTCGCTGCCGAAGGACCGCTGATAATGCGCGTGTCAGGTGTCAGCCTGTGCAACGTTATCTGATCGGTATATGCGCCGGAAATATTACCCGCAGCATCCAGAAATTTGACAAATACCGTCTTGACACCGTCGACGTCAGGCTCCAGCACCAGCCAGCTCGTAATCACCGTCTGGTAAGGATACGGATGATTCATCTCGGTGTCGAAAATACCGTCGTTGGAGATGACCACAGACGCCACACTCGAGACTGCGTCCGAGGCGTCAAGGTGCAGCGAAACGTACGCGGAATGCGACACCGGAGCTCCGGCATTGATACTGAATGTCCCTGACGGCGGCTGTGAATCGGCGACAAACTCCCAGGCTTGAGAAGCTGCATTGCCCGCCATATCGCGCGCCGTAACCACGACGGTATTCTTGCCTTCCGCCAGATATTCCTCAGAACCCGAGGAGAATATTCCGGTCTCTGTGTCGTATGATCCGCTCACTTGCCTGCCGTTGAGCTCCATGCGCACGCTGGTCGGGTCAACGCCGGAATCGGCATCAGCGATACGGCAGGCTACCGCGATTTTATTATCTGAAAGCAGCGCTCCGGACGCGGGACCCAACTGATTCACGTATGGCCCGAGGCGGTCGATCCAGATCTCAAACGAACGCACGCTGTCCATTTCGGGAATCCCTGATGAATAAAACGGCGCGACGTACATCACATGCCGGCCGTTTGCGATAGCGCCGTCGGCAAACTGGAACTGCGGGGCGTACGTATCAATCGTGCCGTCAGGGCTGGCATCAACCGCTACGGAGAAACCGTCCACCAGCGCAGCCGGTTCAACAATAATGCCCCAGGAAATATACGGGTCGTCATCTTTCTGCCAGGTTTTCTCAGGTATAAGCTCACCCAACACCTCGGCCCGGCAGATGATTTCGCTGATCAGCCAGTCTTTGTCCTCTCCCAGAACCTCATCCATCCCGTATATGAGCTGCACCTGCCCTGCCTGCAGGCTGAACTGGCCGCTGGAAGCGGATGAAAGCGGGATGAGACCTTCTCCGATAATCGACATCACCATCATATGGCTCGATGAGGTTGTCGGCCCTCCGCCGTTGGCGAAAGCGACCGCATCGATCTGGAACGAACCTCCGGTCATCTCAACTGCCTCAACCTGCGCATAACAAAACAACATCGCGAATATAAAGCATCCGATTGAAATCAATAGGGTTTTGCTCCAGCTTGAATCTCCCAATAAAAAACCCGATATCCGCTTTTCGTGGATATCGGGTAGCCCCGCGGGGCGCCGCCTGTGTTTTTTCATCGGCTCACTGGGATATGGACTGTAAATTCCTGCTTTTCCTGGTCGTCTCTCATCCGGTATTCCACCTTCACCATTGCCGGAATACCGCTCGACTCTTGCCTCCACTCATGTTGCCAGTTACTGGCGTTACCGTACCAAAACATACACTCGGCCACGCCTTCCAGAGAGGGCACATCCTGCGTTCCCCATGTTGCGAAATCGAAATCTGCGGGTTGCTCTATGAAACGATCGATCGTCTTCGTCTGTCCGTTGTACGCATACCGCACTTCCGCAAGAACGTCTGCCTGCGCCGTGACAAAAGCGAATGATACTTGGAGAGCCTCAAAACCGGCTTTCCCCTCCTCCTCAACCGCTACCAGCGACTGAATATTCCGTGCCATCTTCTGGAAGAAAACCCTTTGGCGCTGGATAGAATCTGCGAATTTCTCTCCCTGGTGAAACGACTTGAACGTCTGCACCATCGAAACCAGGACCAGCGTGATCACCACGGTAAAGATCGTGAATGCTATGATCACTTCTACCAGCGTGAATGCCCGCCTCATTACTCTGCCGCAATGGCAACTCCGGCCTGTGCCGGCATGTTGTCGGCGCTCACCTTTTTCTGCTCCTGCACCTGAGCAGCACGAGCCAGATATTCATTCGACCTGGCAGTATCGCCTGCCAGCTGGTAGATATGAGCTAAATGACGATAGGTGATAACGAGTTCCGGATTCCGCGCGATCGCCTGCTCGTAATAGGCGACTGCCTCCTGATACCTGCCGGTCACCTCATAAATATTGCCCGCGTTATGATACGGATCCGCATAATGAGGTTTGAGAGCAATCGCTCTCTTGAACTCTTCGATAGCTTTCTCGTAATTCCCTTCTTTTGCGTACACGTCTCCCATATTGTTGTGCGCGCGGGGGCTTTCAGGCGAAACCTCAACCGTGGCCCTCCAGAGTTTCTCGGGAGTTCTCCAATCTTCGTTCCGTACTACCGTACGCGCGGCATACCCGGCGATAATGAATGAACAGAGGGCTAACCCAATTCCTTTCATACGTTTCCTGCTGAATAAGCTCTGATAGGCAAACGCCATGATGATACTCAACATGATCGATGGCGTATACACATACCTCTCGGCAAGCAGCCAACTGATGGTTACCGGGCTGTATGTCGGAGCGAGGAATAAAGCGAACAAGAGGATCCCGAAGAAAACAGGGCGCGCCCGCTCATATATGATTGTTAGCACGACAGCGCCAAAAACAAGCGCCAGCAGCCCCATGCGCAGCCAGAAAATTGTGATGATCGGAGGCTCATGATACAGTGACAACTCTGCCGGCCAGAAGAGCAATCCCAAATGGGAGAAGAGCGAATACACCATATTGAAAAGAGGATTCGTCCATTGGAACCCCCCTTCCATTTCCTTCGATACTGACACGGCCCTGCCTGCTATGTCCATTTTGCTCATGTAGAGGCGCAGGACAAGGATGATAAAGAAAGGGACTATCCACTTCCAAGTTCTGCGGATACGCTGAAATGTCGCATCGAATATTACCAGTAGCACGGGAAATACAAAGTAAAACGCGAAATTACGGTAGATAAAATATGAAAAAACGGCGAGCGCCCCGAGGTACCAGCGAATATACACGGTTTGAACCGAATCCGGCCGCTGAGGTTGAACCGCGGTCAACCCCTGGGGTTGGATCGAACCAAGCTGGCGTGTCGCCCGATAGTACAAGAGTAACGTGCCCAGAGTAAACAAACCTACCAACACATACGGGCGGCCCGATATCCAGGTCACAGCCTCGGCATGAATAGGATGCACCGCAAACAGCGCCGCTCCGAGCAAACTCGCACGTTGCCTGAAGAAAAGGCTCAAAAATACGAAAACGAGAATCGTCATGACGCTATGCGCCAGGATGCTGACCGCGTGATACGGCACTGGGTTCGTCTTTGTTGCCCGGTACACCAGACTGTTCAGCGTATTGTGCGGAAACATAAGATAGCGCGCCGTATCTCCCAAATCCTTGTTCTCGACAATGTCCGCAACGTCATCTGACACGAACTGATTCGGCAGCGAATTCGCGTACACCAGAAAACACAATGCGACTAAAAATATGTATACGTACTTTTTTTTCATTATCTTTAGCTGAACTACCCCATATCCGCAAACCGGTCAACCGGCAAACCGGCTAACCAACTACCCCGGCCCCAACACCCGCAACACCTCGGCAACGTTGGTCGCGCCGAAGACTATCTTCTCCCACCCGTCGTCGTACATGAATGTCATACCCTGGGCGCGACAAGCCTTGATGATTTCGGTGGAACTCGCCTTCTCGACCGTGAGCCTGCCGATCTGAGGAGTCATCTCCATAATCTCGAATATCCCCACCCTGCCGCTGAAACCGGTGTGCAGGCAATCCTGACAGCCGTGCGCCTCCCACACCTCCACTTCCTTGTCGGCATAAGGTGCTTCCTTGAACAACTTCTTTGATTGCTTAGATTTACATTTCTTGCATAATACCCTGACAAGCCGCTGCGCAACCACGCCGTTCAAGCAAGACGCGATCAGGAATGGTTCAATACCCATGTCGACTAATCTGGTTACTGCAGACGCGGCGTCATTCGTATGGAGTGTTGAAAATACCAGGTGTCCGGTGAGAGCCGCCTGGATTGCGATTGTTGCGGTTTCCAGATCCCTTATCTCCCCCACCATAATGATATCGGGATCGTGTCTGAGTATCGACCGCAACCCGTTGGCGAATGTGAGATTAACTTTCTGATTCACCTGAATCTGCCTGCAGAAATCAAGGTGGTACTCAACGGGATCCTCAATGGTAATAATATTTTTCTCGACTGATTGAATAATCGAAAGCGACGCATAGAGTGTTGTCGTCTTACCGCTTCCTGTCGGTCCGGTCACCAGGATAATCCCTGACGGTTTCCTGATCAGCTGTTCGTACCTCTCCAGATGTTTCTGTGACATTCCTAACTGATTGAGTGTCAAAACTTTCTTGTTCTGTTTCAATAACCGCAAAACGATGCTTTCCCTCTCAATCGTAGGGATAACCGATACACGCACATCCAGGGCAGTTCCGTCAAGCTCGACATTGAATCTTCCATCCTGGGGCTGCCTGCGCTCTGCGATATCCAGGTTCGCCATGATCTTGATGCGGGATACAAAAGCGTTATATGCGGTCGATTCAGGAGGCGTAATCTCTTTGAGCACGCCGTCGATACGGAGCCGCAGGCGCATCTTGTCGCGTTGGGCTTCGATATGAATGTCAGACGCTCCGAACTTGAGCGCCTGCAGCAACAGGAGATTTACCGCTTCGATGATGGACGGTTTGGAGAATTCCTCTTTCAGATAACCGTCATCTATCTTGAGAGCAGGGTGAGCTGATTCCTGACGCTCGTGTCTTTGCCCTTCTCTCCTGTCGCAGCATCTGCTCAAGACATCGATGAGCTCATCCTCCCTGACCAGGTACGGCTTGATAAAGAGTCCGGTGCGAAAGCGCAGCTCATCATATATAGAGGAATCCAGCGGATCGAGCACGCCGACCGCAAGCTCGAAATTATCCTTGAATAACGGGATAACCTTCTTCTCCCAGAGCAGCTCCGCGGGCACCAGCGCCAACAGCGCTTTGTCCGGAGAAAAAGTATTCAGCCGGAATTCTTCGAGATTCAGATGCTTGCCGAGAAATCCGGTCAGCTTCTCTTCGGAGATGACTTTCAGCTGACGCAGGGCCTGTACCAGCGACACGGAGCTGCGCTGCTGCTCGAGCCGAATGGTCTGCATCTGCGCGGGCGATACGATCCCATCGCGTTCCAGCTGTTCTTCAAGATTCAATTGCTGCATAATCACCGTTTAGTTTCCGGATGCGATAATCTCCTCCCCTGACGGAGAGAGGACTTTCGCGGTCACGAAGATCATCAGATTTTTGCGCTGCACGACGTCGGAATCTTTCTTGAAAAGGTTCCCCAGGACGGGAAGACTCCCCAGAAGCGGAACCTTGGTCACGGTCTTGGTGCGGCTCTCCTTGACGAGACCGCCGAGAACGACCGTGTCCGCGGAGTTGACGACGACGGTCGTCGAGAGATTACGCGAGGTGAACAACGGCAGCGTGACATTCCCGGAATACTGAAAGGCGTCGGCCGTGGCCTCGCTCACTTCGGGAATAAGTGACAGGTTGATGGTCTTGCGGTCTGCGCCGACGGTGGGAACCACTTTCAGGATGATGCCGACGTCCCTGCGCAGGAAATCCTTGGGCACGTTCTGATAGGCGGTCTCCCCTGCGTCGTTAAAATCTCCGTCACCGTTCACGTCAAACTGCACGATCTCGAATTCATACCGCGTGGGATAGATCCATTCGTCGACAACCTTGATCGACGCCATCTGGCTGTTCAGCGTCGTGATACGAGGACTCGAAAGGGTCTTTATGCGCTTGGTCTCCTCGAGGGCGTGCAGCACGACCTGGAATTGCGGATACGTGAGCACTCCCTTGTAGGTAAAATTCAACCCTTCCGACGCGCGCGTAAAGGACGTGAAATCGAACCCGCTGTTCGCTGCCAGCCCTTGCGCGAAGTTGCCGTCTTCCTTGTCGAAGGCGAAATCGTCGTTGAGCTTGAGCTCGATACCGAAATCCTTGGTATCGGTGATATCGATCTCGATGAACCGCGCCTCGATCAACACCTGCACCGGCTCGATATCCAAAGAATACAGCATCTCCTCGAGCATCTGCAGATTCTGCGGCGTGTTACGCGCAATCAGGGCATTAAGCCTTTTATCATAGGTAAGCTTGGCATCAGCCGGCCAGGCAACCACTTCTTTAAGTGTATCTTCAATGGTGTAAATCTTGTTGATCTGGGCGGACGATCCCCCCAGCCCGGTCGAGCCGCCGGAAACCGGCGTGAAATCGGTAAACAGTCCGCCGCCTCTCAAGAGATAATACACCCGCGTCTCCATGGCCTCGTTTGCGACCTCTTCGGGATCGGCGATCCAGACGATTTCCTTGTCGATGCGGTACACGAGGCCGAGGCTTTTGGTGAGGTACTTGATCACTTCGATGATGTTGGCGTCGTCGAAGCGCGCGGTCACGGTGGGGTCGAGATTCAACACCTTCTGCGACGCGACAAAGTTTACCCCGGACTCCTGCGAGAGAAATTTGACGACAGATTTCAATCCTACCTTGTCGAAATCCATGGTCACGCGTTTCTCCTGGAGCTTTCTCCGGATAATCGGGGTTTCGATGAGAGGCGTCACCGACTGTTTTTCTATCTTCTTCGGCGGGTCGACGTACGGAGGAATCTGCGTTTCATACACCTCGCGGATCATGGTGTCCTCCGTATGGACGATATCGGTCTTCAGCACACCTCTGGCCTGCTGTTCCTGAGCGGCGAGCTTCTTCTCACGCGCCTGCTCGATAAAACGCTTTGCCTCAGATGTGTACTTCGTGCGCGGATTGCCTTCGAGAGAAACCACCCGCTCGAATCCTTTGATCGCCTCGTCATACATGCCTTCGTTATACAGGCGTTTGGACACCTGCCAGAGCGCATCCACCCTGCGCATCTTCTCCGCTTCATCGTGCGCCTTCATCGCCGCGTCAACGTCATCGGCAGCCAGGGCAACGCCGCGTTCCTGGCGGCCTTCATATACTTCTGCTATTTCCGCCCCATCGTCGTCAAGCAACGCGTCTTGTTCAGCCAATAATGCCTGTAAACGCCGCTGGCGATCGTCGGTCTTCGTCGCAGGCGCACTCCGTGGCGTGACCGTCCGTTCGTCCTTTGCCAAACGGCGCCGCTCGCGCAGAGCATCCTCTTTCTCCTGCAGCCGGTATTCTTCTTCCATCTGCTCTATCTCGGCGCGCCGCTTCTGCATCTTATCTTCGCGCTGGCGCAGCAAATCTTCTTCGCGCGCGGCGAGCATCTCTTCTTTGCGCATCTGCTCCTGGCGCAACTGTTCCATGCGCTCCTCGCGCGCGGCGCGCTCCGCGTCAAGCTTAGCCAGACGCTCGGCGTCTTTCTTCAAACGCTCGACGTCTTTAATCCGCTGCGCCTCCTGCGCATCAAGCAACGCCCGCTGCTTCTGGGCCTCCATCTCGGTGCGCTTCTGAATCTCGGCAATCTGCAGTCGCCGTTCCTCTTCTTTCTGTTTCAACTGCAGCTGCGCCTCCCGGGCCTTGCGGTCGGCTTCTTTTCGGGCGCTCTCAATCTCAAGTTTCAATTTGCGTTCCCGTTCTTCAATCTCTTTTTTACGCTGCGTAACCGCCGTCTGACGCTCGAGCTCAAGCTTTCGCACAAGCTGCGTGCGCTCCAGTTCACGCTGTTTCGCCGCCTTCTGCGCCTCATCCTGCAGCTGCTTCAGTCGGGCTTCTTTTTCCGCTGTTTCTTTGGCACGCGCGGACGCGCTTTCACTCAGCATGCTCGTGAGATTGCTGTCGGCAGCGGGCACGGCAGTCTTGATACAGGACTCGCTCGGAGGCTTGGTGCCGATCTTGGCAAGCAGATTCTCGGCATCTACGCGCGTCGGTTTGTATCCCTTGCCCTCGCGCCATTGCCGCAAAGAACTATCGGTATTCAGAACCGCAAGCACATAATTGAGTTTCTCGCGCGCGCGGTCGTAACAGCCCTTCTGGTAGAAAATCAACGCCTCACGATATGCGCTGTCGACTCCCTGGCTCGCTTCGAGCACGCGGTCGTCTTGCACGTCGTACGCACCTGCGAACCCGAACACACCCGCCATCAGGCACGCGACACACAGACTGACACACGTTTTGCCCATGGAATATCTAGCCATGATTACTCATCCTCCCGTTTGATCACGGTCAAGAAATTATCGCTTCCTTCAAGGATAACTTCAGTCTCCGAGAAATTTTTCAGGCGGAAATTATCGAACCGATCTCCCACCGACAGAAAAAGCGTCTCCTTGCGCATCGCATCTTCGATCACCGCTACCTGCTTGGTGCGCAGGAGCGCCCGCCCCTTGTAGAAAAACCGCTGCGCGGGCTTTTCTTCCTCCGGAGGCTGCGTCACGTCCTCCTCGACACCCGTCTGTTTCACCGGTATGAGAAACGGGCTTTTGCTGCGCAAGAGCGACACCGCAGTGTCGATCCCCGCGGGATACGATTCATCGGGGACCTGCGCCACGGTTATCTTTCCGTCTATTCCTTGTATATCAGACAAAGAAACGCTTAATGTCGAATATTTCAGCGAGACGTACACGCTCTCCGGCTCGACCCGGACTTTAAGCGCCTGGCTGCACAGTTTCGGAACGATCCCGTTCATGCGGATCAGAAAATCCATCACCGTCGCGTGCGGAAACGCCAATTCCATTTCGGCGGGAACTTCGCGGGTGTCGGGCAGCGCGCTCTCTTTTGTCGGAGGAAGCGGTTTTGCCAGCGACACGTCGGCTCCCGACGCGACGGCCAACTCGGCGACTGAACGCATCGCGTAGAGCTGTCCCAGAAGCAGCGCCGCATCCGACTCAGACGGAAGTTTATCCGTGAACGAGAAACCGGAAAAATCCGTTTGCCGGGAATCAGCAAGGGCTTTTAATTCGGTTGAGGAGCGGTTCAACTCCTCGGCGAAGAGAATGCTCATATCGTAATTCGAGCGCGTCCATTTCGCGCGCGGGTCAAACAGCGCGCCGAGAGCTGCAAGGCGGACCGCGCTCGATGAAACCGCGGCGCGCAGGTCAACGACTTTCTTTTCGCTAAAGGCCCCGAGCGCGTCATCGAGCTGCGCGGCGCTGGCGGCTGCGCGGCGCGCGTACGCTTCCTCGCGCGCGCGCAGCACAAACGCGCTCAGGCACAGGCAGAGTACAACCGCGAGTAACGGCTTCCATGCAGGGGCGCGCGCGGTAGCAGCAGAAGCGGCGATCATGTGGATATCCCCTGCCGGCGCCGCATATCGAATCTGATTTTGAATTCGATTGCCGCTTGCTCATCCTGTGCCGCGCCTGCTCCTCCGTTTCCTCCGGAACCGGAGGAAACGACCTTGACGTCGCTGACCGATTCCGTGCCGCGCAACTTCACGATGAACTGGTTGATCTCGTTGTAATCGGCAGAGGTGCCGCTGATGTACAACTCTAATCCTTTTTCCCCTTCTTTGAGCTCAAACTCCTTGATCTCGATGCCGGTTGACGCCCCTGCGGAAACAGCGGCCATCGCTTTCAGGAACAGTTCCTGGTTATCGATCTTCGACTGCAGGAATTGCGTCGCCGCGTCGAGGCGAGCTTTCTTCTCTTTGAGATTCTTGATCTCGGGAATATACGCCGCAGCCTGCGCGCATGTGCGGGCGGCACGCGAACGCGCATCCTGCAGACGGAACACGGAACGCACGTTCACGAATACGAGCCCCGCGCACGCCGCGGCCAGAGAATACACCGCGAGTTTTTCAGCGTAATTGATGCGGCTGGCGATCCGCTCCGTGCGCACCTGTTCGCCGATCAGGTTCACGTACACAGTCGACGACGCGCGAAGGCACGTCAGCCCGTAACCGATGCTGGAACCGATGGAATACGGATCGGACGGCAACACGGCTTTCGGGCAGGAAATTTTACGCAAGGGGTTAACCTGAATAATTTCGCAGCCGGGGAAATGTTCCCGCAACGCGCTCACGATCGATGCGGGATAATTCGCTCCGCTTAAATACACGCGCATCGAAGACTTCGACGACTTGGACGGATTCTGCAGATAATGCGTGTTGACCACGCGTTTGACTTCCTGCAGAAACGCATCCGAAGACTGCGCGTTGTCGGTGAGCGAGCTTCTGCCGATAGGAAGCGGATATGTCCAAAGCCTCCTGTCTTCATGAAACATGATATCGGATACGCGGCCGCGCATATTTAATAAAAGAAACTTTCCCTTCTCACCGTAATTGTGCAGAATCAGATTATACAATCCGTACGCCGCGGGTACGACTCCGGACACGGAGAATCCCGCAGAGGACAGGCGCGTGCGCGTCTCTTCGACAATCTCTCTGCGCGCGGCAACAAGCGTGATCACCGGTCCCGAAGGCACCACCTGCCAGAAGCATTCATCGAGTTTGAGCGGCAGGTTCAGTTTCTGGAGCGCGGGAAGGATGTCCCTGCGAACATCGCGAGCGCGGGAAAGCGCAGGAGTCGACTGGATATGTTTTAAGAAAAGACTCGGAACCGGAAGGCTCGTGACCGTTACCTGATTTTTGTTGACGTTCAGCGCGGAAAGATTTTCTGCGGAAGGGACAACATGCTGCGAAGTCAATACCACCTTGTTGTGGCGCAGGCTGAGCTCAGTCACGACAGTCGCGTCACTATCTATATCAATGCTCAAAATTGTCTTTGGTTTTAAGCCCATCGCCGCCTTTCGTATTCGCCGCGTGAACCGTGACGCATCAACCAAACACATTGCGCGCATCAATGAGCGAAGTATGCTGCGCGCTTCAATCTGTCAACGAACTGAGTCTTATCCTCCTATATATATTATTTATTATTAAAACATGGTTCCGGAATTTGTCAATACATCTTTGCAAGTAATCGCGCTCATTTTTTTAGACGCGATACAGCATACACCAACAACCCGGTACACTTCACACAATCCATGGACAGCATATCGAGATACGGTGGTCGCAACAGTCAACGCATCTCACATCAAGAGAATGGATGCACAGAATCGCGCGCAGCGCGCATGTTGACAGTCTGAAATGCTGACATGTCGAATTGGTGCTGGCAGCTTGTTATCACGCACTGCATTTCACAGAGATTTAACTTATTGATAAATAATATTTTTCATTCCTTAACTAAACCGCCACGATCATAGATAATTCGGATACTCTCTGTTGCCGACGTCTTATCACGCACCAGATACTCTCCCCTGCTCTTGAGCTCATATACATCAGAGCGCACCGTAAGACGCGAGTGCATGCCAAGAAACGCAGGGTTCAGAAGTATTAGGTCGCCGACTCCCAGAAGGTCGCCGTTGCGGTTACCAAGCGGCCGGTTCTCAAGCACCGCCTGCACGAGCGAGCCGTCGTTGAAAACGCTCTTCAATACCTGCGTGGTTGCAGTGTTGACATTGATGCGCCCGGCCACTGAAAGCACCGGCTCAAGAATTATTTTTTCCAGCGCGATTTTTTTGCCGGATGTGTTTTCGATACGCACATAAAGACTTCCCTTGTCAGCGCCGCTTATCTGGGCCATGCCGTAATGCAATCTGTTTTCGCGAAAGGCAAGACTCAAATTCGCACCCGGAGATTCCGTTTGCGCTACGCTCACAAGCACCGAAATATCGGAGACATCCTCTCCTTCGATACTGACCCAGTACGCGGCAGCAGGAACCGCATCGAATTTCCATTCGTGCGATGCGCCGGCATCCATTTCAACGGCGCTCCCCTCCTGCCCCGAGAACCAGAGTTCCTGAACGCCGTATGCGAAGGAATCGCACACCAGCGCGCAATCGCGCGCGTCAAACCTCTCCCATTCGACGCCGTTTGATATCTGCACGAGCTCGCTCAAATCTTGCAACGGCCTGTTGAATAATTTAATCTGCGCGGGGCTATGCTTCGTCAATCCTCCCTGCTGCGTGTACATGCCCAGATTCTCATTGGTTGCACCAGGAGTCGCGAGCGATTTGGCCGAAGAAAAATACCAGCCGTCTACCAGACCGTCTTTATCCGCGTCAACGCGCGAGGCAGGGTCTGAGCGTTCGATGCTGATAAAAGGCATGACCATCGTTGCGGCATATTCGGCCGCATCGATTGTCCTCCCGTTTTTGTTTTTCAAAACCACAATGCCGCCGGCATCGGGAAAGAGATCGAACGTGCGGTCAATGACCGGTTCATACGCTCCGAAATCGGGATGCCGCGCGCCGAAACCCCAGGCGTTCCTGAACGACACGCCGTTGCCTCTGAGCTTGCCAGGCGCCTCAGAACCGTCGTCGTTATCCGTTGCCAGCACCAGGTGCTGAAACGGCTGCACCACGGTATTCTCTCCGACGACTGCCGGGTACCCTTTCACCAGTTCGCCCTCGGGCGTCATCACCTCAAGAGAACAGCCGCCGATGTCAACCGGCTGCGATGACAGATTGATCAACTCGATGAACTCGGCATCAGGCTGGCGCGAGAGCCTGATCCCGCCGAAGAGGGCCTGTTTCACCGGATCGTTATTCACGACGCTGACCTGAATGATTCCCGTTTCGCCGAGCGAGACAGCAGATGAAAGAAAATCTCCCGCTGACAAATCCTTTCCTGAGACGCCGGCGCAGGTGACGTCTCCCACGTAACCGCCGGGCGATCCTGAAAGCACCATGACGTGATACTTGCCTTGCGGCAGATGCGCCGCGTTAAACGTGAATTCCCCCCGCTCTCCCTTTCCCAGCGCGAGCGTCGCCGTGAAATCCTGCCAGGGAGCCGGCATGATCTCGTTAATAGCGATCGCCTCGCTTCCCGCCGCAACGCTGCGCGACATACCCTGCGCCGCGCCTGCCTCGACAAGACGCAGGTGCGAAAACACGCTTTCGCCGTCAGACGCCGGAGCAATCGTCATCGTAAACCCTCCACCCGACACACTCACCTTCTGCGCCAGTTTCTCCGCATGCTTATACACCTGCCCCTGAATGCTGCCGATGGTATCGTTCGACGAGCTTGCGTACACAAAACAATCATACTCCCCGTCAGCAATCGCCAGGTTCGACCAGTGAAACACGCCGGCAAGAGAACCGGCGACGGCGCGGTACACATCGCCCGTAAACTGCCACCCTCCCTGATCGATCATGCCCGACGGCGTGACTTTCGAAAGAAGCGACTCGACAAACTGGGTCTGGCTCAAATCCTCATCGCCGGCATCAACAACGAGCGCGGCTTTCTGCCGCGCGTCCTCGATGCCGCGGTCGAGAAATACGTCCAGAATCAGCTGCGCGTTCGCTGAATTCAGATACGGCCTGCGGTTATTCTTCAGATCGAATTCCCTGTCCCGGGAATACACGGTTACGTACGGAATCAGTGACGCGGTCTCATTCGTGCCGAGGACTCTGCTTAATTCTTCGACAGCGCGATACGGACGGCCGGCAATAATCGATGCGGCGCGTGACGGGTCGAGGCTGCATTCTGAAAGGAGGTTCGCGAGTTCCTGCTCGCTGCAGACGTTCAGATGGAGTTTCCCTGCCTCATCCGACACGCTGATGCTGAATCTGCCGAACCTGTTTCCCGAGGCGTCCCTGACTTCAAACCATCGCTCCCCGGCAAAATGGGAAAAAGACACATCATCAAGCGAATCGATGGCATTGAGCTTCTTCTCCGTCTGCAGCACCTCCTGCGCGTAGACGATTCCCGCTTCAGCAATGTATCGCGAGCGGACCGCGTCCAGATGCTTGACTGCCGCGAACTGCTCCTGTTGAGCGAGCATAAAGAAAGCGATGCCGATAACGAAGAACATCGCAAGAAACGCAATCACGATGATCAGCGCCTGAGATTTATTGCTGTATATACGTAATGAACTTCTCGGCATAGGAGGTTCCCCGCAGCGAAAAAATCACGGTCAATTCCACATGGTACAGCGTTACGCCGGGATCCATGGTATTCGGTGAAACGGACATGGCCCAGGAAATACCCTGTGACTCACCCTTCGTGGTGCCGGCAGACGGCCGCTCCAGGCTCTTGAGCTCTTCGAGTTTCTGCTGGGCTACTTGGGTAACGAGATTGATCTTACGGCTATAAGCGAAAGAGTGCCACGCAGAAGGAAAAATATTAAACAGGCTGATAATGCCCAGAGCAAGGACGCTCAAGGCGATAAGTATCTCGACTAACGTAAACGCTGTTTTTTTAAATGGTTTCGCTCCTGAATGAATGCTGGAGGGTGGTCTGCTCTTTGCCGCTGCCGCCGTGAGCTTACCGGCGGCAGGCATCATTTGATCAGTGTGCTCATACTGAAAATGGGGAAAAACAGGGCAACCACGATAAAACCCACGATAGCGCCCATAATCATAATCAGCATGGGTTCAAGCAGTGAGAGGAATCCGGTGACTGCAAATGATACTTCCTCTTCGTAATCATCTGCGATGTCAAGAAAAAGGTCCATAATCTTGCCGCTCTCCTCCCCTACCTGGATCATGCGCACCACGGTCAGGGGAAAGACAGCGGTCTCCTCCATGGCAAGAGAGAGATTGGTGCCGGATTCAAGCTTCGCCCGGATCTCAGAAATCGCGCGGCAGAGGATCGGAGACAGGGTCGTCTCTTCAAGAACGTCGAGCGCCTTGACCAGAGTCACGCCGGATTGCAGCAACGTGCCGATCGTGCGGCAGAATCTGCCTAGATGCACGAGCTTATGCAGCTTTCCCGCGACCGGAATGGACCAGATGCAACGGTTGAGCAGATACCGTCCGCCCGGGTTACGCGACATGACCACCAGGCCTGCGGCGCCGATGATCAAAAGCAGTAACCCCAGCCAACCCCACTGCACAGTGAGTCTGCTCATGGTAATGAGCAGCTGCGTTGCGGGAGGCAGCGTCCCCCCCATGTCTTCGAACACCCGTACGAAAATCGGGACGACGAAAAGCAAAAGCAGAGTCACAATCGCGCCGGCCATAATAGTAACCAGCACCGGATACATGAAAGCCGACTGGACCTGACGGGTAATGCGCTGCTGTTTGACCAAATGCTGGGACAACTCTTTGAAAACCCCGGTAAGATTACCGCTGACCTCTGCTCCCCTGACCATGTTGACGTAGAACTGGGAAAAGAAACGCGGCGACTCACCGAGCGCTTCGGAAAGAGATTTACCCTCCTGCACGGCGGCGATCGCATTCTCGACTTCGGTATTGAACCTGCCTGTGGGAAGCTGGGCGTGGATGATCTGGAGGGCCTTGAGCAGCGGAACGCCTGCCTTCAGCAGTGTATACAGCTGCCGCGTAAAGGTAATGACCATATGGTCATTGTAAAATACCTTCGGGGGAAATGCAATATAAATTCAACTAAAGCAAAGGACCGGTTCAAACCCGGTGGTTAAACCGGTCCCTTTGACGATTCTATTTCGTTGTCCTCCCGATTGTTCCCATCAAGTCCGTTTTGAGAGTCGAAAGCTGACGGGTATCGACACCAACCGTCCAGATATTCGCCTGAAGAAGCGCCTGGGCCTCGGATTTGATGGCAATCGATTTGCGGTCTTCGGAAAACTTCATAGTAACACGCACGCGGTAATTCTGCTGGTAAACCCCGGACCACGTATACATCCACGCCGTCCGGATATATCCGTTATCCTTCTCCACAAACTCTATATCGAAATCCCTCACAAGAATTGCGAAAGTAGTCTCCCACGCACGCTCAAAATCAACGTCTTCGCGCACCTCGATTGTCATCCAACCGGGCTCAGATACCTGAGAGAATGACCGCGGGATGCGGGCTGTCGCGCAACCGCACACGCACAACGATAGAATCATCACACACGCAGACCATCTCATGTTGACCTCCTTAACGAGTCGTCCGGCCAATGGTTCCCATGACGTCGGTCTTGATTGTTTCCAACAAGCGCGTGTCGTATCCCATCACCCACAAACCCTGCCCGCCGTATTCCGCTTCAGATTTAACCTCCACCTTCGTGTGATCCGGTGAAAACTTGGCGGTTACGCGAACGCGATAGTTCTCCATGACCCTGCCCGTCCAGGTATAGAGCCAGGTTGTCCTGATATACCCATCCTGCCGCGATATGATCTCAATATCGAATCTCTTAACCAAAGTATCAACGACCGCCTCCCATGCCTGATCATACGGGACATCAGTACGGATTTCAATGCTTGCCCATGACGGTTCCATCGTCTTGACGAATGTCCGCGGTGCCATACAGCCAGCAACTAGAAAAAGAAATGGCAACGCCAATGCCAAACCTGCGTTCATCCTGTTTCTCATAGCAGACATCTCCTCTCTTGATTGTGGATCCCGATTATAGCCCGAAACCGTACAGGGATCCTATTGCATTGCACGTTGAGGGATTTGTTCTCGTTTCTTTGGAGTACTCCGTCTCGCAAAAAGGCCCGCGAAGTTTTTATCTTCGCGGCTGAATACCGCCTGCAAATTAATACTTACCGGGACGACCCTGCTCCTTCAGAAGACTATTGATCTCTTTCTTCAGCTCAATCATGCGTAATTCACGGCCCGTCATAAGCGTGTTCATGGCCTTGAGACTATCCCGCTCTTTCTTTAATTCCGCGTTCTTTTCAGTTATCTCTCTTTGGGCTTTATCCAAAGCAATGACCATCGCGTTAAACGCCCGGGAAAAATCCCCCATAAAATCAACCCGCTGATTGAAATCTCCCGCGGCAATTTGCTCAACCTGCCACGTCAGGTGTCTCAGGTTGGATTGCAACTGCCTGAAAGGAGACGCCAAGAAGTTCTTTGCCCCAATGTCAATGTCCAGATTGCCTTGGGCCAAAGGGATAATAACGTCTTTGACCTCAGACAATGAATCCCTGAGCTTATTGACCATTTCACAAAGCTGCCTCATTTCGTCTTCGGCGTATCCGGAGACGTCAATCCTACCAGGGATTTCCCCGCTCAGCAAGCGATAAAGAACCTCAGTAACTTTGTCAATTTTCTCTTTATAGACCTGTATATCCATAGCGATTACTTCATATTCACGGCAAACCTGCAGACTCTATCACCTGATGCCCAGCAATCAACTTCTTTTGCGTGAAATTCCTTCCCGGTGTAAGCATCGAGGATCCCGGCGATAAATCCCTCGTCATATTCACATATTGTCTCCCCACTCAACGGCAGACCAGAACAATCCAAATCCTCTGCAACGGTAAGAATAAAACGCATTTTATCAGTATCGGCCTTTTCTATCTTCAGAATCCCGATATTCAAATCTTTTAGTTTCCGCTGAAGGTCAGCGATAAACTCATTAAAACTCAGTTTTGTATCCAACATATTCCTGCAAAACTCTTTGCCGGCTAATCTCCCGGCATTGGTAAATATTTCTTTGCCTTTCGCCGCGTCAAACTGTTTAATCAGCTCATCCCTGAGAGTGTATTGCATAAGTCTATACACTGTGACCGGACACAACGGGCCGAGATTCGGTCGTCCTTGTTCAATATTTCCCAAGTCTTTCCACGAAAACGTATTTTCGTCGCGTTCTTCCTTAAACATAAGCCTGCCCTCTTTCAGTCTGAAACTCGCCCATGACACTGCACCTCAATTCTGTCCCCCGCTCGATCGGAGATCTCTCGGCGGTGACGCCGAGGTGTCAGTAGTGTGCTGGCTCGTGAAACGCTCGAGTTCGTTACCCCTGCACGGTCGGAGACCGAGCAGGGGTCCGTTTTTCTTTTCTAGATGTTGCGACAAAACCGCACCAGTTCTGGATGGCGGTTTTGTCGCGCGTCGGAAGAAAAACGGAGAGGCTGGGATTTGAACCCAGGGACCCGGTTTCCCAGGTCAACTCATTAGCAGTGAGCTCCGTTCGACCACTCCGGCACCTCTCCTCAATTTTTCCCGCTCTATTCGATAGAGGAAAAATTGATCCCGCCGAGTGCGTTAAAATTTTCCGCAGAAAATTTTGACGCATTTTACGAGGCGGGGAAATTTTCCCTCGTTTAGGCAAGGGGCGATAGTTATACGTCCAAATTCGCAAGCAAACCTACATCAATGACTGCATTAATCCTGTCGCTTTTCCCTCTTCTTCCTGAAAAATTCACTCACCAGAGCCGCGCATTCAACCTGCTTCACTCCCCCCTGCACCGTAATCCGATGGTTGAGCTTCGCGTTGTGCGCGATATTAAAACACGACCCGCAGGCGCCGGTCTTCGGATCAGCCGCGCCGTAATAAATGTGCCTGACGCGCGCAAGAACCAGCGCGCCCGCGCACATGCTGCAGGGCTCAATTGTAACATAGACGCTCCCCTGCTGCAACCACTTCGACCCTGCGTAGCTCGCGGCCGAGGTCAACGCCAGCATCTCCGCGTGCGCTGTCGGATCACTCAGACGCTCCACCTGGTTATGCGCCTTCGCGATAATTCGCCCCTGCTGGACAATGACGCAGCCGACCGGCACCTCGTCCTCTTCGAACGCGCGCCGCGCCTCATCCAGCGCGGCTTTCATGAAATATTCGTGATTTCGTATCATACTCATCGTGTTCGTCCGGAATGAAGGGCAATGAACAAGGTGCCGATGCTACTTGCCTCGGGGGGAAAACAGACCCTGCTTACGCGGCTGGGGCTGGGAATGTAACAACGCCTCCCTGGTAACGCCGAGAGACGCGAGCGCAGACGGGGGATTCTGCGCGTAATGACGGCAGAATGCGGTAATATCCTTCATCGTGCGGAGGGAGCGCTCGACGAAAATCCCCATGATGCGCGTGCGCACCTCAAGCTCCAGCATGATGTCCTGCGGTTTCTTCCCGCTGATCAGGGCGATCTTGTCGCGGAACACACTCGGCACGCCGGGAGGCGTGAATTCAAGCGTCGAGAGGTTGCACGTCCACAGCGTCGACAGAAGCACCTGCTTCTGCTCCATGCCCGCGGTTTCGACCATCTCCGCGACCACGCGCCTGATCCTGCCGTCGACCATCAACCGGCGCATGATCACAAAAACGTCGACCAGATTCACCAGCACTTCCGGCACGTTCATCGGCTCGTTCTGCATCCGCAATATCGTCTCGCGCGCGGTCGAGGCGTGAATCGTGCCCATGCAGTATTTACCGATATTCATCGCGGTCATCAAATCGTGCGCTTCCCTGCCCCTGACCTCTCCCACAATCACGCGGTCAGGCCTCATGCGCAGCGAATTCTTGACCAGGTCCTCAAGCGTCAGCTCCTCATCGCTCTCCAGACGCGAAATATTCTCCTCGTACGCGGTATTGAGCTCAAACGTATCTTCAATAAGCACAATGCGATCGTTGCTTGGGATAAACGAGAGCAGCGCGTTCATCAGAGTGGTTTTTCCCGCGCCCGGACCGCCCGCGATAATCAGATTCGCGGGCTTGATCCCCAATCCTTCCACATACATCCAAAACAAAGCCGCCATAGCCGGATTCATGGCCCCGGAGATAATCAAATCAACGATGCTCAAAGGGTCTTCCTTTGCCCTGGTCAGGGTAATCTGGGGGCCGAACGGAGAAAACACGATATTCGCCCTGCCCTTGATACCGAGCAATTCGACGTTGTTGATTTTCTCGATTTTGTTCCTGCCGGAAAAGTAGATGAGTTTCTTGATGAAGAGGTTCAAGTCATCGAACGTGGCAAAGGCCTTATCCGTCTTGTGCAGGCCGGAGGTTGTCTTGTGGATGTAAATGGGCGAGAGCGCGTTGATCATGATATCCTCGATATCGCGGTCAGCGAGGAAATCGTCGATCACGCCGTATTTGAGGAACTCGGCAAAGAACCGTTCGAGCTCCAGCCCCTCCCCTGCCTTGAAGGTGTGCTGGTAGCTCCCTGCATTGTATTCTTCGAGGAAAACTTTGAAGATGACTTCCTGACGCTGGGCGTGGTCCTGCAGGAGAAAAATGCGGCCGGGCAGCCTGTCGAGGATCTTGTTCTCGAACTCGATCTGCTCTCTGGTCATAACGAATGCCTTCGGCGCGTAAAAAAACGCGCCCAACAGGAATCGAACCTGTAACAACCAGTTCCGTAGACTGGTGCTCTATCCAATTGAGCTATGGGCGCACTATGAAAGGAAAAATATTATACCCTATGCGCCTCTCTCTGTAAAGAACTACCCCAGGGGAACAAAACGCAGCAAAGCACCAATCATCCCCATGATCAATTTCTGAATAACGATAATAACCGGGTCAAGGATACCCGTAAAGAGCAGGCCGATAAGGATAAAGAAACCATACGGCTCAATCCGCGCCAGGAACTCCTGTCCCCGGGCGGGGAGCATCGACATGAGGATACGCGACCCGTCAAGCGGCGGCAGAGGTATCAGATTGAAGGAACCGAGGATAATATTCACCTGCACGGTGCGCAGCATCATCGTCAGAAGCATCTCATTATCGGTCCTGAACGTCATCAGACCGATCAGGAGAACCGTGGCGATCAGGATATTGGCGGCGCACCCTGAGAGCGACACGCAGAACATGCCCAGCCTGCGCATGCGGAAATTCTCCGGATTGATCGGCACGGGGTTGGCCCATCCGAAACCGGCAACAAGCAGCATGAGCGAACCGAGCGGATCCAGATGCGAGAACGGATTCAGCGTAATCCTGCCGGCGCGCTGCGCGGTCCTGTCCCCGAAGGCGTACGCGACAACCGCGTGCGATAATTCGTGCGTGATCAGGGAATAAATAAACAGAACCGCCATCCCGAAAAAGTACACGGGATTCCCGACAATCATCTGTAACACGCCCATCGACCGTTCCATAGACCTCTTGTCCCGTCCTTTGCTCTGCTACCCCGCCCTCGCCGTCGAAAGAGCCAGTTTATAATCCTGATCAAGCCGTCTCCAGGCTACGGCCACGAGATTCTCGAAGAATAGTATCTCAGCCGTCAGCACGATCTCGCCGACAGGCACGCTCCATTGCAGCAGGAATATCCCGAAATACAGCGAGGCGAACATCTGATTGATGCGCACCGCGAAGGTATCTGGGTTTTTGACCGAATACTCCCACGCCAACCGGGCGACCCGGGCCATACCCAGGAGAAACGGGATTTCGCGCACGTCTACGGCATACACCGACAGAGACGGGATGAATGCGGTCATTGCCAACAGGAGACACACCATGACTGCGATGTCAGAGAACATGCGCGTTGCCGGATACAGCGTGCATCCTGCCACGCGCAGATACTCGTAACAGAAAAGAAGCAGGATCAGTCCCACGACAATCATGCGCTGGAACATAAACCCGACAAGCAGTCCGGGAAACGCGCTGATCCCGGCAACGAGCATGCTGCCGAGTGTGGCAGGATACAGGAGCCCTACAACGAGCTGGTGCGGTTGACTTTTCTGCATACGCTCTCCCTCCTTGTCATACGCCGGTCATTTTTTTACAAACGCCTCGAGCGCCTTCACGCCGAGTGAGACTGCCGCATCCACGTCATCCATCGAGAACACCCCCGACGCGGAATGCACGTATCTGGTCGGGATCCCGAGCACCCCGCTCAACACCCCTTCCCTGTTCATATAGATGATCGCGGCATCGGTCATGCCTCCCTCCAGGACGTCGAGCTGGTATTTGATCTTGTTCGCGCGCGCGGAGCCGATAAAAAGCTCCTTGATGCCGGAAGAGACGATAAATCCCCTGCCTCCTGCCTCAACCGTCCCGATCGAAACCCCTGCGCCGAGCTTGATCGACGACTGGTGCTCCTGGATATGCGGGGTGTCTCCGGCGACCGTCGTATCCACGACGAGCGCGAAATCAGGATTTACACGGAAGGAGGACGTGCGCGCGCCCTTCAGGCCGACCTCCTCCTGCGTCGTTGCCACCGCGTACACCTCGGCCCTGATTTTCAAACGTTCCATCATCTTCAACAGCGCGTAACAGCCGAGCCGGTTATCGAGAGATTTCCCGTAATACAGATTCCCGTCGAGACGCCCCGCATTCGGTTCGAACACCGCCATATCGGTAATCTCGACGCGCTTGAGGGCTTCTTCGCGCGACGATGCCCCGATGTCGATGAACATGTCCTCGGATTTCACGGGCTTATTGCGTTCCTCGTCCTTCTGGATATGCGGAGGCTTGGCTCCGATAATACCGTGCACGTCGCCGCGCGCGCTCTTGATCAGGACGCGCTGTCCGGGAAGAGCGCGGTCATCGATACCGCCGACCTTGACGAAATGAAGATACCCGCCTGGTGTCACGTGCTTGATGATGAAGCCGACCTCATCCATATGCGCGGCAATCATGATTTTCCTGCCGCCCTTGCCCTTGCGGGCGATCACGTTACCGAAGGTATCCGTGGAAACCTCGTCGCAGGACTTGGCAAGCTCCTTCTTCATGATCGCGGCAACCTCATGTTCGTACCCGGAAATCCCGGCAGCGCATAATAATTTCTTTAAAACTTCATCCATTGTACTTTTCTCCTCTTTTCCAGGTTGTATCCTGTTTTGTCTTGCTTTTGAGTATCTCAATGAGGAATTCCCGCTCCTCGATACCAAGGTCCGTGAGGGTCTTCTCGAAGTTTCCGATCTGGGCTTTGCGCTCGATATGGTCAGAGAGCGAAAAGAGCACGCGCGTCACTTCTTCAAAAAGCCGCGCCAGCCTCAAGAGCACTGCAGGATCCTGCGTCTGCAGCCAGCAATCATCCATGAGTTTCTTGAGCCGTTCGAGCTCTGACCTGCAGGTCCCTTCGCGGGAAAAATCCTCGGAACAGCCGATGACGCACATCCGGAGGACCTCAAGCTCATCGGGAGCCATATCCTGCGCCGACTGCAGTTTGTGAATCGCCGACTGGATACGCTCCCGCAGCGCCTCAACGGCGTCCTCGCGCAGCCTACCGGAATATTCGCTTAAAACCGCCGCAACCCTGCGAAAGGATTCGGGATCGCCTTTCTCGTATGCCTGGGAGAAAAAAGAATCGATGCGGGACTGCAGTTCTTTGAGGTCGACCATACCTGCCCCCTTTTTCCCTTACGCCTTGCGAACCGCCTGAGCCATTGCCTGCGCCAGACGGCTGCAGGATACAAGGTTCTCCTGTGTGGGAGCGCAGCGCGCCTCAACCAGCGGTTCGACGAAACGCAGCTGGTTGCGCTGGATAAATTCCTGCAGGCAGGCGGATGCGCCGCCGCTCCATCCGTGAGATTCGATTATCCCGACGCTGCGGTTCTTGACCTTGGTATGATCCAGAAAAGTCACCACTGCATCGATGGGGGGAAAAAGACTCATATTATAGGTAGGAGATGCGATAATCAGTCCCGCATATTTCCAGACGTCGTTGACGATAAACGAAAGATGCGTTCGGGAGGCGTCGTGCATGACGGGTTTTATGCCTCCTGCCTCGAGGGCGCCTGCGCAGGCCTCGACCATCTTCAGGGTATTGCCGTACATGGAACCGTACGCGATGACAACGCCTGCATCGGCTTCGTAACTGCTCCATTTCCGGTACAGCTCAATAACATGCCGTGGATGCTGCCGGTAGATAAGTCCGTGCGTCGAGGCGACCATGCGTATGTCCAGATGCGCGAGCATCTGCATGGCCTTGAGCACCATGGCGCTGTACTTAGCCACGATATTCGAGAAATACCGGCGGGTCTCCTCTTCGTATCCCGACGGATCGACCTGATCGTCGAACACGCCCTTGTCGAGCGCCGCGAACCCTCCGAATGCGTCTCCGGAAAACAGGATGCCGTCCTGTTTTTCGTAGGTCATCATCGTCTCAGGCCAATGCACCATGGGCGTCAGATAAAACTCAAGCGTCCGGCTCCCAAGCTCGAGCGTTTCTCTGTCCTTGACGATTTTGACGTTCGTATCGATGCGGTAGAAATTTTTCAGGAATTCCGCGGTCTTTTCGTTGCCGACGACAATCAGTTGCGGATACAGCTTGAGCAGTTCGAGAAGCGCGCCGGAATGGTCAGGCTCCATGTGGTTGACCACCACGTAATCGAGCGTCCTGCCGTTCAAAACGCCCCGTATCTTCCCTATATACTCCTCGTAAAAATTCTTTTTGACGGTATCGATGAGCGCGGTCTTACCCGCGTCGATGAGGTAGGAATTGTAGGTAACGCCGCGGGGAAGCGGCCAGATGGATTCGAACAGATCGGTCGTATGGTCGTTCACGCCGACCCAGAAGATATCTTTGGCAAGAGACACCGGAGGAGTCATACATCCATTATAGCAACGCCGCCCGTGAATACAAGCCTGTAAATCGACGCGATCACCGGGCGTGCGCGCATGCGGTAATGAGCGCATGCATCTGCTGAGCGGTCGTGACCCGCGAGGCTTTCTCGCGCAAGGGACGCACCCGCTGCCATCCCTTGGTGTAGGAGGCGAAAAACTTCCGGTACAACACCACGCCGTTACGTTCTCCCCAGTACGCGACGTTTGCGTCCAGATGCTCACCCATGACGCGGATCACCTCCTCATGAGACGGCCCGGCAAGCTTAGCCCCTTTCTCAAGAAACGCCCTGATCTGCGGGAAAATCCACGGATTCCCGATTGCGCCGCGGGCAACGTTGACCGCGTCGCAGCCTGTTTCCTCGAACATCCTTCTCGCGTGAGACGCATCCCAGATGTCACCGGAAGCAATAACCGGAATCTTCACCGCTGACTTGGTCCGTGCTATCGCGGCATAATCAACCGTACCGGCATACTCCTGCATCCTGGTGCGCCCGTGCACGCATACCGCGCGGGCTCCGCATCCTTCGGCAACGCGCGCCGCCTCCGGGCAGTTCACCGAGTGGGCGTCCCAGCCGCTGCGAATTTTAACGGTCACCGGCAGTTGCGATTCCTTAATCACCAGGCGCAGTATCTTTTCCAACTTCTTCAGGTCGCGCAGAAGCGCCGCGCCCTCTCCCCTGCGCACCACTTTCTTTGCCGGGCAGGCGGCGTTAAAATCCAGAATAACGAACGGATACGGCCGGATGATGTCGATCGCGCGTTTGATATAGGCAGGTTCGCAGCCCAAAAGCTGCACGCCCAGCGGCGCGTCCCCGGAAGTAGAAAACAGCATCGCCCTGGTGCGTTTCGATTTGTAACCCAGACTGCGGCAGTTGATCATTTCGACGAACGCCATCTCGCAGCCGAATCTGCGGCAGAGCATGCGGAACGGATGATCGGTCACCCCTGCCATGGGAGCGAGAATCAGCCGCGAACGAATGGTGAGAGACCCGAGTTTAAGCATGCACGGGAGGGGTTACCGGTCGGGACGCAGAAGAAAATGATACACCGCGGAAAACACGAAGAAGATCGCGACTGCGGGAGTGAAAGTGGGGAAATACACCATAACCACGAATGCGGCTATGCAGGAGGAGATGACCATAGCGGGTGAGAAATTCATGAACAGGCCGGCAATGAGCATGGCAAGCGGAAAAATGCCGAGAACGGGGTTTTCTTTGACGCGAGCCACGGCGTATTCGACGTTATAATCCGCCTGAACGTCTTCGCTGGTGTCGGTAAACCCCTTGCCAAAGGCATGCAGCGACGAAAGGAACCTGCCTCCGGCACTGGTTCCCTGCTCTTGTGCATATTCCTCCTGCGCGAACGCGCAGGCGGCTGTCAGCATCACGACGGAAATAATGAACAGTCTCATAAAGATATCATAGCACTGCGACGGTCCTCATGCAAGCACAAGGGCTAATAGCCGTCGGATTGGATAGAGTTTTCTCCTGAATCAAGATCGGCGGTCAAGATATACCGGGGTGCTGCGGCACCGCAGCCGGTTGCAACATCCGGCGGTTTGCCGTTATTGCGGCAGCGCGTTGCGGTGATGCGCACGCGGGTATCGGCTAGAACATCGACATCATAGCGAAAATAATGCGACGGCCTGCAAACTTGCGGATGCTGGTCTCCGGCCAAACCGATATTCGCTTCATCATTCTGGAAACTGGGACTTGAAAGGCTCTGGTGCTGCAGATAATGCGCCTGCGCGAGCGTGCGGATATGGCCGCATACCTGTTTGGCTTCTGCGCCGCGGGACTTCTCAACGGTCGAGGCGTACTTTTGCGCGCCGAGCGTGGAGAGTATGCCGATTATGATGACGACGACAATAAGCTCGAGTATCGTAAAACCCGGCACAGGTCTCGCCATAATCCTCCTATTGATCATTCAACGATCTCGATGGCTGTCGAACCGGACTTTATAAGATCCCCTGCTTTCAGCTTCTTGCGCACGCGCAGTTCTACCTCGCCGTTGACCAGCACCATACCTTCCAAGATCAATTCCCGCGCGCGCGCGCCGTCCTCTGCGATCTTGAGCACCTTGAGCAGATTATCCAGCTCGATAAAATCACCCCTCAGACGGAACTGCATCTATCTCCTCGCTCCCCCACACCGTGAGGGTAAATTCCAACGGCACCTGTCCCATGCTCTGCTGCACGCGCTTGAGCTCTCCCACGGCGACGCGCGACATATCGCAGCCGCCGTCGCTCAGGTATGCGCGCACTGCCTCGGCGCGCTGCCTTGAAAGCGCATCGAGTGCGGCTGCATCCGGTTCACCTTCCTCGATAACCAGACGCTTCATCTCGGCACGCAAAGCGTCCGCGTCAATCTGCTTTGCGCTGGTAAACCGGCGCACAAGCACCCAGTATGCGCGTATCCCGAACCGCAGCCTATACATCTGCTTGAGAATCAGAAGGTCGTCGCCGGTTGATTCCAAACGGCGGCGGATGAATTCTTCGTCGAAAGCCTGTGTCTTTATCGCCTTCCAGTCCGCTTCCGGATCGCAGCTGCCGTTAATCTCAAGAGAAATCTTCGGCCTGTTGTTCAAGGCCTGTATCAAGACTTTCAGTTTTTCGACGGTTGCATCCGTCAGGAGCGCGCTGCCGGGATCAAACGTCACCCTGCCCAATTCCTCGCTTGCCCCTTCCAGCCCAGCCATGGAAAGAAGCGCCGTAAAAGGCGACGTAACCAGTTTCATCACGAAATTCGCGGCTGTCTTACCCAAGAGCGGCAGATACCTGAACTGCGGGTCGCTTACGTCACCGTAAACGGGAAGAGACACGGTAATACGGCCCTGGGGATCTTCAAGCAGCGCGATAACTAATCCAAAGGGCAGCGGCAAAGCGCTTTGAGATTCGACCTTGTCGCCGAAGTCAAACTTCTGGATCAGCAGTTTATGGCGGGCATCGAGTTTATTGTCAGAGATGCGGTACTCCATGTTCAGGTCGAGCTGGCCCCCGTCTTTGACTGCTCGGCCTGTGTATTTGCCGACGTACGGCGTCAGCACCGAGAGCGCATAGCGATTCAGTGAGAATGACGTTTCCATCTCAAGAGGCTTGGCAAAAAGCCTGGCAGCGGCTTGGACGGAAATTTCTCCTTGCTGGTCGAGCCTGGAGGAAAACGTGACGTTTGTCCTGGCATCCGGGTCAGTTGAGAAACCGGTCACGTTCAGGTTCATTGCGGATAGTGAGGTCATAAACGCCGGCTCGATAGTCCGGTCAGTAAACGTGACCGTTGCGTTCGTCATGCGGATGGCGTCGATTGAGAACGCAGGCAGCTGTTGCGCCGGGGCAGGCTGCTGCCCGGAAACCGTCTCGTGCTGCAGAGCTGCCGCAGGCGCCGTTGCCGGCGCGGTTTGGTTAACGGCAGGCACAAGCTCAATCAGATTGATCTTGTTGCCGGCGAGAAGCGCGGCATGGACCTGGAGTCTGTTGAGGCCGATGATCTCAACGCGGTACTGTTTCCTGAGAAGAGCAAGGAAACTCGCATCCACCCAGAATTTGTCGAAACCAGCCACGACCTGTCGGTCAGCATCCAGGATTTTCAAACCTCCGATACTGACCCGCAGGAGAAACGGATTGAACCACACGGAGCGCAGCTCAACGCGGTGTTTGAGTATTTTGCTGCCTTGAGAGCGCACCAAAGGAGGAACACCGACAGGAATGACAACATAGATAACAAGAAAAACAAAAATGACAAAACCCGCGAGAATCTTCAGGAGAATACGGAAGGCTTTTTTCATAGATAGTAGAATACATTATACCTTATGTAACCGAAAATGTCATCCCCGGGATGATACATTTGATGTTACTATGCCAAAATGTTAATAATAATTACTAAGCGAAAATGTTAATTTT
>CAZDUF010000005.1:0-26917 GCA_964508555.1 uncultured Planctomycetales bacterium
GGTTGGCGTCGTCATGCTCGAGAAACGGAATCAGCGACGCGGCCACGGACACCAACTGCTTCGGCGACACATCCATGTACTGCACTTTTTTCGGCGGCACCTTCGGGAAATCGTCCTTATACCGGCAGGAAATCTCTTTCTCGACGAAATTGCCGCTCTCGTCAATGGGCACGTTCGCCTGCGCGACAATCTTCTCTTCTTCGACATCCGCAGTCAGATAATCCGTCTTCTTGGTAACCCTGCCGTCCTCCACCCTGCGGTACGGAGTTTCCAGAAGACCCAGCGCATTCACCCGCGCAAACGAACTCAACGAAGCGATAAGGCCGATATTCGGCCCTTCGGGCGTCTCGATGGGACAGACACGCCCGTAGTGCGACGGGTTGATATCCCTGACCTCGAAACCGGCGCGCTCACGCGACAGACCTCCCGGCCCCAAGGCGCTCAAACGGCGCTTGTGCGTCATTTCAGCGAGCGGATTAACCTGATCCATAAACTGGGAGAGCTGGCTGCGGGCGAAGAAATCGCGGACCTGATTGGAGAGAAGTTTGGAATTGATAAGATAATGGACGTTGAGATTCTGAAAATCGCCGAGCAGACTCAGGCGTTCCTTGATGGAGCGCTCGACGCGCGATAGCCCGATGCGGACCTGATTCTGCACGAGTTCGCCGACTGTCTTGACGCGCCTGTTGCCGAGGTGATCAATGTCATCGAGCTTGCCGATGCCCTCTTTGAGCTTGATGAGATATTCGATGACCTTAATGACAGTCTCGGAATCGAGGATGCGCTTCTCCAGCGACACCTGCATATCGAGCTTGCGATTCAGGATGAACCTGCCAACCCGCTCCAGGTCATAGCGCGCCGGATCGAAAAATAGACGGTAGAAAAGCGCCTCGGCAGCATCCTTGGTCACCGGCTCGGTCGGCCTCATCTTGCGGTAAAAATCGACGTAGGCCTCCTCTTTGGACTTGGTGAAGTCCTTACGCAGGGTATTGGTGATTTCCTGATATTCCTTGCCCCCGAAAGCCGCTATGATATCGGAATCCTGCGAATAGCCCAGGATACGCAGTATCTGGGTCGCGGGAAAACTCCTTCGGCGGTCGACATACGCGAGTATTGTTTCCGAAAGGTCGTACTTGAATTCAAGCCAGGCGCCGCGGTACGGAATGATGCGGCCGTAGAGAATCTTCTTGCCGGTGGGGTGCGCCTCTTCTTCGAACGAGACGCCCGGCGAACGCTGTAGCTGGCTGACCACCACGCGTTCATCGCCGTTAATGATGAACGTGCCCGTATCGGTCATCAGAGGTATCTCGCCGAAATACGCATCCTGCTCTTTCGCTTCCTGCGGCGTCGTCAGGCGGAATTTGATCTTGAGAGGCGCCGCGTAGGTGAAAGCCCGGCGTTTGCATTCCTCGATATTGTACTTCGGTTTACCCAGAGAATAGGAAATAAACTCGAGTTTGACCGTGCGGTTTGCGTTCTCGACCGGAAATACTTCATCGAATACCTCCTGAAGGCCCTGCCGTTTGCGCTCGCCTGCCGGCGTCTCCATCTGGAGAAACTCATAGTACGACACTAACTGGACATCGAGCAGATTCGGAAGATCGAAGGTCTCTTTGAGCTTACCGAAATTTTTTCGTTTCATGTGTGTCATCTTCCCATTCTCGTCATTGCGAGGAGCCCCGAAGGGGCGACGAAGCAATCCTGCGTAAGATCCCTCGCCACTGCGTGGCTCGGGATAAATTCTCGCATCGACTTATGTTCGCGACCTCCGGTCGCTCCATAAGTCGAGCGCTCATTTACTTAAGCTCGACCGTCGCCCCTGCAGCCTCGAGCTTCTTCTTCATCTCTTCCGCTTCGGCCTTGGGCACGCCGTCCTTGATCGGTTTCGGCGCTCCGTCAACAAGATCCTTGGCTTCCTTCAACCCGAGACTGGTGATCGTTCGCACCTCTTTGATGACGGCTATCTTGTTTGCGCCGGCACCGGTAAGAACAACCGTAAACGAGGTCTTCTCTTCGGCTGCAGGGGCCGCACCGGCTGCCGCCGCGCCCGCTGCGGGGGCCGCCATCATCGGCATGTTTGCCGACACGCCGAATTTCTCCTCGAGGGCCTTGACGAGATCGGACAGCTCAAGGACCGTCATTTCTTCGATACTCTTAATCAGCTCTTCGACTTTTACCGCCATTTTTTGTTCCTCCCTTGCTTATTTTTTACTTTTGATCTGGTCTAAACACACCACAAGCTTCCTGAGCATGGTGTTCAGGGTCATCACGAATTTGACCCGCGGCGCGTTGATCGCCATGACGGCCTGCGCGATGAGCGTCTCGCGTGACGGAAGTTTCGACAGGTTTTCGACGTCCCTGGTGGTCAATGTCTTATCGAGGAGATATCCGCCGCCTATCTTGAGAGCTTCATGAGTCTTCAGGAAATCAAAGAGAACTTTCGAGGCGGCGACCGGTTCCTCCCGACAGAACACCATGCCGCACGGCCCTTCGACGGACGCGATAAGCGTTTCCCTGCCGGCAGCCTTGAGCGCGCGGCGCGCCACGCTGTTTTTCACCACGACCAGAGACGCGCGGCTGGAACGCAAGCTGCGGCGCAGGGCGCTCATATCGGGTGAGGAAACGCCCGAATACTTGATGATGAACATCGACGGCGACTCGCTGAGCCTGTTCTTGACCGCATGCTCCGATGTTTCCTTAATCACCAAACCTATTTTTTTCATGCTGATTATCCCTTGTACCGGCCGGGTGCCGCTGCGAAATCCTGCTTAGACGGCGAGCCGCAAGCCCGGGTTCATCGACGATGCAACCGCCGCGGTCTTGATAAACTTTCCCTTGATGGATGCGGGCTTTGCCTCTTCGATGGCTTCGAGGACGCGGCTGGCGTTATCGAACAACTGTTCCTCGGAGAAGGCCGCTTTTCCCACCGGCACGTGAATGCCGCCCTGTTTATCCATGCGAAATTCGATTTTCCCTTTTCGAACGTCCTCGATCGCCTTGACGATATCGTTCGTGACCGTGCCGGTCTTGGGACTCGGCATGAGGCCGCGGGGACCCAGCACTTTCCCAAGCTTGCTCAGGTCCTTCATCATTTCCGGCGTGGCGATGCAACGGTCGAAATCAAGAAATCCCGCGGCGACCTTGTCGATCAATTCGTTTGACCCCACGTAGTCGGCGTTCGCCTCGCGCGCCTGCCGCTCATGCTCCCCCTTGCAGAAGACCGCGACCTTGACTTTTTTGCCGGTCCCGTGCGGCAGGAGAACCGTTCCTCTGACCATCTGGTCAGATTTCTTGGTGTCGACGTTCAGATGAACATGCAGGTCGACGGTCGAGTCGAACTTCGGCGCCTTCATCTTCTTGACGATAGCGAGCGCGTCGCGCAACGCATACAGCTTTTTCTCGTCGACAAGCTTCACGGACTCTTTATATCGTTTGCTGCGTTCTTTCATAGTCGTATCTCTTCCCGTTAACCCTGGACCACGATGCCCATGCTGCGCGCCGTGCCTTCGATAACCTTGACCGCTTTTTCCATGTCGCCCGTATTTAAATCCGCCATCTTCTGTTTGGCGATCTCCTCGACCTGGGCCCGCGTGACCGAACCGATGGTCTCTTTGCCCGCGGTGCCTGAGGCCTTGGCAAGGTTCGCCGCGCGCTTGAGAAGCACCGATGATGGCGGGCTCTTGATAATAAAGGTAAAACTGCGGTCCTCGAAGACCGATATGATAACCGGCAGGATGAGCCCGTCCCTGCCCTTGGTCTGGTCATTAAACTGTTTGCAGAACTGCATGATATTGACGCCGTGCTGACCGAGCGCGGGTCCGACCGGCGGAGCAGGATTGGCTGCTCCCGCAGGGACGTGTAATTTAATTTGAGCGGTAACCTTCTTTCCCATAGTTATACCTTCTCGACCTGCCAGTACTCCAGTTCAACCGGCGTCGACCTGCCGAAGATGGAGACGCTGACTTTGATCTTTCCTTTTTCCGGATACACTTCCTCGATCGATCCGTTGAAATTCACGAACGGCCCCTCGGTGATACGCACCTGCTCGCCCTTCTCGAACACGATTTTCGGGCTTGGTTTGACCTGTGTCTCCTCAGTTCTCTTCAGAATACCCTCGACTTCACCGGCCGGCAGCGGCATGGGCTTCTTGCCCGGCCCGATGAAACCGGTCACGCCGGGGATGGTCTTCACGAAGAGATAGGTCTGCTCATCCAGTTCCATCTCCACCAGGATGTAACCCGGGAAAAATTTACGCTGGGAAATCTTCTTCTTTCCGGAACGGACCTCGGACACCTGCTCGGTAGGGATGATTATTTTGGTGATTTTCTCCGCGAGACCGCTGGATGCGACTTTATTCTCAAGAGACATCTTGACCCGGTCTTCTGAGCCTGTCTGCGTGTGCACGACGTACCATTTTTTGAGCGCGGATGTTTCGGTCATGGAATTTAACGGAATACGACGCTGAGGATTTTGGAAAATACCAGGTCGACGACCCCGATGAACACGGCAACCAGAAACGTCGACGCGATGACCACGAGAGTCGAGGATAAAACCTCCTGGCGGGTCGACCAGTTCACCTTATGCAGTTCACCTCTGACTTCCCCGATGAACTTTGCCGGCTTGCGAATAAACGTATCTGCGATATTCATGCGCGAGATTCCCGTGCCGTCTGATCTACAGGGGCGGAGGGACTTGAACCCCCAGTCCTGGTTTTGGAGACCAGTGGTTTGCCATTAACCGACGCCCCTATTGACCCTTGCGTAACCGCTCGCGGATTTCTTACGAAATCAGCTTCGCACGCTGCGGGATAAATGCGGCCACGTAACTTATGTTCGCGCGTTTCACGCGCTCCATAAGCTACGGCCTTATTTAATTTCCTTGTGGGCTGTGTGCTTATGACAGAACCGGCAGAATTTACTGAGCTCCAACCGTTCCTGGTGCAGCTTTTTATTCTTGGTCGTCGTGTAATTTCTATTCTTGCAAACCGTGCATTCCAGCGTAATAATTTCGCGCATTGGTCACTCTGTGGTTATCTGTGCTTTTCGTTCGTTCTAGCCACTACCCCCTAGTCACTACCCTCTGCCTCTAACAAAGCTGGAGACGGGAATCGAACCCGTGACCCCGTCCTTACCAAGGACGTGCTCTACCGACTGAGCTACTCCAGCAGCGTTTTTTCCCGACGCTACGGAGACACCGTCGGCGTCTCGGTAAATGCAAAAACCCACCCATGATGATTTCTTTCAAGCATTGGAAAAAGAAATCAGAGAGTTACATGGTGCGGCGTTATGGGGTTAAAATAAATGAATATAAAATATAGTTCGGACACGCCCCTGTGTCAAGAGTTTTGAGCACTCATTAACACAAGTTATTTAATTATATTTAAAAACCGGTTATTGTCAAGGAAATAAATAAAAAAAATGTCACCAGGTATGCGTCATTGCGGCGAGTGACGCGAACTGTTCAAGGGTCAGGATCTCACCGCGCGCCGTATCCCGTATCCCCTGTTCGGAGAAAAACCGCTCCAGCACTCCTTCAGATACCGCTCCTTTGAGGGCGTTTCTGAGCATTTTTCTGCGCTGACCGAAGGCGGCGCGCACGATGTTGAAGAAATGCGCCTGGAGGCTCGCGTCGCCCTCGAACATGACGTGCTGGCGCGGCTCCAGACGCACGAACGAGGAATCCACTCCCGGCGCGGGAGTGAAACTTCCACGCTTGATATGGAAAAGTATCCGGCACGCGCAGTGATACTGGGAGAATACGGACAGGGAGCCGTACTCCCGCGAGCCCGCAGCCGCAACCAGCCTCTGCGCAAATTCCTTTTGAACAGTTATGGAGATATCGCGAATCGAACCCCGCATCAGAAAAAGCCGCTCAAGGAGCGGCGCGGACAGATAATACGGGATATTGCCGACGATCTTGAGAGACGGGACTCCCAGCGTCCGGAGATCAAACGTCAGACAATCATGATGCAGGATGCGCACGTGAGGAAACGGACGGAACTCTTCCCGGAGCAGATCGACAAGCCGGTCATCGAGTTCAAGACAGTAAACAGGTGCGCCGTAGTCCGCGATGAAACGCGTCAGGTGTCCCCTGCCGGGACCGATTTCAACCACGGTATCGGAGGGTGTGATTGCGCAGGATTCGGCAATGCGGCGCAGCATGCGCCGATCGGCGAGAAAATGCTGGCCGAGACTCTTTCTTGCGCGAGGGAACTTCGGCATCATCTGATGCGCGACGCGCGACAGCACTCAAGCGCAACGCGCACGCTCTCGACAAAGGAATGCTCGTGCACCAGAGGGAGATTCCCTGCCTTGTCGAATGCGGTGCCGTGCAAAGGAGACGTCCGGACATAGGGAAGCCCTGCCGTCACATTGACGCCCGAATCTCCGCCGAGCACCTTCAGCGGGATCAGCGCCTGATCGTGATACAGGGCAACCGCGCAGTCGTATTCGCCCTGAGCAGAACACGCAAGAGCGGTGTCGGCAGCGAGCGGGCCGCTGACATCCGCCTCAAGGCCGGCGCATGCGCGCACAGCCGGCGCAAGAATCCTGCTTTCTTCATCGCCGATCAAGCCGTTGTCCGAGGCATGCGGATTCAGAGCGCAAACGACGATTCTGGGGCGGTCAATACCCCACACGCTCCGCAGGTGTTCGGCGGTGATAGAGACCGTCTGACACACCGCCTCCCTGGTCACATGCTGTGCTACACAGCCGAGGGGCAGATGCTGGGTGACGAGCGCGGTCTTCAACTTCTTGTTCATCAAGAGCATCACGGTATGCCGCACCCCGGCTCTGGCTGCAAGATACCCGGTATGTCCGGGAAACTCAAAACCTGCCAGATGAACCGCCTGCTTGGAAATCGGACATGTCACCAGACACTCTGCTTCGCCGCGCGCGATAAGCTCGAGAGCTTTGTCGATATATTCGATCGACGCCCTGCCGTATTCCCGCCTGACCAGCCCGAAGGAAAACTTCTCCTGAGGGACATTCCTCATATCGATACAATGCTGAGGAAGAGGCCCTACTCTTTTGAGCACGGAGGCATCGCCGATAACGATATATTCGGCGTCCCGGTGTACCTGGGGCAGACCTTTGGCAATCAGCGCAGGGCCGACGCCAGACGGATCTCCCATTGTTATGGCAACACGAATCTTGGAATGCATACGCGTATAAAGGCGGCCGACGCGCACACACGCGGCACTTAAGGACGTGCCGGTGCGGGCTTCTGCCCAGCCGGCCATTCCGATATGGCCGGGTGTCGACCGTTCGACAGTTGTTATTGTAATATCTTTATGTACGCCTTATCCTTGAGATCCTTAAGCCAGGAGGCCAGTTTCTCCTCCACTTTCTGCTGGTACACGGCAGCGTAAATCTGATCCTGTACTTCCTGCAAGCCCATCGCGCTCCTCGGAACGATATTTTTTACACGGAATATATAATAGGAATCTCCCGAGCGTATGACGTCGCTCACGCCGCCTTCAGGAAGGCTGAAAAGGACCGCCTCCAGCTCCGGCTTTAATCCCCGCCCTTTGAAAACACTCAGTTCGTCGCTCGTAACACCGTAGCGCTGGCACACCACGTCCAGACTCAAGCCCCGCACCAGATCATGCCTGGCCGCGCGCACGGTCTCGTCCGCATCCGCCGCGACGGTCTCAAAAATCCTTTCTTCCTCTTTATTGTATTCCCAGGCATGAGAACGGTAATAGGCAGTCACTTCCTCCGGTTTCACGACAACCTTTGACCGGACCCGATCCTCGATAATGGCATAGGTGATAAACTGCTCGCGTATCTTGCGCTCGATGTCCGCGGGGACAAACCCCTGACGCTTGAGATCCTCCTTAAATTCAAACTCGCTGGCATAGCGCTTGCGGATTTCCTGCATCCGCAACTTGACTCTCTCTTCGTTTGCCTTGACGCCGGAGCGCTCGGCCTCCTGGAGGATGATGCGGTCGTCAATCAGCTTGTCAAGCAGGTTGGGAAGCATGCCTTCGAGTTTTTCCTCAAGGGCCTTCCCTTTCAATTCCCGCTCCATCTGCATACGCAGAAAATTCTCGAAATCGCGTAACTCCTTCGCGGTAATCACGTCCTTATTGACAACGGCGACGATGCCGTCCTGCGCGCGCCCAACAGCGGGAGCAGCAACGCACAGAACAGACAACCACAGGATACACACGAACCAGCGCATACTCTTCCCTTTCCGTAGACACAGTACTGACACGTTTAGAGTATAAAGCATGGAAACGGCTATGGCAAGGATGTCAAGTGCGCGGAGGTCGACCACGCTGCGCCTGTGCCCGCCCCTTGGGCGCGTCCCCCCTGTTTGAAGGTGTCGATCGCCTCCCTGAGCAGGCGGCAGTAAAGATCGAATCCGACTGCAGCGATAAACCCGTGCTGCTGGACGCCGAGCAGGTTTCCCGCTCCGCGTATCTCCAGGTCCTCCATGGCGATCCGAAAACCTGCGCCCAACTGGGCATGCTGCTGCAGCGCAGCCAGGCGCTTACGCGCTGCTGAATCGAGCGCACCAGTCGGCGGAACAAGAAAATACGCGTACGCCTGCCGGTCGAAACGCCCAACCCTGCCCCTGAGCTGATGCAGATCGGATAGACCGAACCTCTGCGCGTCGTTGACAATGATGGTATTCGCGTTCGGGATGTCGATTCCCGACTCGATGATCATGGTCGAGATCAAGCAATCGATACTCCCCTCGAAGAACAGCCGCATGATCTCTTCGAGCTCTTTGGGATGCATCCGGCCGTGGCCTGCCGCGCAGCGCACACCCCGCGGCAGGAGCGACACGATCCTGTCCTTGACGCGCTCAAGATCCTCTATCCTGTTGTGCAGGAAAAAGACCTGACCCGAGCGCGAGATTTCGCGGATAATCGCCTCACGGACCACATCGTCGTCATATGCGGTGACGACCGTCTTGACCGGAACCCTGTTTTGCGGAGGCGTATTGATCACCGAGAGGTCTTTGGCGCCCATCAGGCTCATGTACAGGGTGCGGGGAATCGGCGTTGCGGTAAGGGTCAGCACGTCGGCAGTCAGGCGCATAGACTTGAGCTTTTCCTTATGCTTCACCCCAAACCGTTGTTCCTCGTCGATAATCACCAATCCCAGATCTTTGAAACTGACATCATCAGACAGCAGCCGGTGCGTTCCGATCACGATGTCCACGGAACCGGATGCCACACCTGCCAGAATCCGTTTCTGCTCGGCGTCGGTCTTAAACCGGCACAGCATGTCGACCGTGAACGGAAAATCCTTGAGCCGGCGGGAAAAATTATGGAAATGTTGCTCGGCGAGAATCGTGGTCGGTACCAGATACGCCACCTGTTTGCCGTCGGATACCGCCTTGAACGCGGCCCGCAGCGCCACCTCGGTCTTGCCGTAGCCGACATCGCCGCACAATAAACGGTCCATGGGCCGGCTCGATTCCATATCGGCGATGGTCTGGCTGAGCGCCGTCACCTGGTCCGGTGTTTCCCGATAGGGAAACGTCGCCTCAAAATCCTTAAACCACGGCGTATCTTTCGAGAAGGCGTAGCCCTGCGCAGACATCCGCATGGCCTGAAGCGTCAGTAAATCCCACGCGAGTTTCTGCACCCCCTTACGCGCGCGCTGCTTGGTACGCTGCCACTCCCTGCTGCCCAGGCGGTAGAGCTTCGGTTTCCGCACCTGGAAAGCGATATATTTCTGCACCAGGTGCATTTGCTCGACAGGCACATAGAGTTTCTCCTGCCGGTCATATTCGATGACAAGATGATCCGCGCTTCCCGCGCCCTTGATCTTGCGGATGCCCGCGAATTTGCCGATCCCGTAATCATTATGGACGACGAAATCGCCGACGGATAGGTCGACGAAATTCTGCAGCGGCTGTTCTTCGGTGAAATGGACGGTTTTCGACTGGGCGAGTCTGCGCATCGGAAGCACGATCGCCATGGCGTGCTCCCAGAGCGGCTCTGCCGTACGCGGATTGAAGGAGCGCAAGGTCGCGATGACGTCGTTATCCAGATCGATGCGCACGGGGAGCTCGAAAGAAAACGGATACACGTCGATTGTCGAACCGGCGCGGGCAAACTCGCCCTCCTCGGATACCCGCTCCCTGCGGACATACCCGAACTCGACGAGCTGGGCGAAAAGGCGCTCCAGGTCCAGAAATTCGTTCTTGTAAAGCTTGAGGGATTTAAACATGCAGTAACGATACTCGGTCACCGGGTCACCCGATGCGGTGACATGGTGTCTCGGTTACTCGGCCACTCTCTATCCTGAATTTATTTCGACTGACGACGACTGAATGCGACGATAAGAGGAGAGGCGATATACACGGTGGAATAGACTCCGGAGATAAATCCGACCAGCAGCGCGAACGCGAAATTACCGAGCACCTCACCTCCGAATATGAGGATCGAAACAACGGTCAAGAGCGTCACGAAACTGGTCAGGATGGTGCGGGAAAGGGTCTGGTTCACGCTCAGATTGATCAGGTCTTTCAGACTCATTTTCTTGAGCAGGCGCGCGTTCTCGCGCACCCGGTCGTAGATAACGATAGTATCGTTGATCGAATACCCTGCTATGGTCAAGAGCGCCGTCACGATGAGCAGGTCTACCTGCCTGCCGGTCAGCGCCAGCGCGCCGAGCGTGATCAGCACGTCATGAAACAACGCAAGGACACCGGCAACCGCGAAATTGAAATGTTTGAAGCGCACGGCGACGTAGGCAAGAATACCAATGAGCGACCAGACCAGGGCAGCGCTGGCCTTCTTTTTCAGGTGACTTCCTGCCACCGGACCGACGCGTTCGACCCGCAGGATATCGATCTTCTGCGACGGGAATTTCTGCGTGAACGCCTCGGTAATCTCCTTGTTCCTGTCCTGCGTGGTCTTGATCAACACCGCGCGCGGATTGTCGTTAAATTGCTGGATTGACGCCTCGGATAATCCGATATCCCTGAGTACGGCGCGCACCTCCTGAATCTGTACGGGGTTCTCGAACTGATACTCCTGCACCTGCCCCCCGGTAAAATCGATGCCGTAAGCGGCTGAGCCGCGTTTGAAGAACGCCGCCATGCCGGCGCAGATGATAACCAGAGATATAACAACGAATATCCTGCCTTTGCCGATAAAATCGAGTTTTGTCTCGCCGACGAGCCGCAGCATCGGCAGTGACTTCTGCAAGACCCCGGCGTCGAGCAGAAGTTCAAACACCGTGCGGGTAACGACCACCGCGGTGAACATGCTCGCCAGGAGCCCGATGGTGAGCGTCACCGCAAAACCGCGGATCGGGCCGGTGCCGAACTGGAACAACAGAAACGCCGCAATTAACGTGGTCACATTGGAATCAAGAATAGCCGAGAATGCCCTGTTGTAGCCGTTCGAGACCGCCTGGCGCAGCGTCCGTCCCAGCGCAAGTTCTTCCCTGATACGCTCGTTGATGAGGACGTTGGCGTCGACGGCCATACCGAGCGACAAGACGATACCCGCGATGCCTGGCAGCGTCAGCGTCGCTGACACACCGGGAAACAATAACGGCAGCATGCCCATGCCGCCGAGTATCATGATCAGGTTTAGCGTCAGGGCGCCGGCGGAAATAATCCCCGCTAACAGATAGTATAGAATCATGAAGGCGAAAACCAGCGCGATACCGACGATACTGGCTTTCACGCCCCGATCAATGGAGTCCCTGCCCAGAAGCGGCCCCACGGTGCGCTCTTCCTCTATATACATAGGCGCAGGCAGGGCACCCACGCGCAGCACCAGGGCCAGATCCTGGGCTTCCTCAACGGTGAAACTGCCGCGGATCACCGCTTCTCCGTTGGGAATCGCATCTTCAATAACCGGCGCGGACTGGACAGTGCCGTCAAGCACGATAGCCAGCCTTCTGCCGAGATTCTTGGACGTAACGTCCGCGAAAATCCTGGCGCCCTCTGCATTCATGCGCAGGGCGACAGTCGGATAGGGCGCAAAACCGGACTGGTCAAACTGGATAAAGGCATCCTCGAGAGCCTCTCCCGAAAGAACCGCATCTTTCTCAAGCAGAAGCGGCTTCCTATCCTCCTCGGTGCGTTTCAGAACAAAACCATCCGGGACACTGCCTGCCAGGGCACTTTGAAGCTTCTCACTGTCCTCGGATACCAGCACGAATTCAAGCTGAGCCGTCTTGCCGATGAGATCGATGGCGCGTTCGCGGTCAGTCACTCCAGGCAACTGCACGATGATTTCATCGGCACCCTGGCGCTGTATGGACGGCTCGCGCACCCCGAACTGATCGATACGGTTCCTGATCACCTCGAGAGCGCGGTCCGCGGCGTCTGCCTTGTCTTTGTCAGGCACTTTCGAGGTATCGACCTTGAGCAGAAGATGCATCCCTCCCTGCAGGTCAAGCCCGAGATTGATGCGCTTGTCCAGGGGGAACGCGAAATACACGCATGCCCCGATCAAGGCGCAGATACAAAGCGATTTATACGCGACTTTCTGCTGCATAACAGATTAACCGGCTTTCTTTTTCACGACGGAGACCGCGCTTTTGTCGATCTCAAGCTTGACGTTATCGTCTACCCTGACAATAACGGTAGAATCTTTGACGTTGACGATCGTGCCGTGAATACCCGCGGCAGTGACGATGTCATCGTTCTTAGCCAGGTTTTTCAGCATCCTGGCGTGCTCCTGCTCCTTTGCCTTCTGCGGTCTGATCAGGAGAAAATAGAAGATAATGAAAATGCCGATAAGCGGCACCAGGTTCATGAACGGGCTCACTCCCTGTGGAGGCATAGATTACTCCTTGGCGGAACGCGTCTTCTTGGCAAGACGCGCCACGGTATCGCTCATCTTCGCGCCGTTTTTCACCCAGTACTCCAGGCGCGCCGCGTTGAGCTTTGTTTCCTTGCTGATGGGATTCCAGAAACCGATCTCCTCAAGCACCCTGCCGTCGCGGGCCGTGCGCTCGTCGAACACGGAGATACGGTAATGCGGTTTTCCCTTGGCACCCTTGCCTATTCTTCTCAAACGTACGTGCACTGCCATTTTTTTCTCCTGTCTTGTCTCACCGCAGCATGTGCCGCGATGGCTTTTAACGAAGTACGGCCTCTATAAGAGCTCGCGCTTTATGAACGGATTCCTGATACTCTTTCTCAGGCACAGAATCAGCCACGATCCCGGCTCCTGCCTGAATATAGGCGTTATTCCCCCGTACCACGATGGTACGGATGGTGATACAGGTATCAGTGTTACCGGAAAAACTGAAATACCCGACGCATCCGGCGTACGGGCCGCGGCGCGACGGCTCAAGCTCGTCGATAATCTCCATCGCCCTGATCTTCGGGCTGCCCGACACCGTACCCGCCGGGAAGGCCGCCGTCAGAACATCATAGATGTCGGCCTTCTTTTTGTCAAGTATTCCTCGAACCTCGCTCACCAGATGCATGACATGCGAATACTTTTCGATAGACATGAATTCGCTTACTCCCACGCTCCCGGGCCTGGATACCCTGCCGATGTCGTTCCTGCCCAGGTCCACGAGCATCACATGCTCTGCGCGCTCCTTGGGATCGTTCGACAGCTCGCGCATCAGACGGACGTCTTCCTCGGGCGTCTCCCCGCGCGGCCGCGTGCCGGCTATCGGACGGGTTACCACCACGCCGTTCTCACAGCGCACCAGCATTTCCGGCGACGCGCCGATGAGTTTCACCTCGTCTCCGGTAAGATAAAACATGTACGGAGAGGGGTTGGCGCCGCGCAAGGTTCGATACACGGAAAACGGGTCTTTCCGCAAGCGGATGCAAAACCGCTGCGATACGACAACCTGGATAATGTCTCCTTTTCTGATGTAGCGCTTCGCGCTGCGCACGGCATCGGTAAATTCCTTTTTTGTCTGATTCGAACGCAGAGTCCGCTCGCCCGTGCGTCCGGAGGTTTCAACCGGCGCGTAGGAAATCCGCGAACGCAGCTTGGCCTCAAGCGCCTCGATGGTGCGTAATGCCCCGATGTACAGGGCCTTCTTTGCCGATGTGCCCGGCGCGCGGCCCTGCGGCAGGATGCAGTTCGTAACGATCTTAATAGTATGCTGAATATGATCGAACACGAGCATGGTGTCGGTGAGCATCAGGAACATGTCGGGACAGCCGAGCTGGTCAGGATTCGAGTCCGGTATGCGCTCGAAAAAGCGCACCATGTCGTAGCCGATATATCCGATCAGGCCTCCGGAGAACCGCGGCAGACCCTCAACCTGCACGGGCTTGAATCCTGCCATGATCTTCCTGATTTCGTCGAACGGCGTGGTCGCCGCCTGAAAAGTCTCTCGGGTGCGCTGGTGAGGGCGGGTCAGGGTTATTTTTGTGCCGCGGCTGGTGATCACCAGAGACGGGTTCGAGCCCAGGAAAGAATACCTGGCAATCTTCTCTTGTCCTTCGACCGATTCAAGGAGAAAACCGTAAGGGTCCTTACGGATCTTCAGGAAAGCCGACACCGGCGTGTCAAGGTCGGCGGAAATCTCCTTGTAGACGGGAATCACGTTTCCGTGGCGTGTTAGCCGTAAGAATTCTTTTAAACTTGGCGTCATAAAGGCTGTGTCTTTATCACGGCGCACACATGGATGCGCCACCACGTTATCTTATTTTGTTTGTACGGGGACAAATCTGTAAAAACAGCTCCGCTCCCCCGTATGGCACGCCGCTCCCGCCTGCTCCACCCTGATCAGCAGCGTGTCGCGGTCACAGTCATAGGCAATGCTTTTCACCGTCTGGAAGTGCCCGGAGGTCATGCCCTTGACCCAGAACTCGTTGCGCGAACGCGACCAGAAACAGGTCTTCCCTGTCTGGACGGTTCGGCGCAGAGACTCCAGATTCATATACGCGAGCATCAGCACCTCGCTGTTCGTATCATCCTGGATGATCGCGGGTATCAAACCGTTGGAGTCGTATTTGAAATCCTCAATCGCGTATTCCTTGCGTTCATCCCCGGTAGCACCGGCCGCTGCCATATCTGTCCTCCTTGATGCTACATCCGTACCGCGACCCCGCGGGACCGAAGGTACTTTTTGACATCATCGACGGAAAATTCGTTGTAATGGAACACCGAAGCTGCCAGCGCCGCATCCGCCTGGGCCTCGGCAAAAACGGAATAAAAATGTTCCGGTGCGCCCGCCCCGCCCGAAGCGATAACCGGCACCCGCACTGCCTCCGAGATCGCGCGGGTCAACGCGATATCGTAGCCGTCTCTGGTGCCGTCGGCATCCATGCTGGTAAGGAGAATCTCGCCTGCGCCATGAGCCACGACAGTCTGCGCCCACTCGACCGCGTCAATACCCGTCGCGTTCCGGCCGCCGTGCGTGTATACTTCCCAGCGCAAAGACTCGCCGTCTGCGGATATTTTCTTCGCGTCGATTGCCGCCACGATACACTGGCTGCCGAAACGGCGCGCGGCAGACGCGACCATCTCCGGATCTTGCACTGCCTGGGTATTCAGCGATACCTTCTCGGCTCCGGCGTTCAGCAGGTCGCGGATATCCGGGACACTCCCCACGCCTCCTCCCACCGTAAAAGGCATAAATATATTCGCGGCAATATCTTCGACAAGGCGCACGAGAGTCTTACGCTTCTCGTGGCTGGCGTTAATATCGAGGAATACCAGTTCGTCAGCGCGCTGCCGGTCATACTCCCGGGCAACCTCGACAGGGTCACCCGCATCGCGCAACCCTAAGAATTTCACGCCCTTAACCACCCTGCCGTCTTTAATATCAAGGCACGGAATAATACGTTTTGTTAACATCCCTTTTCATTATTTCATCTTCGCGTCCAGGTATTTCTTGAGCAACGCCCAGGTCTGCTTGCCGACTTTGCCGTCTGCTACCAGGCCGTTTGCCTTCTGAAATTCCTTGATGGCGACGCGGGTCTGTTTTCCCATTTTCCCGTCGATCTCGCCGGGATTGAATCCCGCGTTGAAGAGCGCTACCTGGATGGACCTCGTCGTTGGTTTCTCTCCCTGCACGGGCGCGGCAGTGTCAACCACGCCGGTCTGCCTGCTCGTCAATGCCTCGCGCATGCGCGCAATCTCGTCCTCCCGGTCCTGCAACTGCATCTCAAGCGCCGCGACCCTGGTGCGAAGGTTCTCGGTTTCGAAATCGTTCTTCTTGCGCGCGCTGGCGCAACCGCCGAGCATCACACCGGTAAGCACCAAGGTAAGCGCCATCATGGATATTCTCATGCCCCCTCCTTTTTGATCCAACACACGGTTATCCGTTATGCTCCCATTTTGATTGCCTCAGGGAGCGTGAATTTCCCCTCGTACAGCGCCTTTCCCACGATAACGCCGCGTACCCCGTCCTTTTCGTACTCTTTCAGCTTCCTGATGTCATCAAGGGACGCGATACCGCCGGAAACGATCAAACGCACGCCCGTCTCGCCCAGGATGCGTTTCACGTTCCTCAAACTCGGCCCCTTGAGGGTTCCGTCCTTCGACGTATCGGTATAAATAATATCGCGCAGGCCTTTCGCCTTCAGGTGAGCGATGAACGGAACCAGGCCCATGCCCCCTGCAGCGTCCTTCCATCCTGACGTCATCACCTCATCATGACACGCGTCCACGCTCACCGCAACGCGCCCGCCGAATTCCTTCACCATGCCGTCAAGGAATTTCTCGTCGTTGGCGGCCTTGGTACCGAGAATAATCCGGTACGCGCCCGCCTTGACGAGCTGGGCAGCAATCTTCTTCGTGCGGATACCGCCGCCGCACTCTACCTGAATGCCGATTTCCCTGATGATCGAGGAAATCACGCCGATGTTCGCCGGGACGCCGGTAAACGCGCCGTCGAGGTCTACCACATGTAAAAGCGTTGCGCCCTGTTTCACCCAGTGCCGCGCGGTCTTCAGCGGATCGCGCGAGTACACCGTCTTATTGAGCCTGCCCTGCACGTAGCGTACGACACAGCCATCCTGTAAATCTATTGCGGGAATGATTTGCATAGTCTGAAGTTCCGTGGGACGTAGGATGTGGGACGTGAAAAGCAATGCGTATGTGTTTTTCTACATCCCACGTCCAAGCGAGTCCGCCATTGAATCAGTGGCTGACGAGCGGACGTCCTACATCCTACGGAACACGAGTCCATGTTATATTACATTTTTACGAAGTTCTCCAATATCTTCAAACCAACCCCCTGACTCTTCTCCGGATGGAACTGCGCGCCAAAGATCCGCTCTCTCCAGACCACGGAGGTAAACGGCTCTCCGTATTCCGTGAGCGCGGCAGAAGTCTCCCGGTCACCGGGAGACGGAAAATACGAGTGGCAGAAATACACATACGCTTCGTTGCCTATATCCTGAAGGAGCGGACAATCCTTGCGCGCAACCCGGATGAGATTCCATCCCATATGCGGGACTTTCAGGCCGGTAGAGGCAGGAAAACGTTTTACCTCGCCGGCAATCAATCCCAGTCCGGGGAGATTACCTTCCTCGCTCCTCTCAAAAAGGAGCTGCATCCCCAGACAAATACCCAGGAGACTCCGCCCCTGTCCTGACACAAAATCCTTGATTGCCGCGGACAGGCCGCGCGCATCAAGCTCGGTCATTGCGTCGTCAAAAGCGCCTACTCCGGGCAGGATCGCCTTGTCCGCCTGCGCAAGTTCCGCCGGGTCGTTGGTAACGACCGTGCGAGCGCCCAACGATTCAAGCGCCTTGCGCACGCTGTGGATGTTGCCCATGCCGTAGTCTATTATAGCTATCATTCGAATAATACCTTACTATAAAACTCTCTGAAGTTCTGTGGGACGTGGGACGTTCGCTCGTCCGCCATTGAATCGGTGGCGGACTCGCTGGGACGTGGGACGTAAACAACTCAGTCTTTACGTCCTACGTCCCAGCGGCCGCAGACCGCGGACATCCCACGGGACTCCGGTATTCCCTAATCAATCACGCCTTTCGTCGACGGGATCCCGCGCCGACGCGCGTCGAGCTGCGTCGCCTGATCAAGCGCCAGGCCAAACGCCTTAAACGCCGGCTCGAGCGCAGCGTGCAGGTCCGGGCCAGCGAAGTGGATCACGATATTCAGATTCACTCCCAGATGCTTGGCAAAAGACTCGAAGAAATGTCTGGCGTACTCGATTTCGTAGGATTCTTTTTTTTCAGGCGTATACGCAGTCTGGCCGCAGTCAGAGTAACACTCAAGGGACGAAAATCCTCTGCCGCATATATCAAGGGAGACAGACGCAATGCTACGCTCCATGGGGCACGACGCCGAACCGATACGCTTCATACCTTTCTTCGTTCCCAGCGCCTTCTTGAAGGCATCGCCCAGTACAATGCCGATATCCTCGTTCGTGTGGTGGATATCGATGTTCAAATCGCCGCGCTTGAGCGTCAGCGCGAGATCGAAAAATCCCCAGAAGGAAAAAAGCTCCAGCATATGATCGAGCATCCCGATCCCTGTCTTGATCGAAGATGTCCCGGTGCCGTCGACGTTCAGGCGGCAGCTGATATCCGTCTCGGTTGTCTTTCTTCGCACATCGGCTTTGCGTGTGGATGCGGCCATAGGGGCTCCTTTACCCGCTAGATGAAACGCGCTTTCACCGACTCGAGATGGCCGACAAGGCCTTCGATACCGGCTATTTCCTCAAGCGGCGGTCTGATCTTTTCAAGAGACTTCCTCGAATAATGGATGATGTGGCTGCTTTTGACGAAATCATACACCGAGAGACCGGAGAAAAACCGCGCCGTTCCCGATGTGGGGAGCACGTGGCTGGGGCCGGCGACGTAATCCCCGACAGACGCAGGACTGTACGACCCCAGAAAAATCGCTCCTGCGTTACGTATGTCCTTGAGCACGCTGCGCGGATCCTTGACCATGATTTCAAGGTGCTCCGGCGCGATCCTGTTAGTCACCTGCGCCGCCTCGGCGAGATTCTTCGTCAGGATAATGTACCCGTCGACATCGGCGAGCTTTTCCCTGACCTCGCGCGCGAGCTTCTTGGAATTGGTGATGAGGATCGCCAGGCCTTTGGCGTGCTCAGCCTGAGCCTGTAAATCCGCGATCACAAAACGGGATTCGGAATTCTGATTGGCGATAATCACCAGCTCCGTAGGCCCAGCGATCATGTCGATGTCGGCAATGCCGAACACCTGGCGTTTCGCCTCACTCACGTAGACGTTACCCGGCCCGACTATCTTGTCCACTTTGGGAATGGTCTTGGTGCCGTAGGCAAGGGCCGCTATCCCCTGCGCGCCGCCGACGCGGTAGATCTCGTCGACTTTCAGGAGATCCGCGACCACCAGGATATGCGGATTGATATGCCCCTGCCGGTCAGGCGGGCTGATCAGAACGATCTTCTTCACGCCAGCCAGCCGCGCTGGCAATACGGTCATGTACACCGTCGATACAAGGGGTGCGGTGCCTGCGGGAATATATATCCCGGCAGTGGCAAGCGGCGTATACTGCTCGCCGATCACCGAACCGTCCGCTCCCTTGATGCGCCAGGATTTACGCACCGCCTTCTGATAGAATGCGGTGACGTTTTCGATGACGACTTTAAGGCTCGACACGAAGGTCGGCCGGATATTCTGGTAGGCGCCGGAGATCTCGATCTCCGAAACCTTCAGCTGTCGGGAAGTGAGTTTGACGCGGTCAAACGCGCGCGTGTATTTGAGCACCGCCTCATCGCCGTTCAAACGCACGTCCTGAATAATGCGCTTGACCTTTTCTTCGACGCGGCTGCGAGGCGTCACCGCCCGGTTATAAATCTTGTCAACGAGCTGTTTGCTCGTGCTCCTGATTGTCTTCATGGCCGTAACCCGTGCGTGCGCACGCTCTCTGTCAGTATGCGGAAAGACTCATCGAACGCCTCAGGCCTGTTTCCTCCGGCCTGGGCAAAATCTTTTCTCCCTCCTCCCGATCCTCCGATCGGCGCCGAAATCTGCCGCACCAACGCGCCTGCGTCAAAACCGCGCGCGACGAGATCAGGCGTCACCCCCACGACCAGGAGCGCCTTGCCTGCCGACGCGGAGCCCAACGCAACCACTGCGCTCTGCGCCTTTTCCCTGATCAGATCTACATTCGCTCGCAAAAGTCCCATATCAAGAGCATCCATCACCCGCGCAATCACCTTCACACCCGCAATGACGTCCGCCGAAGCGACGATGTCGTCGATAGAAGCCTTGATCCCGCCCATCTTCTGTCTGCTCAATTCCTTTTCGAGTTCCCTGATACGCTGGTTGCGCTTCTCGACTTCCGCGCTGATCTTATCCACGGGTACGTTCAGGGCCCGCGCAACGTCAACAGCTGCGCGGCTGCGCTCCTTCATGAAACGGTAGGCGTGCGCGCCTGTCGCCGCTTCGATCCTGCGCACGCCGCTTGCAACCGAACCCTCCTGCGTTATCACAAACAGCCCTATTTCTCCTGTTGCGCGCAGGTGCGTGCCTGCGCACACTTCGCGCGAATAGTCGCCCACGCGCACCACACGTACCGTGTCATCGTATTTTTCCCCGAAAAACGCCAGGGCTCCCGACTCTTTTGCTTGCGCCGTTTCCATGACGTCCGTAGAAAGCGGCATGTCGCGGAGAACCACCGCATTCACGATCTCCTCGATCCTGTCCATTTCCGCTTCGGTAATTGCCTTACCATGCGTGAAATCAAACCGTAAACGGTCCTCGCCGACAAACGAGCCCTGCTGCTGAACATGCGCGCCCAGCACCTCGCGCAGTGCTGCCTGGAGCATGTGCGTGGCAGTGTGGTTACGCGCGATGGCAGCCCTGCGTTCCGTATTGATTGCGGCTCGTACGCTCTGGCCGATACTGAATTCTCCCTTCACCACCCTGCCCTTATGCAGGAACACCTTGCCTTGTTTATAGGTATCCTCGACTGTAAACTCGTTGTCTCCGGAAACGATCCTGCCTGTGTCACCGACCTGTCCTCCTGACTCCGCGTAAAAGGGAGTGCGGTCAAGTATGAGAATACCTTCGCTTCCTGCGGCAATGGACTCGACAGCCTTGCCCCCGCGAACAAGACCCTTGATAGAAGCATGCGCTTCGATAGTGTCATAACCGAGAAATACCGTCAGGGGATACGCGCTCGTATCGATACCCTTGACGCGGAACACGTCTCCGGTCATGGCGCTCGAAGTCTTCGAACGCACCTGCTGCGCCAGAAGCTCTTCATCGAACGCCTCCCGGGAGAAAGCGATACTGCGGCTTGTCAGCCATTCCTCGGTCACTTCAAGCGGCAGTCCAAAGGTATCGTACAGCGCAAACGCGATCTTTCCCACCTGCTGCGGATTCGCGGCATTCTGAAACCTGCCGAACTGCTCTTCGTATCTGGGCTCGCTGGAATCAAGCAACTCGGCGAACTGCTTCTCCTCAGCCTCAACCACCTGCGCGATATCTTCCTGCCGGCCGGCCAGGTCAGCGTACGCGGGCCGCATGGCAAACGCGACGGTGGGCACCAGCGCGTTCAGGAACGGCTTCCTGACGCCGGCGGCGCGTAACCGCAGCACGCTCCTGCGGATGAGTTTGCGCACCACATACCCCCGCGCCTCATTCGACGGGAGAACGCCGTCATACACGCAGAACGTCACTGCCCTGATATGATCCGCTACCGCATAACGCACTTCCTGCGCGGCGTCCGGCGCACGGCGGGAAATCTCGGCAATAATCGGCGCGAAGAGATCGGTCTCAAAATTACTTTCCTTACGCTGCATCAGCGCAGACAACCGCTCCAGCCCCATGCCGGTGTCGATATTCTTCTGAGGCAGCGGCTCAAGTTTACCGCCTTCTAACCGGTTGTACTGGGTAAATACAAGATTCCATATCTCCAGGAACCTGCCGCAGGCGCACGCCGGAGAACAACCTGGTCTGCCGCAGCCTGCTTCCGTACCGCGGTCAAAATAGATCTCCGAACACGGCCCGCACGGGCCGTTCGGACCTTTCTGCCTGGCTTCAGACGGCCAGAAATTATCCTTGTCCCCCATACGGAAGATCTTCTCCTGCGGGACGCCGATCACATCTTTCCAGATACCATACGCCTCATCGTCTTCCTGATGCACCGAAACCCAGAGTCGCCGCGCATCGATCTGCAGTTGGCCGGTCAGAAACTCCCAGGCATACGCAATCGCCTCTTGCTTGAAATAATCGCCGAAGGAAAAATTCCCCAGCATCTCGAAGAACGTATGGTGGCCGGCAGTTTTGCCGACGTTCTCAAGGTCACCGGTTCGCAGGCAGCGTTGCGCAGTCGCGGCGCGCGTAAAACCCGATCGAAATCCCATGAACTCCTTCTTGAACTGGTTCATACCCGCCGGCGTAAACAGCACCGTGGGATCGTCGCGGGGAATCAGGGAATCGCTCTCCCTGACCGCGTGGCCTTTGGATTTGAAAAACTCGAGAAATTTAGTCCTCAGAATGTGTGCCTGCATATTCGGAAACAATCTCCCACACGGCATTCGGCGGGAATCCTTTGCGGATAAGCGATGCCGATACGCGCCTGGCGCGCGCGCGCGCGTCAGACATGCGGCCGCCGGCCGAACGCGTCTTCCTGAACATCTTCTGCGCGAGTTCCCTGAGCATCTCCTCCTGGGGAACCTGCTGCTCGGCTTCTGCAAGAACCGCTGACACAAGAGATGCGGAAATTCCCTTGCGCAGGAGCTCCTGTCTGATGCGGGCGATCCCGAGCGGCTTCTTGATACGCTCTATCGCCCACGCCCGGGCAAACGCCGCGTCATCGATGAATTTCTTCTCGCTCAGGAACTCAAGCGTGGCGTCGATAACCTGCTGGTTGAATTTTTTCTTTTTCAGGCGCTCGGCGATCTCTGCGCGTGAACGCTGACGGAATTTCAGGAGCAGAAACGCGTGCTTGCGCGCCCGCAGGAAAGGATCCAAAACTTTCACGGAGCTTCCTTGACGATAAAGAACCCGCGTTCGGTGCGCAGCATCACCCTGCCTTTGACCGATTGCGTTGCCTGCTCGAAATCCTGCGTTGAGCTGACGTCTGTCTTGCCGACCTGCAGAATCAGATCTCCGGGCACGATACCCGCGAGGTCAGCCGGACTTCCCGGCTCAACGTAGACCACAAGAGCCCCCTGCGCATCGATATCTGACAACGAAAATGCCTGCGCAACGGATATTCCTCGCCAGACCTTACCCGGTGATCGACCTGCCGGGGTAATTGCCAGGCGTTCGCCTGTAGAGTTATATGCCTCAGGGAACGCGGCAATGACCACCTTGACGGTCATCCGTGCGGTATTTCTGATCAGATCAACGGAAACAGTCTCTCCCACCGCAGTCCTGGACACCGCCGACAAAAGGTCCTTGGCGGACTGAATGGATTCGCCGCCATACGAGAGAATGATATCTTCCCTCTGTATACCTGCCTTTTGAGCAGGGCCTGCCTCGACCACGCCGGTTACCATCACACCGCGCGCGCCTGCAATACCGAGATACTCCGCGAGCTCGTCGTTTAAGTCCTGAACGGACACGCCGAGCCAGCCGTAGACGATCTCTTTACCCTCGATCAGATTATCGAGGATGCGCCTGGCGTGGTTCACCGGCACCGCGAATCCGATTCCCTGGTATCCGCCGGAAGTGGAAAATATAGCGACGTTAATGCCGACGACTTCACCGTCGAGATTGACCAGCGGACCGCCTGAATTTCCGGGATTGATCGCGGCGTCGGTCTGGATCAGGTCCGTGAAATCGCGTTCCCTGCCCACCATCCTGCCTATCGACCGCTTGAGCGCGCTGACCACGCCGACGGTCACGGTCGGCTCAGGATCAAGCACGAACCCGAAGGGATTGCCGATGGCAACTACCCAGTCGCCGATGCGGAGCTTATCTGAATCTCCCAACCGCGCCACCGGCAGGTCTTTGGCCTCAATCTTGATCACCGCCAAATCCGTGCGCGGGTCGCTTCCCGTGGGCCGGGCAAGAAACTCCCTGCCGTCAGGTAAGGTCACCTTGATCGTATCGGCATTGGTGATAACGTGCTCGTTGGTAAGGATGTAACCCCGCGGGTCGATAATGACGCCCGAGCCGAGACCTGAATTCTTTAAGCGGCGCTCAGGTATATCTCCCAGGAACTCGTCGAAGAATCGCTGGAAAAGATCATCTTCGAGAAATGGGGACTGGCGCGGCACGCTATATCCGTAGCGGCCCGGCAACACGGTCGTAGTCTCCGTGGCAACCGAAACCACTGCCCTGCCCGCTGTCTGGGCAACCGTGCGGACAGCGTCTTTCAACGAGGCCTCTTCAGCGGCCTGCGCGCGAGCAGTCAGGCAGACGAATGCCGCAAGCGCCAGCAGATTAACCCAGGCCGAGCTGTTTCCTGACTTCCTGGTCGATTGCATCGCGAAGCTTGGTGTTGTCCTTGAGCGTCTTGATTGCAGCATCCCTGCCCTGTCCGATTTTCTCATCCTTGAAGGAAATCCAGGTGCCGCTTTTGGCGAGCACGCCTGCATTCACGCCGGCGTCAACCACTGCGCCGGTCTTGGAAATACCTTCGTTGTGCAGGATATCGAATTCCGCCTCTTTGAACGGCGGGGAAACCTTGTTCTTGACCACGCGCACCCGCACGTGCCCGCCGATAACATGGTCGCCTTCTTTGAGGGTCTGGATTCTACGCACGTCCAGCCTGACCGAGGAATAAAACTTCAGGGCTCTCCCGCCGGGAGTTGTTTCAGGAGAACCAAACATGACGCCGATTTTCTCCCGAAGCTGGTTAATAAAGATGACGCAGGTCTTTGTCTTTGAAATCGCGCCGGTGAGCTTGCGCAGCGCCTGGGACATGAGACGCGCCTGCAGTCCCACGTGGGAATCGCCCATTTCCCCTTCAATCTCGGCGCGCGGTGTGAGCGCCGCCACCGAATCGATGACCACGAGGTCTATGGCGTTTGACCGCACCAGGGTCTCGGCGATCTCAAGCGCCTGCTCGCCCGTGTCCGGCTGGGAGATCAGCAGCTCGTCAAGGTTCACCCCGACGACCTTGGCGTATGAGGAATCAAAGGCATGCTCGGCGTCGATGAACGCGGCAACCCCCCCTTTTTTCTGAGTTTCGCGGATTGCGCAGAGGGTCAGCGTTGTCTTGCCCGACGCTTCCGGCCCAAAGATCTCGATAACCCTGCCGCGCGGCAAGCCGCCGATTCCGAGCGCAAGATCAAGGGTGAGGGCGCCGGTCGGGATGGCGTCAACTTCTACCTTCGTGTCTCCTCCCAGTCGCATGATCGAACCTTTGCCAAACTGCTTTTCAATCTGCGAAAGCGCAAGATCCAAGGCCTTGCGGCGGTCGGACATCATGGCGTCTTTCTGTATATCCTTCGGGGTCTCTTCCTGTGTTTTCTTCGACATACTTCCTCCGTCAGCTTGCTGGATTCATGAGAAGATTAGTATTATATCTTAGTAGCAACTGCGTGTCAATCGCGGGGACGCCCATCACGAACACCCCTCCTTTCCCTGCATCCCCTCTACTTAAATAGACGGATTACCCCCCTCGAATCTAACGAAAATTTTCTTGGCCGTTCTCGACTCCTTCAGAAAAAGAAGATATGCCATTTTTATGTGCTTAACCATACGCTGCCAGCGGGTCCTGTCCTGCGTAACGGCAGTTCATGGGCCCCTCCGCCCAGTGTGGATCCTCCCATTCACTGCCGTTACTCCGGCCACCCGCTGGCCCCCTCCTCAATTTACACACAATCGAGTATACTACCTGGTTAGTCCGTCACCTTGACACAAGTACCTGCATATGTTAAGGTATCAAACATGGACGATATCGTAAAAATAAAACAGGAACTTGAGCGTACGCGCACGGAATTGGGCATCCTGTACGAGATCTCCAATGCCATGTACACCACGCTCAAGCTCGATGAAATACTCTATATAATTTTGACCGGAGTCACCGCGCACACAGCGCTTGGATTTAACCGCGAGCTTCTGTTTCTGGTCAACGAGCAGGAAAAGGTGATCGAAGGCAAGATGGGAATCGGGCCGGAATCAGGAGAGGAGGCAAACCGGATTTGGACGCAGATCGAGCAGGAAAAAAAGAGCCTCGACGACCTGATCGGCGTGTACTCAGGGTCACGCTCTGCGACTGAATCGAGACTCAGCGCGCAGATCCGCCAGGTACGCATGCCGCTTCTTCCCGAGAACGGCAGCCTGCTGGCGACCTGCGTGCTCGAAGGGCTTCCCCTGCATTTAACGCCCGAAGGCATGCAGCGTTACGCAGGAGACCCGCTCACCGGCATGCTGAAGAGCCAGGAGTTAATCGTCGTTCCCTTGAAATCCAAAGACAAGATCAACGGCGCGATCCTCGCCGACAATTTCATCACCCACAAACCGATCACCAAAGACGATATCCGCATGCTCATCATGCTCGCCAACCAAGCGGGCCTGGCGATCGAGAATTCGCAACTTTACGAGAAAACCGTGATCCGCTCGCGCACAGATTACCTCACCGACGTCTGGAACCACGGGTATTTCCAGTTCATCTTTCAGTCGGAACTCGAGAAAGCAAAAGCATTGAAGTCGCCGATAAGCCTGATGATGATCGATCTCGACGATTTCAAGATGTATAACGACAAACTCGGCCACCAGACAGGCGACCGCATACTGAGAGAGCTGGCGCTGATCCTGAAAAACCAGTCGCGCAAGATGGATTACGTCTGCCGTTACGGCGGCGAGGAATTCGCGATCCTTTTACCCCATACCGAAAAAAAAGAGGCGCTTCCCATTGCCGAGCGCATCCGCACGGAAGTAGCCAAGCATTCTTTCTCCAATAACCACACAGAAGAAAAACCCCTCACCGTAAGTATCGGCCTGGCCTCCTACCCCGAAGACGGAGAAACAGCCGACCACCTGCTGACCTCAGCGGATACGAAACTCTACCAGGCGAAGCATAAGGGGAAAAATACTACTTGTTGCTAATAAATAGGGACAGTCCCCATTTATGTATACATAAATGGGG
>CAZDUF010000006.1:0-13069 GCA_964508555.1 uncultured Planctomycetales bacterium
ATACGCGAACGCTCGATGCACAGCCGCAGATTATCCGCAACCCGCGCCGCCTCGGACTTGCCCAGCCCGGTGAGCAGCACGCAGAATTCCTCGCCGCCGAAACGCGCGATAACCGGATGAAAAACTTTCAGCGTCTCCTGCATGGTGAGCGCGATGGTTTTGAGCACCGCGTCTCCCATGGTGTGGCCAAAGGCGTCGTTGTACGGCTTGAAATTATCGATGTCGATCATCAGCACGCTGAACTCGCGGGAGTGGCGCGAATCCCTGCGGCATTCCTGCTTCATCAATTCCATGAAGTATCCCTTGGAATACAAAGCAGTCAGCTCATCGTGGGTCGCCAGGTCCTGCGTCTGCTCGAACATAGTCGAGTTCTCAAGCGCCACCGCGCCCAGGCCGCACACCGTCACCAGGAGACGCAAATCATCCTGCGTGTTGGCGTAGGCCTCGGGTGCGTCGAGGCGCACCACGCCGATGAGTTTACCTCCCGTCACCAGCGGCGCGAGTATCGCGGACGCGAACCTGCGCTCTGCGCCGGCTACCTTGTCCAGGTCAAACCGAAAATCCTTGGCGATATCCTCGATAAATAACGGGCTCATGTGTTTGACCACCCACCAGTCAAGCATGTCCGCCTCGCGCTGCCTGCCTTCGGGCAACTGCTCCAATCCCAGCCCGTTCACAAAGGTCAGTTTATGCCCTGCCTGCTCGACCAGGTACAGAGAACAACTGCCGCGGCGGTTGGCAACCAGGCTGTAGGCATTCGACGCGAGCCTGAACGCGACCTTACCCGGCTCAAGCTGCTGATTCAGCTCTTCGATCACTTTCTTGAGACCGTCGTAACGCTTTACTTTCTCCTGAAGCGCCCCGTGCTGCTCAGTTTCTTTCAGGCGTTCCTGGTCGGATATGGTCAAGAGCTCTTCTCCGGTCTGGATACGGTACCGCAGCTGCGAGACCTTGACTGCGTGTCCGCGGAAGAGCGCGATGAAGACGACGGCGTTGACGAAGAGGTACAAGAGGAGATATTTGGGAGTGAGGGTTTGAAAATAAAAAGTCGCGCTGATGGGCGCGACAAGACAGACAATGATGATAATCCACGAGATGAACCGCTGCATGATGAAGGAGCCTTTTGTTGTTACACGATGGTCTTTTCGGTCTCTACATTGAAAAAATGCACTTTGCTCATATCGAACACGACATCCATGTCCTGATTGACTTTCGGACGGTCATGCGCGCCTACCCGCGCGATAAAGGTGTGGCGGCCCGTGTTCAAATAGAGATAGACCTCTGACCCCATAGGCTCGTACACTTCGCAGTTCACCCGCACGACATTTTCCGGAGGGGCTTCCGAGACGAAGAGCTTATCGTAAATATCCTCGGAACGGATCCCGAACCAGACCTCCTTGCCGTTATACGAGACCATCTTTTGGTACATCTCATCCACAAGTTTAACATATATTTTACCCTCGTCAAAATAGAGTTTCCCGTTCTTTTTGACGATTTTTCCCTTCATGAAGTTCATCGGAGGCGAACCGATAAAGCTTGCCACGAACTTGTTGACGGGATTGTCGTAAACATTGATCGGGTCAGCAACCTGTTGGAGCAGGCCGCCTTTGAGCACGGCGATGCGGTCTCCCATGGTCATAGCCTCGACCTGGTCGTGGGTGACATAGATAATGGTCGTCTGCAGGCGGATGTGCAGTTTATGGATCTCGGTGCGCATCTGGACGCGCAGTTTCGCGTCGAGGTTGGAGAGCGGTTCGTCGAAGAGGAATACCATCGGTTTGCGCACGATGGCGCGGCCGACAGCCACGCGCTGACGCTCGCCTCCCGAGAGTTCCTTGGGTTTACGCTCCAGAAGATGCTTGATACCGAGGATTTCCGCTGCTTCGTTGACGCGCTGGAGGATCTCAGGCTTTGGCACATGGCGCAGACGCAGGCCGAACGACATGTTCTCGAATACCGTCATGTGCGGATAGAGCGCGTAGTTCTGGAACACCATGGCGATATCGCGGTCTTTGGCCGGGATATCGTTGACGCGCTTGGAGCCGATGTAACAATCCCCTTCGCTGATATCTTCAAGACCGGCGATCATGCGCAGTACCGTGGACTTGCCGCAGCCGGACGGACCGACCAGAATCAGGAATTCCTTGTTCTCGGCTCCGAGATTGATCTTGTCAACCGCGCGCACGTTGCCGTTATAGACTTTCGAGACGTTACGTAAACTTACCTGCGCCATCAACCACTCCTCGTCAACCACCAGGGGTTGAACTGGTGATTCTCATCTTAAATATTGAACAATTATAATATACGGCCTGAAATAGTCAAGAATTACGTCAAATAATCGATAAGTTGCGTAAGCGAGTTTTTCAGGTCCTTACGCGGCACGATCATGTCGAGCAGGCCGTGCTCGAGCAAAAATTCCGATTTCTGGAACCCCGGAGGCAACTTCTGCCGTATCGTCTGTTCGATGACCCGCGGCCCGGTGAACCCGATCAGCGCCTTGGGTTCTGCCACGATGACGTCGCCGATACCGGCAAACGATGCCATGACTCCCGCCATGGTGGGATTGGTCAAAACCGAGATGTACGGCAGGCCTTCCTTCTTATGATACGCCAGCGCCGCGCAGGTCTTTGACATCTGCATCAGGCTGTACATCCCCTCGTACATGCGCGCTCCGCCGCCTGAGCCTGACACGATCACCATCGGTAGCCGCTGGCGCGTTGCCGATTCGATGGCGCGGGTAATCTTCTCTCCGCAGCAGGACCCCATACTTCCCATGATAAAACGCGAATCCGTGACCGCGATTACCGCCTTCCTTTGTGAAATCTGTCCCTGGCCGGTTACTGCCGAATCTTTCATGCCGGTAGCCTGCTGGTCGGCAGCGAGCTTATCCTTGTAGGTCTTCGGGCCTTTGAACTCGAGCGGATCGACCGAACACATGTTCGCGTCGTACTCCTCGAACGTGTCCTTGTCGATGAGCATGTTGATGCGCTCGTAGGCGCCGAGCACGAAATGATAATTGCACTTCGGGCATACTTTAAGGTTCTCTTCCAGCGTCTTGTTGTACAGGGTCTCGTTGCACTCAAGGCACTTGGTCCAGAGGCCTTCGGGAATCTCTTTCTTTTTGACGCGGACGATAGTGTATTTTGGTTTGCCAAAGAGGGCCATAATAAAGGTTCGTGACGAGTGTCTAGTGGCTAGCGGTCAAACGAGTGCACCACCATTCCCGAAATGACCTTGGGATAAAAATAGGTTGATTTCGGCGGCATCTTCTCACCCTTTAATGCCACCGCAGTGATCTGCTCGATCTTCACCGGATTCAGGAAAAAAGCAAGCGCACCGGGATCCGTGTCCACGCGCGCGATCAGCTCATCCGTGTGCGGCGTGAAGGTGATAAGCTCCTTGTCGACGGGGTTCATGCCCAGCACCCGGTCGAATACGATATGGTTGAGTATCGAGACGTCCAGACAGCGGTACTCTTTCGGCTTGTCGGCGATGAGCGTATCCAGCATTTTCACGTTCTTGAGGCGCAGGAGCAGGAATTTTTTCTCGCGGTAGGCGCCGAGCACATGCTCGGACATGCCTCCCTTTTCCATCAAAAAGAAAAAACGCTTGCGGTCCCTGACTTCTTCGACCTGAAAATATTCCTCAAGCCGTGCGGCGAGCGCGTCGATACCGAGATTCTCGCCCACCGACACCAACCGGTGGATCGGCATGACCAGCAAACCGTTGGACCCGGTATTGGTAAAATAGGTCATCACGTAATTGTAGCTCTCGGTTCCGGAGTAATTCGCCGATGAGGCGCGCATTTCGTCGCGGTAGCCGCAGGCGACTTCGTAGCGGTGATGGCCGTCGGCGATGAACATGTTCTCTTCCTTCATCGCGGCCTGCATCAGAGCGATCACCTCAGGTTTGTCGATCCTCCAGAGCTGGTGCACGGTGCGGTCGTCGTCGGTTGCCTCCATGTCAGGCGGCCGGTTGCTGACATGCTGCTGCCACACGCGCTGGATAATGCGTTTCTGGTCCTGTAATACCACGAAGATCGGGCTTAAATTCGCTTTGACCGCGCGGATGATGCGCGCGCGGTCTTCTTTCGGCTCCTTGCGGGTATGCTCATGGCCGAACACGCCGGAGTTGCTCTCGCCCAGCCTGAGCAGGCAGATGAACCCGAGCCTGTTCCTGGTTTCGCCGCGCACTTTATAGCGCTGGCTCGAGAAATATATCGCTTGCCCAGGGTCGCGCACCAGGACCTTTGACTTCTGCCAGTCGCGGAAGGTCTGACCCGCCTTCTTATATTTGTCCTCGCCCGGGACGTCCTTGTTCAACAGCACGCGGATAAAATTATACTCTCCGGCATTTAAGTACCCTTCCTGCTGCGACGGAGAAATCACATCGTACGGAGGGCACACCACGCGGGAGAGTTCGGGAATTTTCTCGGGATTGTAGGCGAGCGCGCTGAAAGGTTGGATTTCCGTCATCGATACAGGATGCCTCCGATTACCGCGCCGCAGCCGTCAACGAACCAGTCGAACATGGACGCGGTGCGCAGCGGAACGAACATCTGGTGAAATTCATCGCTTGCCCCGTACACCAGGCACACGATGATCGCGAAGAAAACTGTTCTGGCGGTACGCTGCCTGCCTGAACGGACAAAAGCGCGCAACACCAGGAAACCGAGGATGGCGTATATTATACAATGATATACCACATCTTGGAAGGGAAAGATTGAAGGGATATCCGAGCCGGGAAGCGACGAACTGTAGAAAATGAAACCCATCCAGAGCGCGGCCGGGATCCAGGCGCTACTTCGCATGCGGGCAGCCTGAGCACTTGCCGGAGTCCGATGATGGACAGGAAGTTGCGGCCTCATTGGTTTTTGAGGCGTCCGGTTTCTTGTAGTCGGTGGCGTAAAAGCCAGACCCCTTGAAAATGACTCCTGCGCCGGAGCCAATCAGGCGCTTGACCGCTGCCCTGCATGTCGGGCATTCCTGGAGCGGCTTATCGGACATCTTCTGAAATACCTCGAAACGGTGGTGACATCCCGTGCATTCGTAGTCGTAATGTGGCATGGTACTTTTCCTTATCTGAAGGTTCGTTTTATTTTCTCCGCAAAACTCTCTTTACTCTCCGCTGATACGCGGCCGAATTCCTCGATAAGCTGGCGTTGACGGGTGTTCAGGCGCGTGGGAATCTCAACCACGACCCGCACCAGTTCATCTCCCGCATCGCGGTCATGGACATCCGGAATCCCCTTGCCCTTCAAGCGGAATATCCTGCCGCTCTGGGTACCAGCAGGAATCTTCATGCTCGCCGTGCCTGACAATGTCGGCACATTGATATCTCCCCCCAGTATCGCCGTCGTCAGAGGAATGCTCACCTCAGCGGTCAGGTCATTGCCGTCACGCTCGAAAATCTCGTGCGGCTGCACTTCGATAATCACGTACAGATCTCCCTTGCCGCCTCGCGCTGCTTCGCCTTCCCCGCGCACGCGCAGATTCGAGCCTGTCTCAACCCCGGCCGGAATCTTCACCTTGATCTTGGAAACGACGCGGGTGCGTCCCTGGCCATGGCACTCCGGGCAGGGATGCTGCACGATCGAACCTTCGCCACCGCATTTCGGACAAGTCTGCGCCATACGGAAGAACCCGTTCGATGCAACAACCCGGCCCTGTCCCTGGCACTGCGAACACTGGGCAGGTTTGGTTCCCGGACGCGCGCCGCTTCCCTCGCAAACACCACACATCTGGTACCGCGGCACGGTAATCGTCTTCTCGACCCCTCGCGCCGCTTCTTCGAGGGTTATCGTCTGGGTAATCTGCAGATCGCGGCCGCGCTGACGGCGCGCGCCGGAGGCGCCGGCTGAGTGCCTGCGGCCTCCGCCGAACACGTCAAAACCGAGATCGCTGAATATTTCTTCGAATACGTCCGTGCCGAACCCGAAGCTCCCACCCTGGAACACACTGCCGAAATCAGCGCCCTTGAAAATATCCTCGTACGCGTACTTCTGGTCAATACCCGAATGACCGTACTGGTCATAGAGCGAACGCTTGCTCTGATCAGAGAGCACGGCGTAGGCCTCGGACAACTCCTTGAATTTCTCCTCAGCCTCTTTTTTCTGTTCGGGCGCAACGCGGTCAGGATGATATTTCAGGGCAAGCTCGCGGTACGCCTTCCTGATATCTTCGACAGACGCTCCCTTGCGCAGACCGAGCACTTCATAGTAATCGCGTTTGGTTGACATAATGGCAGATTAAACGCCGCGAGACACCGGGTCACCATGTCACCGGTGTCTCGGTGACTCGGTGTCTCGTCATTATTTTTCTTCCTTGAACTCCGCGTCGATCACGTCGTCGTTGCCTTTCGACGCCCCCTTGCCGCTGTCGGCGTCGGAAGGAGCCTGCTGCTCCGGACCAGCCGAGGCTCCCTGCGCTTTCTGCTGCTTTGCCGAAGCCTGCTTGTACACTTCCTCGGCGAGCTTGTGCGACGCCTTGGTCAGGTCTTCCATTGCCTGCTTCATGCGGCTCGTATTCCTGTCCTTGATGGCCGTCTTCAAATCGTTCAACTTCGCCTCGATATCGGCGCGGTCCCCTTGGCTTATCTTGTCGCCGAAATCCTTGAGCGACTTCTCGGTCTGGTACACCAGCTGATCCGCCTGGTTTACCATCTCCACTTCCTCTTTTTTCTTGGCGTCTTCTGCGGCAAACTTCTCCGCGTCTTTAACCATCTTGTCGATCTCTTCTTTGGAGAGCTTCTTCGGCGCGGTGATACGGATGGACTGCTCCTTGCCGGTGCCGAGGTCCTTGGCAGACACGTGCACGATGCCGTTGGCGTCGATATCAAACGTAACTTCGATCTGCGGCACGCCGCGCGGCGCGGCGGGAATCCCCACCAGGTCAAACCTGCCCAGCTCCACGTTGTCGTTGGCCATCTGCCGTTCGCCCTGCAGCACGCGGATGGTGACCGCGGTCTGGTTGTCCGCCGCGGTGGAAAATACCTGGCTCTTACGCGTCGGAATCGTGGTATTCCTGTCGATGAGTTTCGTATTGACCCCGCCGAGCGTTTCCAATCCCAGAGACAGCGGCGTCACGTCAAGAAGCAGCACGTCCTTGACGTCTCCCTTGATGATCGCGGCCTGTACCGCAGCGCCCAGCGCCACGCATTCCATGGGATCGATCCCGCGCTCGATCTTTTTCCCGCAGTAATCCTCCACGAACTTCTGCACGATCGGCATGCGCGTCGGGCCGCCGACCATGATGATCTTGTCAATATCCGAGACGCCGTTAAAGGAAATCCCTTCCTTCTGAAACGACTCAGCAGCATCTTTCAGTGCCTGCTCCAGCGGCTGTCTGCAACGCTCAACGATCGGCCCCACGAGTTCCTCGATCTTGGCTCGGTTAACGGACATGGTCAAATGTTTCGGCCCGCTTGCGTCAGCCGTGATAAACGGAAGATTGATGTCCGTGGTAAGCGTGCTGGAAAGTTCGACCTTCGCCTTTTCCGCGGCTTCGCGCAGACGCTGCATCGCCATTTTGTCGTTTTTCAGATCGATGCCCGTATCGCGCTTGAACTGCTCGGCGATATACGCGATGATGGCGTTGTCCATGTCCGTGCCGCCGAGCTGCGTGTCGCCCGAGGTTGCCATGACCTTGAACCCGCCTTCTTTCCACATATCCATAATCGTGACGTCGAGCGTGCCGCCCCCTAAATCGAACACCAGGACTTTCAGCTCCTTACCCGCTTTATCCAGCCCGTAGGCAAGACATGCCGCAGTCGGCTCGTTGATGATGCGCAGCACTTTCAAGCCGGCGATTTCGCCTGCGTCCTTGGTCGCGGTGCGCTGGTTATCGTCGAAATACGCCGGACACGTAATCACCACTTCCTCGACCGCGTCACCCAGATACGCCTCCGCGTCCTGTTTGATTTTCTGCAGGATGAACGCGGATATCTGCTGAGGAGTGAATTCCTTGCCGAAGACCTTGAAATGGTGGTCCGTGCCCATCTTGCGCTTTGCGGCATACACCGTGCCTTCGGGATTGATCGCCGCCTGCCTGCGCGCCGGTTCTCCGACGAGCTTCTGCCCGTCTTTGGTAAACGCGACAAACGACGGAAACGCCTTTCCTGAGGCGACACCCGCTCCTTCGGCAGACGGAATAATCACCGGCCTGCCTGCCTCCATGATCGCCGCAGCTGAATTCGATGTTCCTAAATCGATGCCTATTGCCTTTGCCATGGGAATCCTCCTTCTATACAAAGAATAAACTTTTTACTTTTCTTTTTCCTGCCGCGGCAGTCGGGACACCCCGACCTTGGCAGTGCGGATTACGCGATCATACAGGAGATATCCCTTTTGCATCTCCTCGACCACGGTATTCTCAGGGACCGTTTCGTCTTCGATCTGCAGCAGCGCCTCGTGCATATGCGGATCAAAAATTTTGCCCTTGCTTTCCATGACCGACACGCCGTTTTTCTTGAGCACGTCGTACAGGTGCGCGAGGATCATCTCGACTCCCTGGAGAAACACCCGCGTGTCCTCGTCATGATCCTTGGATGCAAGGGCCACGGTGCGCTCAAGGTCGTCGAGCACATTCAACACATCCACGATGATACCTTCGTTGGCATATCGGGCGAAATCCGCTTTCTCCTTTTCCGTGCGCTTACGGATATTCTCGCAGTCAGCCTGCAGGCGCACGCACTTCTCAAGATACTCCTGCGCCTGGGCGGCCTGCTTCTCAAGCGCCTCCCATTCTGCGCGCGTCACGCTCAACCGTTCCTGCTCACCCGCACTCTGCCCGTTTTTGACACCGTCAGCGTGCGCCTCTTTTTTCTGATGCTCTTTCATAGCCGTATCCCTATCTGATATCGTTGAGCACGTCCGTCAGCACGTCGGAGATATATTCTATCGTCGGGATGATGTGCTCGTACTCCATGCGCGCCGGCCCGAGCACCGCGATCTTGCCGAGCGGTTTATCCTTGAGTCCGTAACTGGACACGACCAGCGAACACTGCCCGATGTCCGGGCACTCCAACTCCTTGCCGATGTACACCTTGACCTTGTCGGAAAAATCCCTGTTGATGATGCCGAGGAGCTGGCGCTTCTCCTCCATCATGTTGACAAGCAGGCGGATCTTGTCGTAATCCTGGAACTCCGGCTGATCAAGCACATAGCCGATGCCCGTATAAAGGAATTTCCGCTGGCTCTCGATGAACGACACGATGCCGGCATAGTGGGTCATGGTCGAAATGATCTCGGTCGTCTTCTCGAGCGCGTCGTCGAGACGGCTGATCTCGCGGCGGTACGCTTGAGCGATACGCTCCTTTTCCTCGGCGATGAGCTCCATCTCGCGCACCAGGAAATCCACGTAATAGCGGTACCCCTTGTCCGTAGGTATCCTGCCTCCGGAGGTGTAGGGATGCGTCAGGTATCCTGCCTCCTCAAGCTCCGCAAAAATATTGCGTATCGTGGCAGGGCTGACATCGAATTCCTGCGCGATGTCTTCGGACGCTACCGGCTCGGCGTTTTTGATGTAGTGATTGATCGCCGCCATCAGCACCTGCCTGCGCCTCGACTCATAATCGATTGTTCTGCCCATAGTTAATTCTTTATATTAGCACTCTCTCGCGAAGAATGCTAAGGGGTAATTGTAGCATAAAACAGGGCCTTGTCAATCGCATCTCTTGGTCTTTGCTGCGGTGGCCTCTCCGGCGAAAACGACATTCCCTTTGTTATCCGCGTCAAGCTCGATTCCAGAGCCGCTTTTCAGCGAACCATCAAGCAGTTTGAGCGCCAGTGCATCCTGAACCAGACGCTGAATCACCCGTTTCAGCGGCCGGGCGCCGTACAACGGATCGAACCCCTTTTCAAGCAGAACCTCAAGCGCGCGCTCGCTCACCTTCAGCCGTATGTCCTGTGCGGCGAGTTTCGCGATGATCGGCTCCAGTTCAAGGCGCACGATATCCGACATGTGCTCCCTGGTCAAGGGATTAAAGATAATCACTTCGTCAACGCGGTTCAGGAACTCCGGCCGGAACGCCTTCTTGAGCTCGTTCATCAGGTCATGGTCCAGGGAGTGCCCTGCCAACGCCTGGTTTCTCTCGTGGCCGAATCCGATGGCCGTGCGCTGCTGGATAATCTCCTGACCGATGTTCGACGTCATGATCACCACGGTATTGCGGAAGTTAACCTGCCTGCCCTGGCCGTCGGTGAGCTTGCCGTTGTCAAGCACCTGCAGCAGGATGTTGAAAACCTCAGGATGCGCCTTCTCGATTTCGTCGAGCAGAATCACCGCGTAGGGCCTGCGCCTGATCTTTTCGGTGAGCTGACCGCCCTCCTCGTATCCGACGTATCCCGGAGGAGCGCCGATCAGGCGAGAGACGCTGAACTTCTCCATGTACTCGGACATGTCCACGCGCAACATGGCGTCCTCGTCGTCGAACAAGAACCACGCCAGGCTTTTGGCAAGTTTGGTCTTTCCCACGCCGGTCGGCCCCATGAAAATAAACGACCCCATCGGCCGGGTTTCTTCGGACAAGCCGGACTGCGATCTCCTGATGCAATCCGCGATCGCCTTGACTGCCTGCTCCTGTCCCACGACTTTCTTCCCGATCTCAACCTCCATACGCAGGAGTTTCTCTTTCTCGCTCTCCAGCAGCCGGGTCAGCGGTATGCCGGTCCACTCCGAAACGATCGCGGCAATATCCTCGGCGTCGATCTCCTGCCTGAGCATACCAAACCCCTGCTGCACGCCTGACAATTCCGCCTCGAGCCTGACCAGCGCGCGCTCTTCCTCGACGATCCTGCCGTATTGTATCTCGGCGACCTTCCCCAAGTCTCCGACCTGCTCCGCAGCGTGCGCCTGCTGGCGTAAAAGCTCGATCGTTTCTTTCGTCTGCTGTATCTTGAGGATAATCGATTTCTCTTTCTCCCAACGCGCCTTTTTTGCTCCGAGATCCTCGTGTAAGCGCGCGAGCTGTTTCTCGATCGCCTGAATCCGCTCCCGCGATGCGGCGTCCGTGTCTTTTTTGAGCGCCTGCTTTTCAACCTCCAACTGCATGATCTCGCGCTGCATGGCATCGATGGCAACCGGCATGGAGTCGATCTCGATGCGCAACCTCGACGCTGCCTCGTCGATCAGGTCGATGGCCTTGTCCGGCAGATGACGTTCGGTGATGTAGCGCTGCGACAAAGAAGCCGCCGACACCAACGCCTGGTCCTTGATGCGGATACCGTGATGCACCTCGTATTTCTCCTTGATGCCGCGCAGGATCGAAACGGTGGTTTCGACTGTCGGCTCATCCACGTATACCGGCTGGAACCTGCGCTCCAGCGCCGCATCTTTTTCGATGCGCGTGCGGTATTCGTCGAGCGTGGTCGCGCCGATGCAGCGCAGCTGGCCGCGTGCAAGAAGGGGTTTGAGCATCTGCGATGCGTCAAGCGACCCTTCGGCGGCGCCGGCGCCGACTATCGTATGCATCTCATCGATAAACAGAATCACCGCGCCGTTTGCGGCCTGCACCTCTTTGAGTACGGCTTTCAAACGGTTCTCGAATTCACCGCGGAACTTCGTACCGGCCACCAGACTCCCCATATCCAGGGACACGATGCGCTTGCCTTTCAGACTTTCCGGGACGTCATTGGAAACAATGCGCTGGGCAAGACCTTCGGCTATGGCAGTCTTTCCAACCCCTGCCTCGCCGATAAGCACGGGATTATTCTTCGTCCTGCGAGAAAGCACCTGCATCAGGCGCCGGATTTCATCATCGCGGCCGATCACCGGATCGAGCTTATTTCTGCGCGCCAGATCAGTCAAATCCTGGCCGTATTTCTCGAGCGCCTTGAATTTTTCCTCGGGCGACTGATCAATGATACGCTGACTGCCCCGGAGACGACGCACCTGCTCGAGCACGCGCTCGCGCGTGATGCCCGCTTTGCGCAGTTCCTGGGTAAATGCGGAACTTTCGTCATCGAAGAACGCGAGCAGGATATGCTCGCCTGACAGGTATTCGTCTTTCAACTGCAAAGCCTCTCGCGCGGCAGCGGAATGCAAGCGCAGCAGCCTGCCTGACACGTAGACCGGCGCCTGCTGTGTTTGAGCTTCTCGCGCGGGCGCGTGTTCCTGGAGCTTTCCCAGCATCGCGTCCTTATTCATCCCCAAACTCTCGAGTACGCTGACCACGATGCTCTCATCCTGACGCAACAGCGCGTGCATCAGGTGCTCGGGATCAACCTGCCGGCTGCCGGTATCAGTGGCATATTGTATGGCATCCTGCAACGCTTCCTGTAATTTCGTCGTGAGTTTATCGAATCTCATTCCGAACTCCTTGGATTAGTTAGCACTCGCAATACGCGAGTGCTAATATAAAGGTAAAAAAATTCATTCGATGTGTTCCTTCTCAATAATCATCTTAACGCCGCGCAGGTTAACGCCTTTCTCATCGATGAGATAATGAATATATTCCAGTTTCTTGATATCCTTCAGCGAATAGAGCCTGCTCTTTTTCCCCAGTCTTTTCGGACAGACGATCCCATACTTGTCTATCTGCCGTAAAGTCCATACAGGTATACTAACTAGCCTGCTCACCACGCTGATCACGTACACCGGCTCATCAGGACTTATGATGATATCAAACATAGGCATACGCTCTCCCTGTTTCATCGACTAAGCTGGCTCCGATCCAGATCGGAACCAGCTTAATTCTCTGCATCTGAAAGGAATATATCATAATCTGACTGAACTGTCAAGTTAATTTAATTATTTTTGTTAGATATTCTAATAGACAAAACGTGGTGCGTAAACCGATAATTGACCTGTTGTACTAGCATCCTGTAAGATGTATAATTGTAAGTACAATGCAATTAGATATTAGGAAGATAAAAGTTCGGGACTTGTACGACTTTACCTGCGCATGCGCGAAAGACCCGGCATACGCCTCGCTTATTCCGATATCCGCGCGCCGGGCACAAGCCTATGCGAACAATCCGTATGCCGGGCCTGACGATATCGGCTTGCTCGTGGCACTGATCGATAACCGCTGCGCAGGATACCTTGGAATCATGCCGGGGATGGTATCGTGC
>CAZDUF010000006.1:13079-26793 GCA_964508555.1 uncultured Planctomycetales bacterium
AATATCTCGAAGGTCTCCTGGTTCTGCACGTTCTTCATGGATGCTTCCTTCCGGGGAAAAGGGTACGGCACGGAGCTTGTCAAGGCAGCGCTCTCCCTCGGCAACGATTTCGTCGTCTCATCGATGAGCGCGTCGTCCGAGCGGGCGTTCCGCTCTGCCGGCATGCGCGACCTCTCTTCCCTCACCTTCTACGAAATGGACCTGCGTTGGTGTAACCCCCTCTCGCTCGGCGTCCGCCTGCTGCGCGCGGTACTGCGCTGCGTCGGGATCGAGGCGCGGGCCTGTACCGAGCTTGCGCAGGCGCTCGACAGACTCCTGCTTCCCGCGATCTGTGCCTGTTTCTATGTGCTTCTTACTCCCTGGACACACCGGCAGTCGCGCCTGCTAGCTGAGCACTGTTTTGTTGAAAGCCGGCCGCCGCGGTTTCCGGCACGTATGACGCAGGCAGATACAGACTACGTATTCTTGCGCGACGACAAAGCCGTCAACTGGATGCTCGCGTTCCCCTGGCCGGTCGCAAAGAAAGCGGCGTCCTTTGATGACCGGAGCTATTTCTTCACCCCGCTATGCGACTCGTTCGATTTTAAAGTCTATTCGTCGCCGGATGCAGGGTGCGCCGTATTTTCCGTGGCCCGCGCAAACGGCGCAATAACCCTTAAAACCCTTGACACAACCACGCCCCACGCAATAACGGCACTCCTGACAGTCAAACGCGCCGCAGAACTCAGGGCACCGCGCGTCTGCGTGCCGCCTGAAACCGCCGCAGTGCTGCGCACGAACCCGCTGGTACGCCTGTTTCTGAAACCTCGATCGCGTTCGTATCTCTACTATCCCTCGTCACCGGACAGCCCGCTCGCGAAGAACAGCGCGCGCATCCGTGTCTCCTGGTGCGACGGGGAGAACCCTTTTGCCTGATATCCCATGAAGGTTACCCTTATCAACCCTGCCTGGTACTTCGATCACCCGAGAAACATCCTTTTCTCCCAGAACCTGGGACTCGGATACCTGGCGGCATTTCTGAGACAGCACGGGCACACGGTTGCGATCATCGACGCCCTGGCCGAAGGCAACCGTCGCTGCGTCGCAACCAGGCGCGCCGGACTCACCGTGTTCCGCGCGGGCCTCAACAATGGGGCGATCGTCAACCGCGTGCCGAAAGACACCGGCCTTATCGGCATCACCTCTCCATTCTCGCACCTTGCTCCCGTCGTACGGCAACTGAGCGCGGCTCTGAAAACAGCTCATCCCCGCACCCCTGTCGTACTCGGCGGCGTGTATGCCTCCCTCGCCGGGGAACAGGCAGCCCATCCAGGCGTGGATCACGTGGTCATTGGAGAAGGCGAACAAAGCCTGCTTGATATCGCCGAAGGCAGACGGACGGAGAGAATCGTCTCATCGAAACCCGTGCAGGACCTCGATTCTCTCCCTTTTCCCGCGCGCGACCTGCTTCCCATGTCGACGTATCTTTCGTTTCACTCGCCGCGTCAAGAACCCCTGCGCAGCGTCTCCATTATCAGCTCGCGCGGGTGCCCGTTCGACTGCGCCTTCTGCTCCATCCATTGCGTGTCTGGGTACGCGTTCAGAAAACGCTCCGCGGGCAACGTGCTTGCCGAAATAACGGAGGTCATCGAACGCTACACGCCGCGCCACATCGAGTTCGAAGACGATAATCTCACTCTCGACCAGGAACGCAGCCGCGAAATCTTCTCCGGCATCGAGAAAATCAACCGCGACGGCTACAAGCTTTCCTGGTCAACGCCCAACGGCGTCAGGATCGACACTCTCAACCGCCGGCTGCTTGAGCTCATCAAACGTTCCAACTGCCGCTCAATCTCTCTGGGACTGGAATCTGGCGATCCCGCGATCCTGCGCGCGATGAACAAAACGATCAAACTCGAGAAGGCGCTGGAAGTCGCAGCCGTCTGCAAAGAGATCGGGCTCAAAGTGAACGCCTTCTTCATTATCGGGTTTCCCGGAGAGACTGACGTCAGTTTCCGCACCACCCTGGCGTTCGCGCGTAAAATAAAAGCTGCGGGCGTGGATACCCTGTATTGCACCGTGTGCCGCGCTTATCCGGGCACGCCGTTTTACGCCTATTGCCTGCAGCGCGGGTTCATCTCGGCGGAAACGCCGGGAAACGAACGGATATTCCTCGGTAATATCCTCACTCCGGATACGGTGATCCGGACACCCGATTTCAACCTGCGCACGCTCTCAAAACGCCTTGCGGCGTTCAACAGGACTGCAGAGCCGTGGTATATACGCTTCTACCAGAATCACCATCTGTTCATCAAGCGGGCCGTGCCTCCCGGATTCATTACACAGATGAAAGCTCTTTTCGGAAGGAAACCGTAACCTATGGCTAAACTGCTCAAGAACGCGGTGCGCAAACTGTTCGTGCTGACTTCGCAGGCAGTCCCTCTGGCGTTGTACCGCCGCCTGCTGCGTCCGCCTGTCGCAGTCTTCTGCTATCACGCCGTATCCGGCGAGGCCCTTGACCACGTCTGCCACTATCCGTACAAATCTGAGCGCGAATTCGAAGACGACATCGTGTACCTCAAGAAACACTATCGCATCCTTTCCTACGCGCAATACCGCAGCCTTACGGCCGGCCAGGATAAGCCTGATTCTCCCTCGTGCCTGATCACCTTCGATGACGGATTCGCGCAGTGTCATTCCGTGGTCAGGCCGATCCTGCGTAAACACGGGGCGAGCGCCGTGTTCTTCGTCACCACCGGCCTGCTCGACAACACGACGCTGGCTCCCGAGCATACCGCTTCCCTGTGCCTGACGGCGCTTGCCCGGGGCTGTTCCCGCGATCTACTAAAGAAAATCAACTCCGCTGCAGACACGACTTTCGCATCGAGCGCCGGCGTGCAGGAATTCCTCCGCGAATTCCATTTCGCAAAAAGCAATGCCATTGCCGCGATCGCCGGGGTCCTGCATATCGATCCTGCCCGCTACGCACGGGAGCGCGCGCCGTTTTTGACCCGCGGACAGGTGCGAGCGTTGAGCGCGGAAGGATTCACTATCGGCGGACACGGGGTTTCGCACGTGCGCCTGGATCTCGTCGGGAGAGAGGAGGCGCGCAGGGAAATCACGGCCTCATGCCGGGAGGTCGCGGACATGACCGGACAAGAACATGTGCCGTTCGCGTTTCCGCATCACGGATTGAGACTCGACACCCAGCTCTTCTCGGAGATCAGGCGCGACTGTTCCCTGGTGGATTTATTTTTCGACGCGGGATGGCTGTGGGATGAAAGCACCTTTATGAGGAACCGCATCTGGGCGGATTCCCGCTGGGGAATAATCCGGGGCAGATCCAACCTCCCCCGTCTGCTGCGGCTGTCCTATGCGGATTATCTGCGGCGGAAGAATACGGGCATGAAACGGTAGGAGACGCCGCTCAACGCGGGCTTCAGCATTCCCTTCAGGCTTACGGAAGAATACATTCGATAGCGCAGAGACAACGGTAGAGTCACCTTCACCAGCCCCGCGTTTTCGGCAAGCACCCTCAAAGAATCACCGCAGAAACAATTCAAATGCTCAAGCGGGCTGATCTCCGCAATCCCGTCAACCCCGCGCGCAAATCTCTCGAGCCTCCTGCGCACCCGGGAGAACGTGCTCACCGGCACGACAATCCTGAGTAATCCGTGCGGCTTGAGCGCTCCTGAAAGCAGGACCATATCGGCTCCCCGTGACCGCACATCTTCCATCACATTCTCGGCGAAGACCAGGTCAAACGATTTTCCAGCCATTTCCACATCCCGAAAGCAGCGAACTCCAAACGACGACGCCACCGCGCATTTTTCGCCGATCAGCTCCGTACCGAACACATCACATCCCCTGCATGCCGCAGCGGTCAACCAGATGCCCCATCCCATGCCGTAATCATACACCGATAACCGCGCGTCTTTGTCCCTGCCGCGGCCAAGGTAGAGGACTAATAATTCCGCTTCCCGCCGGGCCTGCGCGTGCGGTTTTTTCGCGTCGAGCGGGAAAATCTTCTCTGGCCGGATCCAGTGCCCGTACAGGCGTTGCATCAATTCGTCAGACGGCGCGTACCTTTGATAGACCAGCCCGCAGAACCGGCAGGCAACAACCGCAAAACGTCCTCCGGACAGATACGCATACTCCACACCCTCTCCCTGCGCACGGTACAGGCGATCGAGATACACCCTGACAGGAGGTTTGTCGAACGCGGAGTCGTACAATTCGCGTGCGTCGCGGGACTCGCAGACTGGACATTGATCCCGGAAAATGAAATATTGAGATCCCATAAACAAGTTGTGAGAATGAGTTGTGGGTTGGGTAAACCCACAACTCACACCCCATCCTCACCCCATTAATGTCTTTTTTTCTTGTAGAAGATATGGTATACTTTATTATTTATACAATCGATTTATACCTATGTCAAATAATAACTTATGATAAAAGTCCGCATCACCAGGACATTCCTGATCATGGTCTTTGTCGCCACAGCGCAGTTTATCGGCACGGTGCTCCTGGCACGCAGTTTGTCCAGGGCGGATATGGGCTTTTACCGCCTGGTGCTGACAATCATCGATCTCGGGGTGCTCCTGGGAGTACTTGGCATGGACGCAAGTCTGGTGCGTTTTTTCAGCTCACAGGGAGCGATATTCTCCCGCTTTGACTGGAAGTCTTTTGTGCGCGGATTTTTCCCCTGGTCCCTGCTGCTTATGATCGGCGTCGCACTGGCTGCACATTTCGCGTACCGTTTCCCGCCGCTCGTAACGCTCGGCATTATCGCGACCATGACGCTCCTTTTATCGCTCGCATTACATTCATCGCTCCTGCGCGCGGCGCACAAATACGAGCGCGCGGTATTCGTCAGCAGGCTGCACCTGATTATCTCCTTCGCCTGTATCGCCATTCTGTATGCGCTGAAACTCCTGAGCGTACCTGCCGCCCTGCTTGCTTACGTTGGCGCTGCCGGCATTGCGGGTCTGGTCACCTATGCTCACACGCGCGCCGCGCTCTCGTCGGGAAGCGAGCGCCTTCCCGCATCCGTCGTGCGTAACGGCCTGTTTTATTTCGGCATAGCGGCCTCTCTGGTCGTCATCGCCCAGGCAGGGCCGCTGCTCATCGCGCGCGTGCTGTCGTTGCGGGAGTTGGCTCTCTTTTCGGTCATCGCCTCTTTTTTGCGGCTCTTCGAATTCGTCCAGGATTCGTCGTTCTATGTGCTCACCCCGCATCTGAACGCCGCGAAAGACGTGCGCATGTACCGCCTGCTCGCGAAGCTGCTCGCCTGCGGCGCCGGTATTACCGCGCTGTATCTGGCGGTTTCAAAACCCCTGGTGCATCTTTTGTTTAACGGCATCTACGACGACGGCGTCCGCCTCGTGCCGTGGTTCTGCGCGGTGAGCACGGTAAAAATCCTCTGTGTGCTTCCGTCGAGCATTATCGGAGGATTAAGTTCCGAGCGCATCCTGCGCAGACAGTGCGCGGTCTACATTCTCTGCTCCCTGCTGCATGTCGCGCTCACCTTTGTGTTCGTGGCCGGATACGGAATCACGGGAGCCCTGGCGGCCATGCTCGTTACCTGGCTGACCATACTCGCGTCTACTTTGTACGGAACCAGAAAATATCTCGCTCAGACATGAACGAAAAACTGACCGTCGTCATACCAGCGAAAAACGAGGCTGAGCGCATCAGGGACTGCATCGAGTCAGTCAAAACTGGCTGCGCTGCCTACAACCCGAGAATCATCGTGGTGGACTCGTATTCGACTGACCGAACCGCCGATATCTCGCTCGCTGCGGGTGCCGAAGTTCTCAGGCTCAAAACCGGCTGGGTGCATACCCCTGCCGCTGGCCGCTACACGGGCGCGCTGCGCGCAAACGCCGAATACATCCTTTTTATCGACGCTGATATGACGCTTGAGCAGGGATTTCTCGAAAAGGCCCTTTACCTGCTTGATGAGGATCGCTCTCTTGCCGGCGTGGCAGGCATCGGCAGAGAGATATACCTCGACGCGCACGGTTCCCCGACCGGAGAAAACGCGGATCTCTACCGGCGCGCCGGACCTGCTGACCGGGTGACGTTTCTCGGCGGCGCTGCGCTGTATCGCAGGGGCTATTTGCTGGAAGCGGGAAACTTCAATCCGTTCCTGCGCGCGGCAGAAGAGCACGAGCTGGGACAGCGCCTGCGCCTTAAACGCTATAGACTCATCTCCATACCCGAGCCGATGATCCGCCATTATACCCGCACCATTTCCGACTGGGAGGAATTCTCCCGTAAAAGGAGCGCGGGATTCTACCGCGGCATCGGGCAGGCGTTCAGGTGCGCTCATGCGCCGCGATTTTTCTTCGAGTTGCTGCGCTATTACCGTCAATACACTTTCTTTCTCGCGCTCATCGCGCTTACCGCCGTCTTCTATCCTGCGGCGGCGTTCCTATTCGTCGCCGTGATTCTGGGGGCATCGCTTGCTATGCGCTCTCCCGCAAAGGGGTGCCGCGCCGTGCTGAAATGGATGCTGATGTGCATCGAAATTACCCGGGGTATGTTCACTGCCGTGCCTGACGCCACCCGCTATCCGTCGGATCCGGAGACGCTTTCCGGCGGGCGTGTGTGCAGATTACCGCAAACCATCGTCTGCCTGTCTCCCATTGACTGGGACTTTCTGCGGCAGCGCCACCAGATACTGATGTCGGGATTTGCTAATCAAGGCATACGCGTCATTTACGTCGAGAACATGCACCCTGCGCCGCGTGTATCTCTGGGGCTTTTCGCGCGCGCAGGCAAACGCATGCTGCGTGCAGCCGGGCATATCAGGCCGCGGGAACAGCAGGAGAATATCACGGTGATCACGCCGCTGGTCATGCCGTTTGCGGGGCGCGCCAGCAGTCTCCTGAACAGGCTCATCTTTAACAGAATCCTCTGCCGCCGCATCCTTCGGCTGGTGCACAACCGGCCGCTCCTGATCTGGACATACTGCGCAACCGACACTGTGCACGATCTCATCGGGCGCCTCTGTCCCGACAGCGTGCTCTACGACTGCGTGTGCGATGCCAGCCTGCATCCCGATGCGCCGGCTGACATCGTTGACATTGAAACACGCCTGGTGAAACGTTCGGATATCGTATTGACGGACAACCGCCTGCACCTTCAAAAATTCAAACCTCTGAATCCCTGCACGCACCTCGTCGAACCCGGCGTGGATGAAATCATGTTTGCTCACGCGGTCAATGCAGCCCCTGGGGTTGGGGTAACCGGCTATGCGCCGGCGCCGAAACTCTGCTTCTTCGGCGGCATCAATGACCTGCGCATGGATTTCGATCTCATCCGCCGGGTAGCGCTCGATCGTCCCGACTGGAGAATCATCCTGTACGGCCCGGTGGTGAAATCAGACATCTCAAAACTCAAACTCCCGAATATCACCTTTGCCGGCGTGGTGGACCGCTGTGCTCTGGCCTTGCGTCTGCAGGAAATGGATGTCCTGATCATGCCGTACCGGCTGACCGGCTTTTGCTCGTCGGTATTTCCCGCCAAGACCTATGAATGTCTGGCATCGGGAAAACCGGTCGTTGCCACGCCGCTTCCCGAACTGAAGAACCTCTCGTCCTTCATCCGTTGCGCCTCGACGCCGGAGGAATTCGTGCAGAAAATCGAAGACTGCCTTAGCCATGACACGCCAGAGTTGCGGACCAAACGCGTGACGGTGGCGCGGCAGAATACCTGGGACTCCCGTCTTACGCACATCCAGGAGATACTGAAGGAGAACCTATGCTGAAAACACTACTCATCTGTATCGCGGTCATTCTCGGCGTGTGCATCCCGCTCGTCGGACACATGCCGCAATTCCACTACCTGCTGGCTGCGGTCGTCGTCTCCGGCGTCCTGCTGGTCGTTTTGCGAACGCGCATTACCATGTTTGACCTAGTAGCCTTGTACGCCCTGTTTATCCCGCTGCAACAGTTCCGCATCGGCACGGGACAAGCCTTCCTGCGGCCGACGGAACTTGCGGTCGTGCTTTTGTCCGCGCTCTGGCTGACTAACCGACTGGTATCGGGAGACTTCCGCAGGCTTTCCGCTCCTCTGGAATTCTCTCTCCTGGCGTGCTTTGTCGCATCCAGCTGCCTCTCCATCACCCGGTCGCTCTATCCGGCTATAAGCATATACCGCACCGTGATTCTCACCTACCTGATCATCTTCGCGTTTATCGTCTTTGACATCATGCGAGACAAAGATAAACTGCTGCGTATCGTGCGCATCCTGATCGCCGTGGCGGCGATGGCAGGACTCGTCGGTATCATGCAGAGCCTGCTGCCGTTTCTGTCTCCGTTCTACCGTCCGGAATACGCCGCGGTGCGCGTCGGGCCGATCAATCTGTACCGCGCAAGCGCGGGATGGGACAACCCGAATTATTTCGCGCTCTTTCTTACCCTTGTCCTGCCGATCACCATCAGCATGTTGTTTTCACGCGAGTTCGCAAAAGAAAAAATGTTTCTTTCGGTGTGCCTGCTGCTGCAATTCCTCGGTTTACTCTCCACGCTCTCGCGTAACGGCATGATTACCTTCATCGCCGGCGTGCTCTTTCTGCTCTGGATGTACCGCAGGCACGCGCTCGCCATACTCATCGTCGGTTTAACGGTAATCATGGTCACGTCGGTCTGGATCGGCAGGGAAACTGTCTACAAGCGCCTGCCGCCGGTCTACGCCTTTTTCGTGCGAGTGCCTCTGGATACAGTCGAGAGAAATCCGGAGCTCATCCTCTCCTACCGCCTCGATGCCTGGAAAGCGAACGTCGCGATGTTCCAAGACAACCCCCTGCTCGGCGTCGGCCCGTTCATGGCAGGAGATAACTACATCCGCTATCGTCCCGCGGATTCGCTCTACCCGAAGGCAATGGGAAAACTCGAGCCGCACTGCGAATTCTTAAGCCTTTTATCCGAACGCGGTCTGATCGGTTTCTTCTTCTTTGCATCCTTCCTGATAATTCTTTTGTGGCGCAGTATCCAGACCGCGGTCAGCGCGCCTTTTGGGTTGCGCGCGGTGCTCATAGGGCTATGCGCGTCGTTATTCAGTTTCAGCGTCGCCTCGGTGGGAGAAGCGACGCTCACGCAAACCACGTTCTGGCTGCTGGTCGGCCTCACGCTCAGCGCCAGGCAGTTTCCTGAACTCAAAAATGAAACCCTGCATCGTAGCGCTTGAACAATTCGCGAACGTGAGCGGCGGACAGCGGGTGCTTCTCTCGATTATCGAGGGACTCAAGAGCACCTACGATTTCCATGTCGTCGTTCCGCAGACAGGGAGGCTGACCGCGGAGCTTGAGCGGTCTGGCGCGTCATACGAAATCTTCCCGCTGGGGTACTACGGCATCGGGAAAAAGAGCCCCGAAGACATGCTGCTCTATTTCATGCGCATGCCTCTTCTCATCATGCGACTGCGGCGTCTGATCAGAGAAAAAAAACCTCGGCTCGTCTACGCCAACGCTGCGCGCACCTTTGTCTGGGCAGCGATTGCCTGCAGCCTCACACGCGCGCCACTGGTTTGGCACGTACACAGCATTTTTCAGTCGGGACTTGAACGCGGTCTGCTGCTTTTCTTCGGCCGTTTCGCAAGCGTACGCCGGGTGGTCGCGGTATCCGAAGCTGCGGCCCGTCCGCTTCGGGCCCTGGGCGATAAACTGATTGTGCTGCGTAACGCCGTGGACACGACGCTGTATGCGCCTGCAGCTGCCCGCTCAGGAGTCCTGCGCAATGCGTACGGGCTCGACGGCAAGACGCTTATCGGTATGGTCGGCCTTGTTATCGAGTGGAAAGGTATTGACGATTTTCTCCGCAGCGCAGAACTGGTGCACAAAAAGAATCCTGATACCCGCTTCATGATTATCGGCGGCATCCTTGACGCGACGCATGACTCCTACAGGGAATATCTCGATAAGCTGGTCGATTCCCTGGGGCTGGGCTCATGCGTCACTTTTACCGGCCACCGCGACGACGTTCCTCACGTTCTGCAGGATCTTGATGTCTATGTCCTAGCCTCGAAAAAACCCGATCCCTGCCCGACCGCGCTGTTACAGGCAATGGCGTGCGGGCTTGCGGTGGTAGCGCCGGATGCCGGTGGCCCTCGGGAAATCGTGCAGAGCGGTTCAACCGGTATGCTGTATCCCGCGGGAGACACGGACGCACTGGCAGACGCAATACTCTCTCTCGCCGGAAATCCGCAAAAACGCCGCCTGCTTGGCAGCGCTGCAGCATCTCTTATCCGCGAGAAATACCCCAGCGAACTCTATATCGCGTCCATGCAGCGTATTCTCCGCCAGGCCGTTGTCTCTGACACCTATACGCGCTACAACCCGACCTGGCACCTTGAAGACTCTGCCTGGAAGGCGCGTAAAATCATGGAACTTATCCCGGACAATGTCATCCGCTCGCTCAGCGGACAGGTGCTGGTCGTTGACATCGGCTGCGGCGCCGGAGGAATCCTGAAAGTACTGTCTGATTCGTTTGCGCAGCGCGGCGTCAAAATATCCGCGGAAGGGTTTGACGTCTCTCCCATCCCTCTTGAAACCGCGCGCGCGAGCTGCCCTGCGGCGCAGTTCCGCTGCGGCCCGTTCGAAAAGAAACTGTATGAAAGCGGCCAGCGCATCAGCTTTGCCCTGCTTATCGATATCCTGGAACACCTCAATGATCCTACTGCGTTGCTTCAAGACGCCGGAGCAGTCTCCGATTATGTCATCTGCCATTTACCGCTTGAAGACAATTTGATGGTAAACCTGCGCGGTTTGCGCAGGAAATTCCGGCGCACGGTTGGTCATGTGCGGTTCTATAACGACCGGAGCGCGCGCGAGTTCTTCAAAGATAACGGGTTTACAGTCGTCAAGAGCATCTATACTTGTTTGGACTACGACGCGCCGTATCGCATCAAAAGTCCGCTGCGCAGGATACTGCTGCAACCGTTGCGCAAACTGCTCTTTCGGCTTTTCCCGCGGTTCACGGCTCTGGTACTGGGCAACGTCTCGCTCCTAGCCCTCTTGCAAAAACGATCTTAACCACCTCCACTTCGGGTTTGTACAAACCCGAAGTGGAGGTGGTGGTAACGATTATGATAAAAAAAGTACTGCTCATACAACCTCCCTGCACGATTACCCGCGAGTACACCAAAGAAATCCAGCCGCCGCTAGGCCTGGCGTACATCGCGGCATGGATCGAAAAAGATTACGAGGTGCGCATTCTTGATGCCGCCTGTGAAGGATGGCACCATGAAGAGAGAGGGCAGGGTGACACGATTACCTACGGGCTCAGGCCAGAAGAAATCAGCGAGCGGATCAGAGACTTTGCGCCCGACGTCGTCGGCGTGTCCTGCCTCTTCAGCATGCAGCACGCAAACGCGCACACGGTCTGCCGCATCGCGAAAAGCGTGAGTCCCTCGATCATCACGGTCATGGGCGGAGCCCACCCGACGGCTCTTCCGGAACTCACGCTCGTAGATCCGCACGTCGATTTCTGCGTGCTCGGCGAAGGCGAATATGCCTTCAAAGACCTGCTCTCCTGCCTCGGCGGGAATAAAGACGTCTCCCCCCTTGATGCCATCGCCTACCGCCGAAAAGGGAGCGTCATTATCAACCCGAAAACCAGATTTATTCAGGATCTCGACGAGCTTCCCTTTCCCTCCCGCCACCTCCTGCCCATGGAAAAATATTTCTCGATCAATCTGCCGCATGGAGTATCGTCGCGCTACTCCCCGAACACACCGCTTATCACCTCGCGCGGCTGCCCCGCAGACTGCGTGTTCTGCTCGATCCATGGTATCTGGGGCTACAAATTCAGAGCCCGCTCCGTGGATAATATCATTGCCGAGCTCAAAATGCTCAAAAGCGCCTACGGCATCCGCGAAGTGCAGTTCGAAGACGACAACCTCACCTTCGACAAGCGCCGCGCAACCGCCCTGTTCACGCGCATGATCGACGAGAAACTCGGTCTTGCGTGGTCAACGCCGAACGGCGTGGCCCTCTGGAGTCTCGATGCTGACCTGCTCCGTCTCATGCGCCAAAGCGGCTGCTACATGCTCTGCCTGGCAGTCGAATCCGGCGACCAGAAATTCCTCAACGAACACATCAAGAAACCTTTGAACCTGGAAAAAGTCAGGGAACTCGCCGCGGTGGTCAGAAAACTCAAATTCGATTCCTCTGCCTTCTTTGTCGTCGGTTTTCCCGAAGAAACGCGCGAGCAGCTCAAAAACACCTTCGAGTTCGCCATGAAGCTGAACATGGAGAATATCGGTTTCTACATCGCGACGCCCTATCCCGGCACGCGCCTTTATGAACTTTGCTTCAAAAACGGCAACCTGTCTGACGACTTCTGTCTGAGCAATCTCGGCGTAAAAAAAGCGACCATCATCCCGAAACACTTCACCCGCGAATATGTCGAGAAGATGGTCGCCTATTACACCCTGCGGCACAAGATCAGCCTTGTATGGAGGAATCCGGGGGCTTTTTACCGCAAGGTCATCCGCAGGTTCTTCAAATCACCTGACCAAGTGACAGCTATGATGAAGAAATCATTCCGGGCATTCGCAAGGGGTTCAACATGAAAGTGCTCTTTCTGAATCCTCCGTTTCTGCCCCGTTTCTCCCGCAGCCAGCGCTCGCCGGCAGTAACCAAAAGCGGCACGCTGTATTATCCCCTGTGGCTCGCGTACGCCGCAGGGTATCTGGAGAAACACGGCTATGAGGTCAAACTCATCGACGCCGCCGCAACCGGCTTATCGCACGACGAAACCCTGCGCAAGACGAAAGATTTTGCTCCGCGGCTGGTTGTCATCGACACCTCGACTCCCACAATCGTCAACGATACGGAAGTCGCTGACCGAATCGCCGAATCCCTGCGGGACTGCATCACCGTGCTCGTGGGCACGCACGTCTCCAGCCTTCCCGAAGAATCGCTCCTGGCGGCGCGGCATACGTCGATCGTCGCGCGAGGCGAATACGACCGCACTTGTCTTGAAATCGCGCGCTCGCTCGAGAATCATACGCCGCTCTCGAGCGTATCAGGCATCAGCGTGAGGAAAAACGGCGCGGTAACCCATCATCCGGATGCGGCCCTCATCGACAATCTCGATGACATTCCGTTTGTCACCTCCGTCTATAAAAAACACCTTTGCGTGAAAGACTATTTCTTCGCGGCTTCGCTCTACCCGGAAGTGCAGATCATGACCGCGCGCGGCTGCCCCTACCGCTGTTTCTTCTGCCTCTGGCCGCAGGCAATCAGATCGCGCCACCGCACGCGCAGTCCGGCAAACGTCGTTGATGAATTTCTCTACATCAAGGAGCACCTGCCCCAGGTCAAAGGCGTCGTTATCGAAGACGACACGTTTACCGTGGACAAAAACCGCGTGCTCTCTGTCTGCGACGAGCTGATCAGACGCAAGGCAATCATCCCCTGGAACGCCAACGTGCGCACTGACCTTGATTTCTCGACGCTCAAACGCATGAAAGAAGCGGGTTGTTATCTGATCATAACCGGCATCGAGAGCGCGAATCAGAAGATCCTCGACAATATCGATAAAGGCCTCAAGAGCTCGAATATCCAGTCTTTCTTCGATAACGCGAAAAAACTCGGGCTGCTCGTGCACGCGGCCTTCATGGCAGGAAATCCCGGGGAGACTCCCGAGACCCTTGCCGAGAACCTAGCGCTTGCCAAACGCTATCTTCCGGACACCGTGCAGTTCTTTCCGCTCATGCCGTATCC
>CAZDUF010000007.1:0-1400 GCA_964508555.1 uncultured Planctomycetales bacterium
ACTCGGAATAATAGGCGGCACATTCAATCCGATCCACCTGGGTCATCTGATACTCGCAGAAGAGGCCCGTGAGCGCTTGGAACTGGATCGTGTTGTTTTTATGCCGACGTTCCTTCCGCCGCATAAGGAAGCCGCGCACATCGTTGCGGCAGCGGCGAGATTCGAGATGATCGAGCTCGCCATACGGGAGAATCCGGCGTTTACGGTATCCGACATCGAGATCCGCAGGGAAGGTAAGTCGTACACCATTGACACGATCCGGCAGTTTACCAGGCAGCATCCCGGCGATTCCCTGTATTTCGTCATCGGGTCTGACCTGTTGACGTACCTGGAGGAGTGGAAGGATCTCGCCGACATTGTGGAGATGGTCACGTTCATCGCGGCGACCCGACCCGGATACCCCCTGGAAAAGATCCCGTCGTTTATCAGGACCATGCCGATCCGTGCGGTGGATATTTCCGGTTTTGAGATACGCAGCAGGATTGGAGAAGGGCGTTCCATCAGGTATCTTGTTCCGGAAGGAGTGTACCGGTATATCGTTGAACGCGGGTTGTACCGCTAGATTGACAGGGGAGAACAAACGCCGATGTCGAGTGGGATCAAAATTGCGCCGTCGTTATTGAGCGCCGATTTCAGCTGCCTTGACCGCGAGATCGCGTCTGTCGAGGCTGCGGGCGCCGACGCATTGCATGTCGACGTGATGGACGGGCACTTTGTGCCCAATATTACCATCGGCCCGGTGGTTATTAAGGATATCAAGAAGTGCACCCGGTTACCGCTGGACGTGCATTTGATGATTTCAAAACCCCTGGATTATGTCGATGCGTTCGTGCATGCGGGTTCCGGCGCGTTGACCGTGCACTGCGAGACGACCGACGCCGGAGATTTCGCGCGTCTGGCGCGCGATCTCAAAGAACGGGGTGTGCGCGCCGGGGTGTCGCTGAATCCCGCAACGCCGATTGAGCGCGTGGAGCCTTTTTTGCGCGATGCGGATTTCGTGCTTGCTATGACGGTCAGCCCGGGTTTTGGCGGACAGGCGTTCATTTCGGATGTCCTGCCCAAGATTAGACAGCTGCGCGCGCGTTTTGACCGAGACATAGCGGTTGACGGCGGGATCACGGATGCGACCGCGGGAAGCGTTATCTCTGCCGGTGCGACGGTACTCGTGGCGGGATCCTATATTTTCGGCGCTACTGACCGGAGCAAGGCGATTGCTTGTTTACGGAGACTGACGTAGAGGACAGCGCCCCGTACGGTGATTGGGACCGGTGGCCGGTCCGGTAGCCGGGTGAGGATTGGGCGGAACAAAGACGAGGGAAATATTCCATGAAGGAAATCGCGTTCGGCACAGACGGATGGAGAGGGATTATCGGAGATACCTACACGTATGAAAACGTTCG
>CAZDUF010000007.1:1410-6941 GCA_964508555.1 uncultured Planctomycetales bacterium
GTGTGGTATCCCAGGCGGTCGCGGAATATCTCGGGCAGGCAAAAAAAGTAGCCGTCGGATACGATACGCGTTTTTCTTCCGACCGCTTCGCCCGCACCGCTGCCGAGGTCATGGCGCAGAACGGTCACACGGTCGTTCTTTCGGACAGGGCGATTCCGACGCCGGCGTTGAGTTTTACGGTAAAAAACAGGGGATACGACCTCGGTATCATGATCACGGCTTCGCACAACCCGGGAGAATATAACGGATTCAAGATCAAGACCTCATCCGGGGGAGCGGCAGGGCCCGATGTCACCAGGGCGGTTGAGGCGCTCCTGGGCAGGAATCCTCCCCGGCGGGAGAACCCCGCACATTTCCTCGTTCCGTTGGAAGATTTCAGCGCCGACTACGTGGGTTTCCTGAGGCGTTATATCGATTACAAAAAAATCAGGACGAAGAAATTCCGCGTGCTCGTTGACCCCATGCACGGCGCAGGAGACAGTTTTATCGGCCGCATCCTCAAGGGGAGCGACGTTCGCGTCGAGTTTATCCGCGAGACCGTCAATCCTACCTTTGGCGGCAGGCACCCCGAGCCCATCGAGGAGAATCTCGCGCAGATGATCGCCCGGATGAAAAAAGAAAAGTTCGATCTGGGTATCGCGCTTGACGGCGACGCCGACCGTATCGCGGCCGTGGCGCCGGGCGGCGTCTACATCAATCCGCAGAAAATTCTCGGTCTATTGACCTTGCATCTGCACGAAGACAGGAAATGGACCGGCGGCGTGGTCAAGACCCTCTGCGGAACGGAGATGATCGACCGTATCGCAGATGACCTGGGGATCAAACTCTACGAGACGCCGGTGGGTTTTAAATATATCTCCAACCTTATGGAGAAAGAGGATATCGTCGCAGGAGGCGAAGAGGCCGGAGGCATGGGAGTGAAGAATTATATTCCCGAGCGCGACGGATCGCTCGCCGGTCTCCTGCTTCTGGAGATGATGGTATATCGCAATAAGGATATCTTGCGGATTCTTCAGGATGTGGAAAAGAAGTACGGCAGGTATTATTACGTGCGCGAGGACTTGAAAGTCGCCAAGAAGGTTACTGTCACCCGTCAGGATTTGCCGGCTGAGCTGCTCGGGCAGCGCATCGAGAGCGTCAAGGACCATGACGGCGTCAAGATGATCTGTACCGACCGCAGCTGGTTAATGCTGCGCGCCTCCGGTACCGAACCGCTCGTCAGGCTGTACGCGGAGTCGACGAGCCTCAAGAAGACGCATGCCCTTCTTGAGCGCGGCAGGGACCTGGTCAGGGCTGCGCTGACGCGTTCATGAAAGAGGGGACGCGCACCTATTCGTTCTGCAGGTTCTGCTGCCTGTTGTTCTGTAAATTGTATTGCCGGCTCTCGATCCGGGGGCGGGAACATATCCCGGCCGAGGGCGGCGTCATCCTGGCGTGCAACCACGTCAGCAATCTCGACCCGATCGTGCTCGGCGTGGGGTCGCAGAGGCACGTCGGTTTCATGGCAAAACGCGAGCTGTTCGCCGTACCGTTCCTGGGGCGTCTCCTGAAACTGCTCCTGGTTATCCCTTTGAAGCGCGAAAGCGCTGACCGCTCCGCGATTAAGGAGAGTATCAGGCGGCTCAGGCAGGGGCATGTGGTCGCGCTGTTTCCCGAAGGCACGCGCGTAAAGCCCGAAGAGGTAGTCGCTGCCAAAGCCGGCGTTGGTTTTCTCGCGCAGACCCTGGGCGTGCCGGTCATCCCGGCGTATATCAGGGGTACTGATGCAGCATGGCCGCGGGGAGCCGTGTTTCCCCGTCCGCATACAGTCGCGATAACGTTCGGCGAACGTATCGCGATCGATGCGAGTGCGACCTACGCCGAAGCCGCCGAGCAGGTGATGGCGAGCATCCGGCGATTGTCGAGATGTGCTATTCTCGAGAATAGCGTCCTTCGGAGCGCGTGCGCTGAAATTAATGACGCGAAGAAGGAGTGAAGGAGGTGCGTGTCGTTTCATAGGGACGTAAAAAATCAATCAAGCCGGAGGCAGGGTTCAATGACCGCGCCTCCCGCTACAAAATCCGTTGTTCGGCAAGGGAGAAGTGCAGTCATGTCAACGAAATCAGAATTGGAACTGTTGTACGATCAGACGATAAAAATCATCAAAGAAGGCCAGATCGTGCGCGGCACGATTGTCGCGATCAGGCAGAAGGAAGTGCTTGTGGACGTGGGATTCAAGTCCGAGGGGATCGTCACGATCACCGAGTTCCCTCAGGCGGAGCTCGTCGTGGGTAACGAGCTGGATTTTCTCGTCGATTCCATCGAGAATGACGCGGGCAATATCGAGCTCTCGCGCGATAAGGCCCTGCGCATGCAGGGATGGGAGAAAGTGGTCCAGTTGTCACAGAAGGGAGAGCTGGTCGAGGGACGCATCACCAAGAAGGTCAAGGGCGGATTTCTCGTTGACGTGACCGGCATCGAAGGTTTCCTTCCGCTGTCGTTGTCCGCTTTCAAAGGGATATCCGAGAAGGACATCCTGTATAAGAACTTCAGATTCAAGATCGTAAAAATGAACACGCTGCGCAGGAGCATTATCCTGAGCAGGCGCGAGGCTGTCCAAAAGGAGAAGGAGCTGGCGCGCGAGCGCATCTGGAAAGAGATCAAGATCGGAGACGTCGTGCCCGGCATGGTCAAGGCGATCACGGATTTCGGCGCTTTCATCGATCTGGGCGGGGTCGACGGCCTGCTGCACATTACCGACATGTCATGGTCAAAGATCAGCCATCCGTCTGAAGTCGTGGCCATGGGAGACCGCATCGAGGTGATGATCCTTGGTTTCGACAAGGACGCGGGAAAAATCTCTCTGGGATTGAAACAGCGCCAGCCTGATCCCTGGCAGAGAGTGGAGGAAAAGTTTACGGTGTCGAGCAAGGTCAAAGGAAAAATCGTCAATATCCTGCCGTACGGTATCTTCGTCGAGCTGGAAAAGGGCATCGAGGGGCTGATTCACGTCTCTGAAATTTCCTGGACCAAGCGCGTGACGAATCCGTCCGAGATGTTCGCGGTCGGCGATTCCATCGAGGCGCAGGTCCTCAATATCGACAAAGACGCCCGCAGGATGAGTCTGAGCATCAAACAGCTCGAACAGAATCCGTGGCTTGACGTAGAAAATATCTATCCGGTCGGCACCAAAGTCTCCGGCAAGGTGCGCGGTTTCACCGATTACGGCGCGTTCGTCGAGCTCGATAACAATCTGGAAGGCATGATCCACGTGTCCGATCTTTCCTGGACGCGCAGGGTCAACCACCCCCAGGATGTGCTCAAGAAGGGACAGCGTGTCGATGTGACCGTGCTGTCGGTTGACGCTACGAACCGCAGGATCGCGCTCGGATTGAAGCAGCTCCAGCCGAATCCCTGGCATGAGATCGCCCAGAAGTACCCGCTGGAGACGGCGCTTGACGCGGAAGTCGTCAATGTCACCGATTTCGGCGTGTTCGTGAAGATCGACGAGGAATTGGAAGGGCTCGTGTATTCCAGCGAGATCGACAAGGACGCGGCCACGGGGTTGAAGGCAGGAGACAGGATCCGCGTCAAAGTCATCAAGGTGGACGTCGAGCAGGCCAAGATCGGTTTGAGCGCGAGGTTGTAATCTAAGAAGAATACATCTTCCGTAGGACGTAGGACGTCCGCTCGTCCGCTGGCGGGGACTCGCTTGGACGTGGGCGTAACAGATGGTTTTACGTCCTACGTCCCAGTGAGACACCTGCGAAGCAGGTGGCGAACGGACATCCCACGTCTGCACATGGCCGCCTTGCGGCCAGGTGCGCACCTGCCCATCCGCTAGGGCCTGGTGCCCACGGAACATATGGTTATGGTACCTATAGACTCCGATATCAACAAACACTTGGCCCTGATCAGGCGCGGCGCGGTAGAGATTTATTCCGAGGCTGAGCTGCGCAGGAAGCTCGAGCGCTCGGTCGCGAAAAATCAACCTCTCATCGTCAAAGCAGGGTTCGATCCTACCGCGCCTGATCTGCATCTCGGGCATACGGTGCTCCTGAGGAAGCTGCGGCAGTTCCAGGATCTCGGCCATGATGTGTATTTTCTGATCGGCGATTTTACCGGCCGCATCGGCGACCCTTCAGGCCGCAGCGATGTCCGCAAGCAGCTTGCCCCTGAGGATGTGGAAACAAACGCCCGTACCTACAAAGCGCAGGTGTCAAAGGTGCTTGATCTGAAGCGGCTCAAGATCGTGTTCAACGGCTCCTGGTTTGACAAAATGTCCGGTCTGGAATTCTCCCGTCTCCTGGCCCGCTATTCCGCGACGCGGCTCCTCGAAAGAGATGATTTTGCCAAGCGCAGGGCTGCCCAGAAACCGATTTATCTTTCGGAGTTCATCTATCCCGTCTTGCAGGGGTATGATTCGGTTATGCTCAAGGCCGATATCGAGATCGGCGGGACGGACCAGATTTTCAACCTGCTGGTCGGCAGGGATCTGCAGAGGGATTTCGGGCAGGAGGAGCAGGTGGTCCTGACCATGCCGCTTCTGGAAGGCACGGACGGCGTGCAGAAGATGAGCAAGTCTTACAATAATTATATCGGTATCAATGAGCCCGCGCCGGACATATTCGGCAAGATTATGTCTTTAAGCGACGAGATGATGTTGAAATATTACGAGCTCCTGACACAGGAAGATCTCGGTCGTGTCCGTCAGATGCATCCGAAAGAGGCAAAGGAGCGGCTCGGCGCTCTGATCGTGGCCGACTATTACGGTCCCGAGGCGGGTGAGCGCTGCCGCGCTGAGTTCGAACGCGTCTTCGCGCAGAAGGAACTGCCTGCCAAGATGCCGGAGTATTCCTGTGAGCCGGGTGAAGGCATCCTCGGTGTGATGGTCAAGGGGGGGCTCACCAGGAGCGGCAACGAAGCCAGACGCCTCATCCAGCAGGGAGCGGTCAGTTTCAACGACTGCAAGATCCATGACGAGGCGTATCCGGTCAGGGAGTCGGGAATCCTCAAAGCCGGATCGCGGAGGTTCCTGCGCATCATATGCCTTCCCCGCTGAAGACTGACGGATTCTTCAAAGATATCCTCGTTGTTTTTACCGGCGCGTCGCTGGCCAATCTCCTCAACCTCCTCTATCAGCTCCTCATCGCGCACCGTTTAAGCGCTCAGGATTTCGCGTCGTTCAATTCCCTGCTTGCGGTTTTCGGCATCGTGAGCGCTCCCTTAAATACGCTGCAATTGGAAGTCACGCGCAGGACGTCCGAGCTCAAGGCGCGCGCCTTGACGCGGGAGCTCTCCGCGTGGTTATCAGGGCTTCTGCGCCGGCACGCGGTGTTCGCGGTGATTACCGTGATGGCGGTGTGGGTTTTCTCATTGAAGATTCTTCCGCTTTTTCAGATTGAACAACGGGGTGCCGGGCTCATACTGGCGTTTCTTCTGGCAAGCATGTGGATAGGCCCGGTCGTCTCCGGCGCGGTGCAGGGGGTCGAACGTTTCCGCTGGTTTTCCGCAATTTCCGTATGTACGGGAGTTCTCAAGCTGCTGCTTGG
>CAZDUF010000007.1:6951-14345 GCA_964508555.1 uncultured Planctomycetales bacterium
CCGGCTCAGGATTCAAGATTGCCGGCGCGCTCGGCGCGTTCGCCGCGGCTCAAGCCGTGCTGATATTCGGCCTGCTCGCTCCGATCAAGCCGCTACTCGGCGCGGGCACGGACGGGGGGCAGCCGTACAGGGAATTGCTTGCCGCGTGTGTCCCTTTTGCCCTGGCGTCGATTTGTTTTATCACGCTGGTTTCGATTGACATGGTGGCGGTGAAGTTTTTCTTCGCGCCGCAGGAGGCAGGTTTCTATTCGGTCGCCCAAATGATTGGAAAGATTTTCCTGTTTCTCCCCGGCGCAGTGACCATGGTGATGTTTCCCCGCACATCGAGCCTCTACGCCGAGAACAGGAATCCTCTGCCCGTGGTTCGCAGGTCTCTGGGATACGTCCTGATTGTGTGCATCCTTGCGCTCATAGTGTATAATAGTGTGCCCGGCTTTATCCTGAAGACGCTGACCGGCAAGGCGTTCGCGCAGTCAATAATTCTGGGCCGGCTCTTCGGCGTTTCGATGAGCCTGTTCACGCTCGGCTACGTTATTATCTCGTATTTTCTCTCTGTCCGGGACTGGCGGTTTCTCAAGTGGCTCTCGGGACTAACCGGTGCGTGCGTTGCGGCGCTGTATCTGTACCATCCGTCGCTCCTGCACGTGCAGCTGGTTATGTGCGCGGGGAGCGCGGTTCTTTTTGTTCTTCTGCTGGGTTTGTTGTATCGGGGAGGTTCCCGGGAATGAAGAATCTTGACGGCAAGATATCGATTATCATGCCGGCATACAACGAAGCAAACCGTATCACACACAGTATCGAAGAGACGGCGCGCACCTTCGGGTCTTTCGGCTGCGCGTGGGAACTGATCGTCATGGACGACGGGTCTTCCGATACTACCTATGCCAGCGCGCAGCAGGCAGCGGCCCGGTACGGGGACAAAGTGATCGTCCGCAAGAATGCCTCAAATTTCGGCAAGGGCAGGGCGCTCAAGAAAGCCTTCCATTACGTTACCGGCGATTATGTGGTTTTTCTCGACGCTGACCTTGACCTGCATCCCGCGCAGGTGCAGACGCTTTTCGATATCATGCGCCTGGATAACGCGGATATCGTGATCGGATCGAAAATGCACCCGAATTCCCGTGTCAAGTATCCGCTGCACCGCAGGATTATCAGTTACGGTTATTATCTCTTGGTCAAGCTGCTCTTCGGTATGCCGTGCCGTGATACCCAGACCGGTCTGAAGGTGTTTAAGGCGGATGTGCTCAAATCCGTGTTTCCCCGCATCCTGGTGAAGAAATTCGCCTTTGATCTTGAAGTGCTGGTGAATGCCTGCCACCTCGGATACCGTCTGGTTGACGCGCCGATCATCCTGGATTGCAGCAAGCCCTACGGCTGGGTGGGGATTACGCCGATTTTCACCACGTTCTGGGATACCCTGGCGATTTTCTACCGTCTCAAAATCGTGAAATACTATGACCGTATCGATTATCATCGCCGTAAAAACCTGGCAAAAGAATTTAGAAGAATGCGTCGCTAACTGCGGCAGGCTGGAGTATCCGGACGCGGAGCTCGTTATCGTGCCTGATGAGGACTTCGGCCGAGCCCTGACTTGCGGCAGATTTCCCGTCACCGTCGTAGCGTCGGGCGCGGTTTCTCCTGCCGTGAAACGGGACATGGCGGCGCGCGTTGCGCGCGGGGAGATCCTCGCGTTTCTTGACGATGACGCGTATCCCCGTACCGACTGGTTGAAGAACGCCGTACGGTATTTTGAGGATCAGTCGGTTGCGGCAGTCGGCGGTCCGGCGGTTACTCCGGCGGATGATTCGTTCCGGCAAAAGGCCAGCGGTGCGGTGTTTGCCTCGGTTCTGGTGAGCGGTTCGTACGTGTACCGCTATCTGCCGCGCAGACACAGGGATGTCGTGGATTTTCCCAGCTGTAATTTTCTGGTCAGGCAGGAGGTTATGCGTGCGATCGGCGGGTTCAACACCACCTTCTGGCCGGGTGAGGACACGAAATTCTGCGACGATATCGTCACCAAAACCGGCAAACGTATCGTATACGCGCCGGACGTGCTTGTGTATCATCACCGCAGGACGCTGTTTCGGCAGCATTTGAAGCAGGTTGCCAATTACGCCCTGCACCGCGGCTATTTTGTGAAAAGGTATCCGCGCACGTCGCTCAAACCCGCGTATTTTGTTCCGAGCGCCTTCGTGCTCGGCGTCGCTGCCGGGGCAGCGCTTCCCTGGATGTCTGCCTGGATGCGCAGCGTCTACGCAGTCGTTGCCGGTATCTACGCTGCGGCGGTACTGGTTACGGCGGCGGCCCAACCCCGGCGCCTGGCTGCGCCTGTTGCCGCGGGTATCGTGCTGACGCATCTGACCTATGGGATTTATTTCCTACGGGGCCTTTTTTCGGGGCGTTTACGGGACAGTGAACGAAAGGTACTCGAGTGAAGGTACTGATTTCATATCCTCCGTTACAGTCGGACAAAGGCTGTCCGACCCTGGGACAGAACAGACAGTTCCAGTATTTTAAGGAACCGACGTACATCTATCCGGTTGTTCCGGCTCTGGCGGCGACACGGCTTAAGAAAGCTGGGCATGAGGTCATCTGGAACGACTGTTGTGCCCAGGGAATGGATGAAGCGCAGTTCTTTGACATGATTGCGCGCGAGCAGCCTGATGTGATCGCGTTTGAGACGAAGACGCCGGTTGTCAAACAGCACTGGGCGATTATTAATAAGTTAAAAGGAAGGGTGGCTGGTGGCGAGTGGCTAGTGACTAGTCACTCACCACTCGCCACTGTCTTATTCGGCGACCACGTCACCGCGCTGCCGGAAGAGTCGTTTGAGAAGTCGGCCGTGGATTACGTCCTGACGGGCGGTGATTACGATTTTCTCTTGTTGAATCTTTGCAACGCACTAGCCACTCACCACTCGCCACTCGCCACATCGTTAGAACCGGGCATCTACTACCGTGACAACGGCACTGTGCGTTCCACCGGCGGATTCCGGTTGAACCACGACCTCAATGGCACGCCGATCGACCGCGAACTGACGCAGTGGCGGCTCTACGCTACGAAGAACGGGAATTTCAAGCGCACGCCGGGTACTTATATCATGAGCGCGCGGGACTGCTGGTGGGGGAAATGCACATTCTGTTCCTGGCCGACCCTGTATCCGGAGTACCGGTCGCGCACACCCTCTGATGTGCTTGATGAAGTCGGGATGCTTGTTTCCCGCTACGGTGTGCGCGAAGTCATGGATGATTCCGGATGTTTTCCCGCGGGTGACTGGCTGCGCGAATTCTGCGCGGGGATGGCGCACAGGGGATTGCACAGGAAAGTGTACTTCGACTGTAACATGCGTTTCGGCGCGCTCTCTCCCGAAGACATGCTGTTGATGAAGAAAGCGAATTTCAGGCTGCTTCTCTTCGGGCTTGAGTCGGCGCGCCAAGAGACCCTTGACCGCGTGCATAAGAACGTGTCCGCGCAGCGCATCGTCGAAGACTGTAAAGCGGCATCGCGCGCCGGGCTTTTCCCTCATATTACCATCATGTTCGGGTATCCGTGGGAGAGTTACGAAGACGCGTTGGCTACGTTGAATCTCGGCAGATGGCTGCTCAGGAAAGGCTACGCCTACACCATGCAGGCGACGGTCGTGATTCCATATCCGGGAACCCCGCTGTACGAGGAATGCCGCTCCAACGGCTGGCTCCTGACGCAGGACTGGGATGAGTACGACATGAAACAGCCGGTGATGCGCACATCGATCCCCGCGGACATGCTGCGCAATCTCGTGCAGGGGATGTACGGGGTGGCGTTTCATCCCGAATTCCTGGCCCGCAAGCTCTGTTCGGTCAGGGATGCCGACGATATCAAATATTATGCCCGCGCCTTCAGGAAGGTATTCGGGCACGTGCTGGATTTCAGGCAGGGCACGAAATCCTGAAGATACGCACGGGAAAAGGTGGTATACTCTATGGGTACTGCGGTCTGGTCATACGTGGGTCTGGCAGCGGCATGCCTGACGATGTTTTCGTTCATCCCGCAGATTGTCAAGGTGTACCGTACCAGATCAGCCGGCGACGTGAGCGTCTTGATGCTAGCGCAGCTTTCCTGCGGCGTCTGTCTCTGGACCGTCTACGGCCTTGCGCGCAGGGATCCGATCATCGTCATTGCGAACGTTGTGACGTTAACGACGCTCATTATCCTGTTTGTCCTGTACGTGAAATACAAATAGCTGTTGTGCGAGGGAAAAGAAAGGATTGCATCCATGAAAGGCATCATCCTGGCAGGGGGTAAAGGCACGCGATTGTATCCGATTACCCGGGGCGTGTGCAAGCAGCTGCTTCCGATTTACGACAAACCGATGATTTACTATCCCTTATCCGTGCTGATGATGGCAGGCATTAGGGATATCCTGATTATCTCGACGCCGAACGATACCCCGCGTTTTCGCGATCTTCTGGGAAGCGGCCGCGACCTCGGCATGCGTTTCGCCTATGCCGCGCAGAAAGAGCCGCGCGGCATCGCCGAGAGTTTCATTATCGGAGAGAAATTCATCGGTTCTGACAACGTCTGCCTGATACTCGGTGACAATATATTTTACGGCGACAAGCTGTCGGAGTCGCTCAAGGAAGCGGCTCGGCTCTCACGCGGCGCTCATATCTTCGGCTATTATGTCAGGGATCCTGAACGATACGGCGTCATTGAAAGCGACGCATCGGGTACGGTCAGGCGCATCGTCGAGAAACCGAAGACGCCGCGTTCGAACTGGGCGGTTGCTGGTTTGTATTTTTACGATAACGACGTCGTGCGCATTACCCGCGGCTTAAAGCCCTCGCCGCGGGGAGAGCTTGAGATTTCCGACGTCAACAACGAATATATCCGTCGTAACCTCATGAAGATTCAATATCTGGGCCGCGGCTTCGCCTGGCTTGATACCGGCACCTACGATTCTCTGATTGAGGCGTCTTTGTTCATCAAGACCATCGAGGACCGCCAGGGATTAAAGATCGGCTGTATCGAGGAGATCGCCTTCCGCACGGGCGCGATTTCGCGGCAGCAGCTGGTAAAACTGTCAAAGAGTCTGCCTGCCCGCTACGGCGAATATCTGCAGGATCTGGCAAAGGAGAAATAAGGCATGGCAAACAAAATTCTTATCATCGGGCCGGGGTTCATCGGCACGCGCATACACGAAGGCATCCCGAGCGTGCTCTCGAGCACGATGATAACGAGCATCAAGGATGCCGCGGCTGAGATCGACAGGCAGAAGCCCGATGTTCTGATCAATTGCATCGGTTTTACCGGAGGAAGGAACGTCGACGGCTGCGAGGACGACCCGGATGCGACCTTAAGCGCCAATACCTTTGTCCCGCTCATGCTGGCAGAGGCCTGCGCCCGCAAGAAAGTCAAGTTCGTGCATATCTCAAGCGGCTGCATTTACCACTACGATTATCAGAAGGATGCGCCTTTGCAGGAAGACCGCGTGCCTGATTTCTTCGAATTGTATTACAGCCGCACCAAGATTTATACGGAGCGTTCGCTCGAGAGTATGGCTGGAAAATACGGGATTCTTATCCCGCGCATTCGTATTCCGCTCGATAACCGCAGGCACCCGCGCAATATCCTGACCAAGCTGCTTTCCTTCCCGAAGGTCATCGATATCCCCAATTCCATTACCTATCTGCCGGATATGCTCGCCGCGCTTTCGCACCTGATCGAACGCGACGCCTGGGGCGTGTACAACGTGGTGAACAAAAACGGCCTGCGGTATTCCGAACTGCTGGATGTGTACCGAAAGTATGTCCCTGATTTTTCCTACACGACGATACCGCATACCGAGTTACAGGCAGTGCGCACGAACCTGCTCCTGTCGACGCAGAAACTCCAGGAGAGCGGTTTCAAGGTGCGCGCGATCCAGGAGGTGCTTGAAGAATGCGTGCAGCAGTACGTACGATCCTAGTCACCGGCGGCGCAGGGTTCATCGGCAGCGCGTTCGTGAAGAAGGCGCTTGCCGCAGGGTACCGCGCTGTCGTTGTGGATAAGCTGACCTATGCCGGAGACACCAAGAGGCTTCAACGGGTATTGAAGAAAGTCCGTTTCTACAAAGCGGATATTTGTGACAAGCCGGCGATGCTTAAGGTCATCGCGCGCGAAAAACCTTCGTTGATCGTGAATTTCGCCGCAGAAACGCACGTCGACCGTTCGATCAGGGATGCCGGAGCCTTTCTCGATACCAATATCAGGGGAGTTCAGGTGCTCCTCGACGTGGTCAGGGAAAAGGCGGTACCCCGCTTCGTACAGATCTCAACCGACGAAGTCTACGGAGATATCGAGAAAGGGAAATTCAAAGAGGGCTTTTCCTTAAAGGCGAGTTCTCCGTATGCCGCGTCCAAGGCTGCCGCGGATCTTCTGATCCAGTCGTATATCCGCACGCACAACGTGCCTGCGCTCATTATCAGGCCGTGCAACAATTACGGGCCGTGGCAGTATCCCGAAAAACTCCTGCCGCGCTCGATACTTTGCGTGTTGCGGGGGAAAAAAATACCCGTCTACGGCAGGGGGCTGCAGTCGCGCGAATGGCTGTTCGTCGAAGATTGCGCTGACGCGGTGCTCTTGCTTGCCGAGCGGGGCGAATGTTCTCAGATTTATAATGTCGGGTCGGGGTGCGAGCAGCGCAATATCGACACGGTGCGTTTACTGCTTAAGACCTTGCAGAAGCCATCCGATGGTTTTGAGTTCGTCAAGGACAGACCCGGTCACGACGTGCGCTATTGCTTGGACTGTACGAAAATCAGGAAGGCTCTTGGTTGGAAGGCGCGGACGAAATTCCCTGAGGGATTACAAAAAACAGTGCGCTGGTGTCTGGAAAACCGCCGGTGGCTGTTAAGCAAAGAGAAGGAAGTCAAACAATTATACCGATAGCGTCATTGCGAGGAAGGCCTTGTTTCCTGTTATCCTGACGAAGCAATCCCAGGTAATTACTTAAGATTGCTTCGGCCGCCATTGAGACAGTGGCGGCCTCGCAATGACGTCAGAGTTAAAGGTGTCACATGTCCGCCGTCATCATCACAGGCTCCTGCGGTTTAATCGGATCAGAATCCGTCGATTTTTTCTGCCCCAAAGGTTTCGATGTCGTCGGCATCGACAATAACATGCGCCGCACGTTTTTCGGACCAGACGGGAGCGTATCCTGGAACCGCAGGCGTCTGGAAAAGAAGCACAGGAATTATTCCCACCACAATCTCGATATCCGGGACAAATCCGGCCTCGATAAGCTGTTCAGGAAATACGCCCGCGATTGCTCGCTTGTCATCCATGCCGCCGCTCAACCTTCGCACGACTGGGCAGCCAAAGATCCCTGGATGGATTTCACGGTGAATGCCGAAGGGACGCTCCTGCTGCTCGAG
>CAZDUF010000007.1:14355-24533 GCA_964508555.1 uncultured Planctomycetales bacterium
TTGTCCGGACGCGGTCTTCATTTTCACCTCCACGAATAAGGTCTACGGAGACAGGCCGAATGTCCTGCCGCTCATCGAGCAGGAAACGCGCTACGAGATAGCTCCTGACCACGCCTACGCCGGAGGAATCGATGAATCGATGTCGATCGACTCCTGCCTGCACTCTCTCTTTGGCGCTTCGAAAGTGGCCGCGGATGTGCTCGTGCAGGAGTATGGCAGGTATTTCGGCATGAAGACCGGGGTATTCCGGGGAGGATGTCTGACCGGGCCGATGCATTCCGGGGCGCAACTGCACGGATTTTTGTCTTACCTGGTGAAATGCTGTCTTACCGGCACGGAGTATTCCGTTTTCGGGTACAAGGGTAAGCAAGTCAGGGATAATATCCATTCCGCGGATCTGGTCAGCGCGTTCCACGAGTTTTTCAAGGCGCCACGGCCCGGAGAAGTATATAATATGGGCGGTGGCAGATTCGCGAACGTCTCGATGCTGGAGGCGATCTCGCTCTGCGAAAAGATTACCGGCCGCAGCATGCGGCGGCGTTACGTCGAGCGGAACAGGATCGGCGACCACATCTGGTGGATCTCCGACGTCTCGAAATTCAAACGGCACTATCCGTCCTGGCGTCATACGCGTACGATCGAAGATACCCTGCGGGAGATCGTGCTCGTCCAGAGGGAGTATCTTCAAAAACGCACGTGATGAAATATTCCACCATACTGATAACCGGCGGCGCGGGATTCATCGGCTCAAACCTGTGCGTGTATTTGAAGGATACCTATCCCGCGGTCAAAGTGATCGCTTTTGACAACCTCAAACGCCGCGGGAGCGAGATGAATCTTGCGCGGTTGCGGGAGCACGGCGTGGAATTCGTGCACGGAGATATCCGGTGTCCCGAGGATATGGCGCCGTTCAAAGGTATCGATCTCTTGATCGAGTGTTCGGCTGAGCCGTCGGTGCTCGCCGGCTGCGGCGACAATCCTTCCTATATGATCAACACGAATCTGACCGGCGCAGTCAACTGTTTCGAGCTTGCGCGGAAGCAGAAAGCGGACGTGATTTTTCTGTCTACAAGCAGGGTGTATCCCTATGACGCGGTGAATGCGATCGCGACTGAAGAGACGGATACGCGGTTTGTCTGGAAAAAGGGACAAAAGATTGATGGTTGGTCGGAAGAAGGAATCGCCGAAGGATTCACCACGCACGGGCCCAAGACGCTCTATGGCGCGACCAAGCTGGCAGCCGAGCATATCCTCCAGGAATACATCTGCCTGTACGGGATCAAGGGCGTGATCAACCGCTGCGGCGTGGTTGCCGGGCCCTGGCAGTTCGGCAAGGTGGACCAGGGGGTGTTTACGTACTGGATGCTGGCGCATTATTTCAGAAAACCCCTTGCGTATATCGGTTTCGACGGAAAAGGGAAACAACTCCGCGATCTGATCCATATCGATGATCTCTGTGATCTTATCGATAAGCAGATGCATCTTTTGCCGCGCATTTCCGGTAGGGTTTATAACGTTGGAGGAGGCAATAACTCGAGTCTATCTTTGTGTGAAGCAACCGTGCTCTCTGGGCAAATCACGGGAAACACAGTTCCTATAGAGAGCAGGGGATACACCCGTCCGGGAGATGTCAAAATGTATATCAGCGACGCCACCTTGGTGTCGCGGGAGTGCCATTGGAAACCGACGAGGAGCGCGCAGCAGGTATGCGAAGATATTTTTAACTGGCTCCGCGCCAACGAAACTAAAATAGACTGGTAGGCAATGAAAATCCTGATGCTCAACCCACCCTATGTGCGGGATTTTTGTCGTTCAGCACGCTGGGCTGCCCGATCACGCGGACGCGTCCAGCGGCATCCGGAATGGATGCTTATTGCTACCGCCGTTCTCGAACAAGCCGGCCATGAAGTGAAATTCATCGACGGTCCCGCAGAAGACCTCGAGCACGACGATATCGAACGTGCAATCCTGGAATTTTCTCCCGACCTTACCGTTTGTCATACGACGACCCCCTCTATCTATAATGATATCGCGTACGCCCGTCTGGCCAAACGGATAAGCGATTGTATGACGTGTCTCATCGGACCGCACGTGAGCGTTCTTCCCGAAGATACCTTGGCCCGCAGCGAGGGCGCCGTTGATATAATCGCCAGGGCAGAATATGATTATACCCTGCGGGATATCGCCGCTCGTATGGATTTCAGAGATATCGCAGGTATTTCTTATCAGCGTGATGGCGTTACCGTGAATAATCCCGACAGGCCTCCCCTTGATGTCAATGAATTGCCTTTTCCTGCCTGGCGGCACATTAATCCCCGCCGGTATCGCGACGGCGGTAAGAGGTTCCCCTTTTTGACGCTTATTTCCGGACGCGGCTGTTTTGGCCGGTGTACGTTTTGCCGGGATACGCCGGTTATGTATGGAAGGAAACTGCGGCTGCGTGACCCGAAACTGGTGGTCGATGAGATCGAATACGATTTTTCTCTTTTCCCGTATTTGAAAGAGATCATGTTTGAAACAGATACCTTTACCGCTTCGGGCGATCAGGCCCGGCAGATCTGTGAAGAGATGATGAGACGGAATTTAAAAATAACCTGGAGCTGTAACGTCCGGGTTGATATAGATCTGTCACTCCTGCCGCTGATGAAGAAGGCCGGATGCAGGATGCTTATGGTCGGATTTGAATTCGGCGACCAGAGGCTGCTTGATGTGGTCAGGAAAGGGATAACCCTGGAACAGTCCCGTGCGTTTGTGGCGCGCGCCCGAGATCTGGGATTTACCCTGCACGGATGTTTCATGGTCGGAGCTCCCGGTGAGACAGTTGAAACGGCCAGAAAGACTATTGATTTTGCCTGTTCATTACCTCTGGATACGGTACAATTCTCGGGTATCTGCGTTTATCCGGGAACGGAATTATATGCCTGGGCAAAAACAAGAGGATATATTGTTGCCGCTGATTGGAATGAGTGGGTCGATAAAAATTATGAGCAAAGGACACTGGTAGATTATCCGCAGTTAACGCAACCCCAGATAGACACGCTCATTGATGATGGCCTAAAACGGTTTTATCTAAGGCCGCGGCAGATTGTCAGGATGGCGTTTAGTAAAGAGATATGGAAAGATGCGCCGCGCAAGATGTACGGATTCAAGAGATTCCTGGGGTATCTCATGAAAAAGAGGAAAACGCATCATGCTTGAGGTTTTGCTTGTTGAGCCTCCGTCAACGAACGCATTCGGGAACTTGAGGACATTGGGATCTATCGGTACGTTTAAAGCGGATATGGCCTGGCCGCCGCTGGAGTTAATGATTATTGCCGGATGCCTCAAAGGGATGAGGGATGTCACCACGCATATTTTTGATGCGGTTACATTGAAGGCTGATTGGTCAGATATCAAAGAGGTTATCAAAAAGAGAAGGCCGGCTCTGGTGGTTTTTACTACCTCAACACCCACCATTTACCATGATCTTCAGGTTGCACGTATTGCCAAACACGTATGCGGCGAGAGCCTAACCATGGCAATCGGTACCCATGTTACCGCTTTGCCTGAAGAAACACTCCGCTTGTGCCCTGAGCTGGACAGTGTATGTATCGGAGAGTCGGAGTTAACGATTAAGGAGTATATTCATTCTGGTTTCAATGCCTCGGCGGTACTCGGGATAGCTTACCGCCGAAACGGAAATATCATCAGCAACCGCGTGCGGCCGGTATGCCAAAACCTTGATGAATTGGGTTTTCCGGCACACGATAAAGTGCCCCTTGAACTCTATCACGACCCTTTTTCCCGATCCCGACCAATGAGTGTTACTTTTGCTTCTCGCGGATGCGTGAATCAACCTCCCTGCATTATGTGTTCAGCCTGTTTCTTCTCGAACGAGCGTTACCGCAGCGTCGGGCATTTAATGGATGAGATGCGTTGGCTCAAGGAATTAGGCGTTCATGAGATCCGGTTCCCTTTTGAGAGCGGTTTTCATGATGTGGCGTTGGCAGAAGAGTTATTCAAAAGGATGATCAGCCAACAGCTGGGGCTGCGTTTTACGTGCAATGCGCGTGCCGACTATCTGACAGAGCCTTTGCTCAAACTGATGCGCGAGGCCGGATGCATGGCGGTTAATATCGGATGTGAATCTGTTGACGAGGACGTGGCGCAACTGTCCCAGAAAAAGATAACGCCGCAGATGGTGAGCGAGGCCGTGCACAATGCAAAAAAATGCGGGTTGGGTGTTTTGGTATATTTTATTTTCGGACTTCCCCATGAAACGAAGCAGAGCATGAGACGGACATTGGATTACGCCAAGAAGCTCGGTGCCGATATGGTTACCTTTGGCGTTGCTATCCCGCATCCGCAGACCGCTTTTTACCGTTATCTGAAAAGCCATGGGTACCTGAAGACTGAAGACTGGTCACGGTATGACCCGATGCTTCCAGCGCCGTATGATTACCCGGAGCTTTCAGGTGAACAGATCTTCGCCTTTGCAAACCACGCCTACCGCTCTTTCTACCTGAGTCCCCGGTTTGCCGTTTCCCGGATACGTTCGCTTACTTCGTTTGCCCATATCCGGGATAATCTGAGATTATTCAAAGGGTTTATGCAGAGGTATGTGTTTCGGAATGGTTGACCAGACGGATTGCCAGAAGGCATATTTTTACAAGGAGGACCCGCAGCGTTTCTATTGGCTGACGCGTAATACACTTATGCGTCTTTCTCAGCAGATACTTTTTTACGATGTCGGTATTTCTCCCGGACAGAAAGTGCTGGAGATAGGGTGCGGTGAAGGCGCTAACTTGTACGGTTTCAAAGATTCGCCTGCGCATTTTTTCGGTATCGACCGATACGGCAAGAAGCTTCTTTTTGCCAGACAGCATAATCGGTTCGCCCGTTTTATCACCGCGGACGCATTAGATCTGCCTTTTAGCGATAATGCTTTTGACGTGGTGTTTTGTAAAGACGTACTCCATCATATCGAACATAAAGAGAAAACAGTGAGTGAAATGGTGCGCGTGTGCCGGCCCGGAGGCAGGGTTGTGCTTATCGAGGCAAACGGGAAAAATCTTCTGTGGCGCGTCTTCGGTTCTGTCGTTCCTGCGGAGCGGGGCGTAAAGGGGAATTCAATGGAGTCTCTGGTAAAACTCTTTTGCGTTCATCAGACGAATCCCCAGGTTATACAAAACGACTTCATCTACGTCCCTTTGCTGTGTATCTTCCTAAGCCATTATAAATTCGGCTGGCAGAACCTGGGAAATAAAAAGCTTTTTTTGAAATTATGCACGGCGTCGAATGTCTGTGTAAAAAGATATATGCCCAGGCAAGTGTATCCCTATATCCTGGTTTCAATGGTGAAAGCGGCATAATCGGGGATTCTTATGGATAAGGTAAAAATCAAAAATCATTTCAATAAGCTCGCGCCTCGCTACGATGCCTGGAAACGCAGGAACGGCTACTACCATGAATGTATCAAATCGCTCTATGCCTCGATTATCGTGCCCCAAAGTTCTGTCCTTGAGCTGGGATCGGCGACCGGAGACCTTCTGGCGCATGTCCGTCCCGCATCGGGTGTGGGGATTGATATAAGCGAAAAGATGGTAGAGTTGGCCAGGAGTAAATATCCTGATCTGCGTTTTGAGGCCTCTGATATCGATGATGTTGACCTTGCAGACCTGAATACGCGTTTCGACTATATCATTCTATCCAATCTCGTCGATTATCTTCCCGATATACTGCGCGTTTTTTCGAACGTCGAGCCGCACGTCAAGGATGACGGTTTGATTATTGTAACCACGAATAACCCACTCTGGGAGCCGATGTTACGGTTAGGCAGCCGGTTGGGTCTGCGTACGCCTGATAGTGAGCGCAATTTCCTTACGAATGAGGACCTGGAGAACCTTGCTGGACTTGCTCGTCTGAATGTTATCAAGAAAGGTTTGAAATTTTTTATCCCCATAAGGATACCGTTGGTTTCTTCGTTCATCAATTTTCTGTTTTCCGAGCTGCCCCTTATCCGCAGATTCTGTCTTGTACAGTATTTGGTGTTAAAGCCCCGCAGAAGGAGGCCCCCGTTATCGTGTTCGGTGATTATTCCTTGTCATGACGAAGAGGAAAACATCACAACTTGTATTTCGCGAGTTCCCCGCATGGGCGTGTTTACCGAGATCGTTGTGGTTGATGACGGCTCAAACGATGCCACCGCGTCAAGAGTCGGGGAATCGCGTACCGCGCACAGGGATAAACAAATCAAACTTATCTCATATAAACCGAATAGAGGCAAGGGGAACGCCGTCAGGACCGGTTTTGACGCGGCACGAGGGGACGTCTTGATGATTCTCGATGCGGATATGACCGTAATGCCGGAGGACCTGCCCAAGTTCTTTGACGCAATACAGGAAGGAATCGCTGATTTTGTTAACGGCACGAGGATGATTTATCCCATGGAAAACCAGGCCATGCGCAGTTTGAATTATGTGGGAAATAGGGTTTTTAATTCAATCCTTTCCTGGCTTATGGAACAGCGTGTCACTGATACCCTGTGCGGGACAAAGGCGATTCTCAGGAGCGACTACAATAAGATTCAGATGGGCCGGTGTCCGTGGGGTGATTTTGATCTCTTGATCGGGATTGCCCGTCTGCGGAAAAAGATCATCGAAATGCCGGTGCATTATCAGGCACGCATTGCCGGTAAATCAAAGATGAAAGCATTTCGGCATGGAATGAAGTTACTGCGGATGTGTTGGATCGGATTTTGGGATCTTAAGTCATTCAAAAAGACACGGATACGCCCATGAGCAGGAATCAGAGGTTTTTAAGAGGAATCCTCGTTTGTGCCTTGCTCCTGCGCCTGTGCGCGCTTATCTTTTTTCCGCAGCCGATACAGGGAGACAGCCCAGGCTATGACAGGATCGCGCGTAATTTCCTTTCCGGTCGGGGATTTGTAGAAGATAACGGGATGGTGGCGCACCGGACTCCGCTCTATCCGTTTATGCTGGCCGTGCTTTTTATGTTCTTTAACCATAATTTCCAGGCGGTTTATCTCGTCCAGATTCTTATGGATGTGCTCTGCGTGTATGTGACGTATCGGATAGCACAGACGGTGTTCGGAAACGAAATGGTCGGTTTATACTCAGCACTTTTTTATGCGTTCTACCCCACATTTATCGTCAACGCGATCACCCTGCTCACTGAAACCCTTTTTACTTTGCTGTTCCTTTCTTCTGTTTTTATGTCCCTGCGCGCCCTTGACACACAATCCGTAAGATACTTTTTTGCCAGCGGTCTGGCGCTTGCCGGTTCTGCGCTCTGCCGTCCGGTTACTCTTGGTTTTATTCCGTTTTTTCTGGTGTATGTGTTTTATAACGTGCGAACGCCTCATCTTTTAAAAAGAGTGTTTCTGGTTATGGTAACAACCGTTGCTTTTTTTGTAGCGGTAGTGCCTTGGGGCATACGTAATTATCGGTTGCTGAATGTGTTTGTCCCGTCTACTACGTCAGTGGGCCATCATTTTTTCTATGCCCAGACCCCGATTGTGCTTGATCAAAACCTTTGGGGGGAAACGACCTATCCAATGTATTATAAAGCTCTCGAGAAGCTTGACCAGGAGCGCCTTGATACACTACCCGAAGCAGAAGCGGATAAACAACTTAAAATGCTCGCCGTACAGGTCATTCGAGCCCATCCCTTTCAGTATGCGTTTATATCTGTCAATCGTTTATTGCGTTTATGGCTGAATGTCGGATACGGATATCAACCGTCGCTTTTTGCCTGGGTTATTTGCTTCGGGCAGATAGGAATCTTGATTTCTGCGTTTTATGCTTGGGTTTTTCTCCCGGGGCTATGGCGTAAGAGGTATGCACTGCTTGTCCTATCCATTGTCTATATTACCTTGGTTCATTCGTTCGTGCATGCCGCCTATCGATATGTCGTGCCTGTTATGCCTTTTGTACTTATGTTGAGCGCCTATACCTGCGTACGACTATGGACACCAAAAGAAAAACTATTGAACGCAACCACGGCAGGAGAATAGCGGGTTTTGCAGAAGAAACATGGGGATGGAGTACTCCGGCAGGAGCTTGGCGTGTCAAGAGACGTATCCGTGAAGCAATGCGGTTTCTCGGCGGTAGCCGAGGCAACCTGCTTGAATTCGGATGCGGAACTGGGATCTTTACACAGGCACTCTTGCAGAGGGGGTATAAGGTTACCTCTTTTGATATATCGTTCGACCTTGCGCAGAAGGCCCGGGAGAAAACTGCCTGTCCCCGCATACTTATCGCTGATGCCGAATGCCTGCCGTTTGCGGATAATTCATTCGAGGCGGTCTTCGGCGTGTCGGTGTTGCATCATCTCAACCTGGCCCGTTCGCTCAGGGAGATCAGCCGCGTGCTTAAGAAGGGTGGTATTCTGGTATTTTCCGAGCCCAATATGCTCAATCCACAGATATTTTTTCAGAAGAACGTCTCCTGGTTGAAAAAGCGGCTGGGCGATACTCCGTTTGAAACGGCGTTTGTGCGCTGGGGCATGAAAAGAAAACTTATTGATTCGGGGTTTGGTGAAGTAACTATCTACCCTTTTGAATTCTTGCATCCCCATCTGCCGCCTTTTCTGATCAATGGATTAAAGAAGATTGAGCCGTTTCTTGAAGCATGTCCTTTCATCAAAGAGATCGCCGGATCCCTTTTTATTGCGGCGAAGAAACAAGAATAATGACCGGTCAACCGATTTTTTTTGTACACCCTTCACGGAAAATATTAGGAAATAGGGATAATCTTCATACGAGAGAATCCCTGACTCCTTCGCTCGGATTGGCCAGCCTTTGTGCAAGCGTCCGGCAGGCCGGCTTTAGTCCCGTTATCATTGATTTACGCTTGGCGCATAGAACCGTTGAGGGGCTGTGCGCGCTTATCCGCGAGAAAAAACCGTTATTTATCGGCATCACCGCATTTACCAATGAGATGCCGCAGGCTGTAAAGACAGCAGAAGTGGTCCGCGCATTATGTGCCGATTTACCAATCTTGATCGGCGGACCGCACGCTTCGGCGCTCCCTCTGGAAACTCTGCGCGACTATGGCGCGTTTAGTATTGCTGTTGTCGGCGAAGCAGAAGATACCGTGATTTCGCTCGCCCGGCGTTTTCAGGAAGGGCCGGAGTGTGATTTAAACGGTGTCCAGGGCATTGTTGTGCGTAAGGCTGGACGGTTCTATGACTTCCGCCAGAGGGATTCGGACATCGACATTAACGCACTACCCATGCCTGCCTGGGATTGTTTTGAAATAGAGCATTACAACAAGCTCTTTGTGCTGAGTACCTCGCGAGGCTGTCCTTATTCCTGCTATTTCTGCTCTCCCAATTATCTCGGTAAAACGGTCCGGGTTAAAGAACCTCTGAAAGTGGTTGATGAAATAGAGTATTTGGTAGATTCACTGGGCGCGCGGAATATTCAGTTCGGAGATGCGACTCTAAGTTTGTGGAAGGAAAGAACCGCGGTCATGTGTCATGAAATTATTAAGAGGGGACTCCATAAACGCATTACCTGGGACTGCGAAACGAGGGCTGACAGTGTGAGTCCGGAGTTGCTCCGGTTGATGAGAAAGGCCGGATGCAGGTGGATAGCTATGGGGGTTGAAACCGGCAGTGAAAAAATACTGCGAAACGTTGTTAAGAAGGGTGAAACAAAACAGCACATGGAAGAGGCGATACGTTTGATTAAACGCGCAGGATTAGGGGTGAGGTGCTTTTTTATCATCGGGCATTGCGGCGAGACCAGCCGGACGATACGCGAAACGATACAGTTCGCTCTGCAATTAAATCCCGACGCACTTTCCTTTGGTCTCATGGTGCCGAATCCCGGATCAGAGATCAGAAAACTCGCAGAGGCTCATGAGGGCGGTTTAAAAATAGTGAGCCATGACTGGTCAGGGTACAATCAATTTGATTACCAATGCATGGAACTGGATGGTTTGCCGCTTGCAGAACTCAAAAAATGGCAGTCAAAGGCGTATTTTACCTTCTATGCGCATCACCCTTTGAAAGCATGCGCCATGCTTTTTAGCTCCTCCGCCTATAACTATACCCTGGTGAGTACCATGAAGATATTTTTCAGACTCCTGATGCGTATCCTGGGGAGAGAAAAATCTTGAAACAGGAATGCGTATGAAACTTTTTTTGCTTATCGTGGTTTCTCTGGTCATACT
>CAZDUF010000008.1:0-24424 GCA_964508555.1 uncultured Planctomycetales bacterium
ATCGGCAGGCCGTGGCAGTCCCAGCCGGGCACGTAGACCGAATCCTTGCCGAGCATCTGCTGGCTGCGGTTGATCACGTCCTTGAGGATCTTGTTCAGCGCCGTGCCCATGTGCAGATGGCCGTTGGCATAGGGCGGGCCGTCGTGGAGGATGAACTTCTCCCTCCCCTCGCCCTGCTCGCGCAGTCGCCGCCAGAGGCCGATCCGCTCCCAGCGCTCGATCAGGCCCGGCTCGCGCTTCGGCAGGTCCGCCTTCATCGGGAAATCGGTCTTGGGCAGATTCAGTGTGGATTTATAATCTTTGTTTTCCATATATCCTCTTTGTCATTACGGGGGAGTCCGTCAACGTTTCAGTGGCAAAGGAGCGAAGCAATCTTAAACACCAGACATGCTTCTGCCTCATTTTACTATCGCCCCACGGAAAATACAGAACACCGCCGCGAGAATGAAAATCGACGCCCAGATATACTCCTGCCTGATGCCCTCTTTCATGTAAAAAATCGAAAACGGCACAAAGATGGAAAGGGTTATAGCTTCCTGCAGGATTTTCAACTGCCCCAGATTCATCACCTGATGCCCGATGCGATTCGCAGGCACCTGAATAAGATATTCAAAAAGCGCGATACCCCAGCTCACCAGAGCAGCCACGATCCAGGGCTTAGCATTCAAATTCTTCAGATGCCCGTACCAGGCAAACGTCATAAACACATTACTGCACGCAAGCAATCCGGCAGCAGCTAATACTTTATTCATGAATTCCCCTCCAACGATCTACCGCAAGCTCTTAGGAATCCTTCTAGAACGTGACGGCCTTATCACTTTCCTTAATACTATCGCACATGTCATTCATGGTGTTGAACGGTTAACGACTGAAGCAATCTTAAACCACATTCCATCGAGCCAGCGCATGCCTGCGCATGTTTTGGCCGACAGCGCCGCTCAAATAAATAGGAACAGTCCCTATTTACGCAATGTACTTGCCGATAATAATACCCAGGTCCTTCTTCAACTCCGCTGGCACTTTCGATTTGTCCGTAACGAGCGCGTGCTGGAGCGATGAACCACAGCCGCAGGTGCGAGCAGAATCGACACCTTTGACGAACGCGCGGATCAGGCGCTTGGCATTGTCCACGTTCTTGAGCAGATTCGCGATCACCATGTCCACGGTCACCGATTCATGGCTGGGATGCCAGCAGTCGTAATCCGTGACGCAGGCAAGCGTTGCGTAGCAGATTTCAGCCTCGCGCGCTAGTTTTGCCTCGGTCATATTAGTCATGCCGATAACATCCATGCCCCAGCTGCGGTAGAGTTTCGATTCCGCGAGCGTCGAGAACGCGGGACCTTCCATGTTGACGTAAGTGCCTCCTTTGTGGAGGGTAACGTTGAGTCCCTGCCCTGCCTCATGCAACGCGTCAACAAGCTGGGGACACACCGGCTGCGCGAACATGATGTGCGCGACCAGGCCCTTCTCGAAGAACGTGGTCTTACGCGCTTGATTGGTTCTGTCCACGAACTGATCAACGAGAACGAAATCCAGGGGTTTGAGCTCTTCCTTCAGGCTGCCGCAGGCAGTGACAGACACGATGCGCTCGACACCCAGCTTCTTCATGCCGTAGATATTTGCGCGGTAATTGATTTCGCTGGGATTGATGCGATGCCCGACTCCGTGGCGAGGAAGGAAAACGACCTCTTTGCCTTCGAGCTTACCTGTAATATAGGCGTCAGACGGCTTGCCGAACGGCGTGGTCACACTTACCTTCTTGACGCCGGAGATACCTTCAATATTATAAAGCCCGCTTCCACCGATGATACCGATCTTACCGTATGTTTTCATATTCAGTCCTCAGATTATTAAGTGATCCCTCACTGAGAATAAATAGGGGCAACCCCTATTTATTCATTTCCTTGGCGCGTTTGAATGCTGCGTCTACCGCTTCAGCAAGCGAACCGCCATTCTCGAGAACCTTTAATCCTGCCTCGGTCGTGCCGCCTTTTGACGCCACCCTCTTCATTAACTCATCGCACGTCCAGCCGTATTCCTGCATCAGCCGCGATGTCCCTTCTGCCGTCTCCTTTGCTAATCGCTGAGCCTTCAGCGGATCAAATGAGAAGGACATTGCCGCGCGCGTCAATTCGCAGACAAACCCGTGCGTAGCCGCATCGGGATCAGCGCCTTGCTTGAGCGCATACGCGTAGAACGCGGGACCGCTTCCTGACAACGCAGTCACCGCATCCAGCATATTCTCATCCTCGAGCTCAAGCACAATGCCGACACACTCAAGAAGCTGTTTGGCCAGAGACATATCCTGCTCATTCGCCTTCTCCCCGCGTGAGACTCCAGATACGCCTCTGCCGACCTGAGCCGGCAGATTGGGCATCACGCGCACCACGCGCGCGCCGCCTAACTTATTCTCAATATATTCCGTCGTTATCCCCGCGGCAATGCTGATGACAAGATGTCCGGTGAGCATGGCCTTGATCTCATACAGCATTGATTCGAAATCCTGCGGCTTGACTGCAAGAATCAGCGCATCGGAATCATTGATTACGTCCTGATAGTTCGCAGCCACGCGCACCCCGGCAGCATTCACCGTCCTTGCACCGTCCTTATCAAAGACACTCACGCAGAACGAAAACTTCGCCCTCTGGGCAATCGCCTGCCCCATGTTCCCGTATCCGATTATTCCGATTTTTTTCATATTCTAGCTCCCATCGCGGATGTCGATATTATGAATATGGCGGCCAGCGGGTGGCTCGCAGGACAGGCCGCTCAAGTACGGCCGGGTAACCCGCTGGCCCGAGTTGAATATTAATCGAACAACGCCCTCCCAATCCGCACCATAGTCGCCCCTTCCTCGACCGCGACTTCGAAATCATCGCTCATCCCCATGGACAGAACCGTCAGGGGCTCGCGCGCACCCCGATTGATCGTGTCAAAGACGAGCTTGAGCGCCCGGAAAAACGGACGCGCGTCCTCTGCGTGCGGTACAAGCCCTGCGACTGTCATCAATCCCAGCACGCGCACGTGTTTGAGCAGAGCAATCTCTCGATGGACATGCACCGCGTCGTCGGGAAATATGCCGTACTTGGTCGTTTCACCCGACGTCTTTATCTCAAGGAGTATATTTTGAATCTTATTCTGACGGGCAGCTTCTTTGTCGATAACAGCGGAACAACGCGCACTGTCCACTGAGTGAATCAGGTCAAACATCTCAACCGCCTGTTTGGCCTTGTTGGTCTGCACGTGGCCGATGAGATGCCACTGTACCGGATAAAGATCGGCCCTTAAGCCTATCTGACGGCTCGCTGCGCACGTGTATGCAGAAGACAGAGGGCGGAAGAAACGGATCTTCTCTTTCGCTTCCTGCACCCTGCTCTCGCCCACAGCAGTCAGACCCGCATCGATACATTCACGAATGGCATCGACAGACCGGCCTTTGGTGACCGCGACAATTTCCACACCCGCCGGTTCCCTGCCTGCCCTGCGCAATGCTGCCTGAATGCGTTTTTCTATGTGCGCCAGATTCTCAGAAACCAAAATTACTCTCCGGCAAGAAGTTGGAGCTTCTCTGGCTCGTGAATTATCTTATTATACACGATTCAAATAGAGGGTCAAGCAGGCAGGAGATTAGAAATACTCGTCATACAGCACCCGTGCCTTGTGCAGGACGCGGGCAAGAGGATTCCTGGGGGCTTGTATCTTCGGTTTCTGGACACCGACGTCACCGTAGAGTGACGTACACACCGTACCGAGCGCGTTTAAGTACACCAGCGCGTTCTGACCCGCAGGGATAATCGACTGATCGCGGACCGCGGACAGGAAATGCGGATTCTCGATCAGCCCCAGACGCACCGGCACGGAAAGTATCTGTTCAAACGTCTCGATGAACCCTTCGAGCAGACCAGTCCTGCCCACGACGATACAATGATCGATCTGGTGCGTGGAAATACGCCTCTCCAGCGTCTCGCGGATCAGACGGCACATCTCCTGGGCTTTTTGTGTGACGGTCTCGACCACAGCCCGCTGTTTGATGGGACGGTAGGCCGTACTCTTCCTCACCAATATTTCCTTGTCCTCGGCGATATCTGCCGGGCCGACCACCGCGCCGTAGGTTTTCTTGAGCTCCTCAGCCAGGTCCAGAGGAATTTTGAGCGTATCGTGCAGGGCAAGCGTAATCTGCTGTGAACCGGTGTTTAAGAGGTCGATGTCGCGTAAGACGCCGTTGCTAAACAGCATGAGTTCCGTGGTATCCGAGCCGATATCGCAGACCACGGTCGTGCCTTCCTGCATCTGCCTGTTTAACACCGCCTTGCCGATAACCAGCCCGGAAAAGAAAATATCCTGTATCTCATACCCGGTCTGATGGATAACGCGGTCGAGATTCTGGATCGAGGATGTCTTGCCGCACACCAGGAGCATGTCCACCTCAAGCTTGTGACCGTAGAGACCGAGCGGGTTATCAACGGGCTGGCGCGCGTCGACCGCGTACTGGACCGGAATTGCGTGAATGATTTCCTCGTCGAGGGAGGCGCCGAGGATCTTCGCCTGCGCTTCGACCTTCCGCACGTCAGCCTCGGTAATGATCTTATTCCCGCGCTCGGCAAGAGGAATGACTGCCCGCGAATGCCTGGTGGTCGTCTCGTTCCCCGGCAGCGTGGTGTACACCGAACGAAGGGCCAGACCCGTTTCCTTGCGCAGCATCCGCATGAGCTCTCCCAGGCATCCGACAAGATGCCCGTGGTCGGTGATCACGCCATCCCGGATGCCTTTGGACGCCACGCTCTGACATGATAGGCTCACGATCGACTGATTCCTGATCATTGCGACGCAACCGGCGACCTTGCTCGACCCGATGTCCACGGCGCAGACATATTTCGGAAAACCCATCATGTTATAAAGACCCCTCTTTCTTTTGGTTCTCTTTGAGCTTGATCACCGGCTCCTTGAACCGCAGATCCACGTAGGCGATGCGGCTTATATCCTCGGGAGACTGCTGCCTGAGCACTCCCGCGAGCAGATCGATTTTTTTCGCGACACGGTCAATCCCCAGCCGGACTTCGATGGTCTTCCCCGACTCACGCGCATCCGCCAAAATCATGGAAGCGGCAGCAGAGCTGGCGATATCCACCGCAGATACCGTGTAGGACTGTAAAAACGGGTTCTTCTTCACCAGCGCAATCATTTCAAGGGCCCACGAGAGCTCTTTGAGCGCATAGCGTTTCCCTGCCTTGGGACCGAAGATCCTGGTCTCAAGGCCCGAAATCATGGTCAGGCCCATAGCCTCGTATTCCGGCCGCATATGAAAAAGGACTCCTTCATCGTCGATCGCGAAGGTCCTGTAGAGCTTCAGCAACGCCACCGGCCTGCGCTTGAGCAGATTGACGAAAATCCTGTTCGGAAGGACGCGCACTATCTGCACGTTCTGATAGTCGGGATAGGTCTTCAGCAGGATATCCGCTTCGCGCTCAAGGTTCACACGGAAGATATTTCTTCCCTTTATATGCATGAGCTCGACCGGATCGCCGCCGCGCGTCACGACGTGCCTGACCTTGAAACAATCCGCGTAATTAACCATCCACCACCCGTACGCAAGAAACGCGGCCGCGGCGGCGCAGCCGGCAATGAACGAGGGAGATACCGGAATCTTAAACTTTTTTCGCGCAGGCTTCTCCGGAGAACGTTTTTTCATAAGCCCCCTGTAAGAGGATAACGCACAACTCATCGAAACTGATGCCAGCCGCCTGAGCGGCCTTCGGCAAGAGACTCGTATCCGTCATCCCGGGAATCGCGTTAAGTTCCAGAATATAGGGCACGCCGTGAGAGTCGATCATCATGTCCGCGCGCGAATATCCTTTGCACCCCAGAAGCGCGTGCGCCTCGCATCCCTGGCGGCGCACCGCCGCGGCGGTGCGCTCATCGAGCCGCGCGGGCACCACGTAGCTGGTATACCCTTTCTCGTATTTCGCTTCGTAATCGAAACAGCAGCGCGAGGTGACGATCTCGACGATCGGCAGGGCCGCGCCGTTCAATACACCGAGCGTCACCTCCCTGCCCGCGATGCGTTCTTCAACCAGCACCCGGTCATCCACGGCAAAAGCCTTGTCGAGCGCGACGGGAATCTGAGATTCATCCTCGACGAGAGACAATCCGATACTCGATCCGTTGGAAACCGGTTTCACCACGAGCGGAGGCTTGAGCATACATTGCCGCGGACCGCTTTTCTTCTCGAACACCTGGTAACGGGGGACATTGAGCCCGTGCGACTCGAATATTCTTTTTGAGGCGTATTTGTCCATGGCCAGCGCGCAGGCCTGTGCGCCGGAACCCGTGTACGGGATTCCCAGACCTTCCAAAACCCGCTGTATCTGGCCATCTTCGCCGTAGCGGCCGTGCAGGGCGATGAAACAGCAATCCGGATGACGCGAACGCAGGAGCGCGGCGTTCTCCATGTCCGAATCGCTCTCTATGTCAACTGCCTCGGCATCGAGATGCTGTCTCTTGAGCGCTGCGAGAACGGCGTTCCCGGATTTGAGCGATATGGCCCGTTCGCTTGACGGCCCTCCCATGAGTACGCCGATCCTGCCGAATGTAGATTTAACAACCATACGATCACCCACTACGTGTCGCTAGTCCAAGGACGAAGGTCGAAGGAAAATAAGGATGCTTTTTTCGACCTACGACCTACGTCAGTTTGTTACTTCCAGATTTTAATTTCGTTCCGCAATGCTATTCCCGACGAGCGTTTCACCGCCCTGCGCACAAGCGCCATGAGCTTCATCACATCCGCAGCCGTGGCATGTCCGCTGTTGACGATGAAGTTCGCGTGCTTATCGGACACCACGGCTCCGCCGACGCGCCTGCCCTTCAATCCGCAGTCCTCGATGAGCCTGCCCGCGGCTGCCGATTCCGGATTGCGGAACACGCACCCCGCGCTGCGCGACGCCGTATCCTGGCGCTCGAGCCGCTGCCGCATGAAACTTCCTGCTTCTTCCTCGGACACTGCGGGATCCTTGGGAACCAGGCGCACGCGCACCCGGTACACGATATATTTTTCAAGTCCTGACCTGCGGTACCCCCAGGCGAGAACCCTCCCCTCAAGAAGGCGCTGCCTTCCCGTGCGGTCAAGGACGTCGACGCTTTCGACATACTCGCCGATATGCTTTCCCCATGCCCCGGCATTCATCACCGCGGCGCCCCCGACCGTCGCAGGCAGACCCGCGAGAAACTCCAATCCTCCGAGCGACTGTTCTCTCGACAGCCGGATGACGCTGGCAACGAGCGCGCCGGCACCGGCTGTAACCGTATCGCCGAGAAAAGTGACTCCGGTAAAAAACGGCCGGTCCAGTTTCACCACCAGCCCGCGCACTCCCCGGTCGCTGACAAGGATGTTCGATCCGCTGCCGATCACGAGCAGCGGCACGCCGCGGTCCGACGCCTCCCGCACGATCGCAGCGAGTTCGTCAAGATCAGCGGGTCGGGCAAAATATGCGGCCGGCCCTCCGATCCCGAACGTGGTGTGCAGGGAGAGGGGCTCATCCTTCAGCAACGCGCCGGCAGTACCCCAGACAGTCGATGTATCCATCTCTCTTTCTCAAAGCCTCCGGCTTACCTCTTCCCCGACTGCGACAATGTCGCCGGCGCCCATAGTCACGCACACGTCTCCTTCGCAGAGCGAAGACGCCAGATATTCCGTCAATTCCTGTTTCGGCTTGAACACAACGTCCGCGTCCGGCAGGTAGTGTCTGATCCGGTCGGCCAGTTTCAGCGCGCTGACGCCTTCACGCGGCTGTTCGCTCGCGGCGTAAATGTCTGTGACCACCAGATGATCGACGCCGGAAAAACTCTGCGCAAACTCCTCAAAGAGCATCTCTGTCCGCGAATAGCGGTGCGGTTGAAAGACGACTACCAGGCGCTTCGCCGACAACCCCAGGAGTGCGGCGATGGTCGCCTTGATCTCGGTCGGATGGTGCGCGTAGTCGTCTATAATCGTGATCCCCTGTCCGGACCATTTAACCTCAAGTCTGCGGCGCGCGCCTTGGTAAGTGGAGAGCGCCTCGCAGATGCACTGCACGGGAATACCCAGCTCAACTCCCAGCGCGATCACTGAGAGGGCGTTGGAAACATTGTGCATACCTCCCAGCGACAGAACAAACCTGCCCACGCGGGTATCTTTGCGATAGCAGTCAAACGCCGAAGTCAAGCCGCGCAGCTCCACAGCGCGGGCGGTGATGTCCGCCCGACTGCCGATACCGAACGAAATCTTCCTGCCCCCGAACGCAGCGCCTGCCGCGGACAGTACTGGATCGTCGGCGCAGAAAAAAACGCACCCCTGCGGTTTTGTGTTCGCGATAAACGCGGCGAAAGCCTCGACCTGGCGCTCGAACGTACCGTAATAGTCGAGATGCTCGCGGTCGATGTTCGTGATAATGGAATATTCGGGACGGTAATTGAGAAAGGTACCGTCGGATTCGTCCGCCTCGGCGACAAAAAAACAGCCGCTGCCCAGACACGTGTTCGACCCGACGTTGCGCAGAATGCCCCCGATCGCGGCGGTCGGCGACATGCCCGCGACCATCAACAGATGCGACACCAGCGACGTGGTCGTAGTCTTACCGTGGCTGCCCGCCACGGTAATGCCGCGCTTATTTTCCATGAGCAGGGCCAAAACTTCTGCGCGGCGCTTGAGCCGCAGTGACTTCGCCAGCGCCTCGCGCATTTCGGGGTTGTCGTTGGTAACCGCGGAGGAATAGACGACAATATCTGCGTGTCCGACGTTCCGTGCGTCATGCCCGATCTGCACCAGGGCACCGGCAGAGCGCAGTTCGCGCGTGATCGCGCTCTCTTTCAGATCGGAACCGCTCACCTCGTACCCGTAACGCAGCAGGAGCCGCGCGATCCCGCTCATGCCGATGCCGCCGATACCGATGAAATGAAAATGTCTGACCCCGGCAGTGACTGCCGGCGCGCTCACGATGCATTCGGCCGATGAGCGGTCATGCGCGGGACTCTGATGAGCATGCATGTACCTACACCTCGTGCGTGCGTCGAACGGATCGAATACGCTCCTGCGGCATATCAGGCCGCACGAGGCCGACGACCTCTGCGGCGAGGCTATCGCCTCCGTCCGGTTTGAAAATATGCTGATACCCTGCGCGCATCCGCCCGAGAAGGTCCGGGTCCGCGCTGAAATCTGCAATCGCGCGCCGGACAACGCTGACGGAGAACGCGTCGTCTTTGATTATAACAGCACACCCGTTTTTTTCCAAGAACTGAGCGTTCGCCTTCTGATGCTCCTGCGCGTACGGATAGGGAACGAGCACCGCGGGAAGCGAAAACCTGATCAGTTCGCTGATCGTCATGGCGCCCGCGCGGGTAACCGCGAAATCACAGGCTGCATACGCCAGGTGCATCTCCTTCAGAAACGGAAATACCTTCGCGCGGATTCCGGCATCCGCGTACATGCGGGAAACACGCTCTTGATCGCGCTCGCCGGTAATATGCACGATCCGCACTCCCTTCTGCTGATCGCCGCACACCGCCTCGCAGAACGTCATATTGATCCGGGAGCTTCCCTGGCTTCCCCCCAGAACAAGTATCGTGCACACGTGCGGCGTCTCATCCTGAAAACCGAAGAACCTGAGGGCGTCGGCGCGCGGCGAGGCGCGCAGGCAGCTGCGCAGGGGGTTCCCGGTCACGGCCACGCGCGACGCGTTCACCGGCAGGAATTCTTTGGTCTCGGCAAACGAAAGGGCGATTTTATCGGCAAACTTCGCAAGCAGGGCGTTTGCCTTGCCGGGAAGCACGTTCTGTTCATGCACGAGCGTCTTTGCGCGGATGAACCACGCAAGCAAGACCAGCGGCAGACTGTCGAAGGAACCGAATCCGACGACGACATCCGGTTTAAAACGAGCGAGGATCCTGGCGCTTTCAATCCAGACGCGCGCGAAGTCGAGCCACCCGCGCGGATCGCCCAGCGCGATCCGCGACACCGGGCAGTGCGGGATGAACCTGGCCTGCTGGTCCTCCCCGAGCAGACGCTCGCTCAGGGGCTTGCGCGGCGCGACCAGCAGCACCCGCGGTGAGGGAGAGAGCCGCTCCAATGACTCCTTGAGCGCCAGAGCGGGAAAAATATGGCCGCCGCTTGCCCCGGTCGCAATCAGCACACGCATCACGGATACTCTCCCGTACGGGCAATGTTCATCAGGACGCCGATACTCATCATGTCGAAAATGAGCGACGACCCCCCGTAACTGATCAGCGGCAGCGGCAGTCCCTTGGTCGGGAAAAGCCCACAGGATACGCCGATGTTAATGACCGCCTTGACCGCGATCATCATCGTCAGACCGAGCCCGAGAAAGAAATCGAACGCGCCACCTGCGGACGCGAGGATCTTGCGAGCCTGAAACAAGAGACAGGCGAAGAGAATGACCACCCCGAGCGTCCCGATCAGGCCGAGTTCTTCTCCGATGATCGAGAAGATGAAATCGGTATGCGCCGCGGGCAGGTAAAACAGCTTCTGCTTGGAATGCCCCAACCCCACCCCGAACACCCCACCCGAGCCGAGGGCTATCTGAGACTGGATGATCTGAAAACCGCTCCCCTTCGGATCGAGCCACGGATTCAGGAAGGCGAGAATCCGCGCCCTGCGGTAGGGAACCGCGAAAATCAGCACATAGAGCGCCGGGAGGCTCAACAATACGGTCGATACAATATAGGTGAGACGCACTCCGGAAGAAAAAAGCATGAGCATGACCACGCAGGCGATGGCAAGCGTGCTCCCCAGGTCGGGCTGCATCAGGATGAGCGCGCTCGTCAGGCCGAGCACGGCCAGCGCCGGCAGATACCCTTTGGTCAGATCGCGCATTTGACGGCCCCTGCGCGCGATGAAATCAGCCATGTAGAAAATGACCGCGAAGGCCGCGAATTCGGAAGGCTGGAAACTGATGAACTTGAACCTGAACCAGCGCTGGGCTCCGGATACCTGCCTGCCGAGCCCGGGAATGAGAACCGCGACGAGCAAGAGGAGCGCCGCGATCAACAGCGGCCGGGAAAACCTGCGCAGCTTGCGGTAATCCACGGACATCGCGACGAACGCGAGCATGAGTCCGATACAGGCGAAGGCGGCCTGCCGCTTGAGGAAAAACATGCTGTCGCCGTACTTCTCCCAGGCATAAATGCTCGACGTGGAAAAGATCATCACGATGCCGAAGAGGATGAGAATGACGGCGAGAATGAGCAGATGGATGCGGTTTTTCCGTCCCATTATTTCCGGGGTGACGTGCGCGACTTAAAGAGTCTTTCTCTCTGTGCGGCCTCGGCGACTGACTCTGCGATTTTCTTGAACGCCCTGCCCCTTTCCTCGTAATCCTTGAACATGTCGTAGCTTGAGCACATCGGACTCAACAACACCGTATCTCCCGCAGCGGCTTTCTGAAAAGCGCTTTTGACCGCTTCTTCCAGAGTCGCGGCGTCGCTCACCTTGAGACGGTCACCCAGCGCCTGGCGGATGATATCCCGGGCCTCCCCGATGACAATCAATTCCTTGACCCTGCCCGCTGCCGTATCCGCAATCTGGGTATAATCGATGCCCTTGTGCCTGCCCCCTGCGATCCACACCACCGGACCCTTGATATTCCTCAGCGCCCAGGTCGCCGAATCAACGGTCGTTGCTTTCGAATCATTGACAAAAACGACCCCGTTTGCCTCGGCCACGCGTTCCATACGGTGCTCGATGCCGTGAAACGACGAGAACACCGTATCCACGGTCTCGGCCCCGATCCCCAGGATCCCGGCAACGGCGCGCACCGCGGCCTGATTCTCATTGTTGTTTTCGTCGGCGGAGAAGAAAACAGATTTGGCACAAGCCTCTTTCGCCCAGGAACTCACTTCCGGATCGTGCGCGTTCAGCACGAGAAAATCTGACGGAGTCTGATTCTTGAAGATACGCTTCTTCGCGGCGGCGTACTCTTCCAGAGACGCGTAGCGGTCAAGGTGATTCGGCGTACAATTCAATACCACGGCGATTTTTGGCTGGAAGGTACGGATCGCCTCGAGCTGGAACGAGCTGATTTCCAGAACCGCGTAATCTCCGTCCTGCATGTCGGCAACTTCCTGCGAAAACGGCGTACCGATGTTCCCGCAGATAAACGCCCGCTTGCCGCGCTGCCTGAGCACGAGGCCGATCAGCGTCGTGGTCGTGGTCTTGCCGTTGGAGCCGGTCACCGCAATGACGGTCGCCGGGCACAGGAGCCAGGCAATCTCGACTTCGCTCATCAGCGGCACGCCTTTGGAATGAGCCCAGGTCACGGGAAACGCGGTGAGCGGCACTCCCGGAGAAATCACCATGATGTCGGTCTTCGCCAGGAAGGCCTCGGAGTGAGCGCCGAGCTCGACCATGATATTGCGCGCGCGCAGGCGCTCTCCCTTTTCCTGCACATCCTCGTTCGACGCGTTATCCGTCACCCTGACGAGCGCGCCGAGTTTCTGCATGAGCAGGGCGCAGCTGAAACCGCTGCGCGCAAGACCAACCACTGTCACGCGTTTACCTTTAAAATATTCGGTATTGACCATACTCTCCCCCTGTGCCCGCTTCTCAACGCGCCGAACTGATCCGTTTTACCGGATCTTGATCGTCACCAGCGTGAACAACGATAGGAGCGCGGCGAGTATCCAGAATCTGACAATGACCTTGTTTTCCGGCCAGTTAAGAAACTGAAAATGGTGATGCAGCGGCGCGATCCTGAAAATCCGCTTCCCGGTAAGCTTGAAAGACGCTACCTGCAGGATAACCGACGCCGCCTCCAGCACGAAGATTCCTCCTACGATGCTCAAAAGCATCTCCTGCCTGATAAGCAGGGCAACCGTGCCGATCGCGCCGCCGAGCGCCAGCGACCCGACATCTCCCATAAAAACGGATGCGGGAAAACAGTTAAACCACAGGAATCCCAGTCCCGCGCCAATGAGGCTGCCGCAGAATACGGCGAGCTCGCCGGCCCCGCGGGTGTACGGAATATACAGGTAGGTGGAAAAATTGATGTTCCCGGAAAGATAACTCAGGATACCGAACGCCAGCGCCACCATAACCACGATACCGATAGCAAGACCGTCGAGCCCGTCCGTCAGGTTGACCGCGTTGGATGAGCCGGCAATAACGAGCATGACGAAGAGTATATAGAGCCCGTCAATGTAAATCGTCGTATCCTTGAGAAACGGAATATTCAGATACGGCGTGCCCGGGAAATGCGTGACCATATACGTTCCGAGCAGTATGCCGAGCGCACACTGGCTGATCAGCTTCGACGATGCGCTCAAACCCTTCGACTTTTTCTTGGTCTGTTTCAGGTAGTCGTCGATAAAACCGGTGACGCCGAGCCATACCGTTACCAGGAGCACCACGCGGATGAATCTGCTCGAGAAATCCGCCCACAAAACGGTCGAGAGGACAACGGACAGGAGGATGAGCAGACCGCCCATGGTTGGCGTGTCCTGTTTCGACGAATGCAGCTCGTGCAGACGTTTACTCTCCTCCCTGCGGATCTGCTCGCCGATCTTCCATTCCTTCAGCTTGCGGATGACGAACGGCCCGGCGATCAGGCTGATGAGAAAACTCGTGATGACCGCCATCACGGCGCGGAAGGTAAGGTAACGGAAAAGGTTAAACCCGGAAAAATGCGTGTGCAGCGAATAGAGAAATTTATACAGCATCCAGAATCCTTTCCATCTCCATTGAACGCGATCCTTTCACCAGCACGATATCGCCCCGCGCCGGGCAGAGCTGCCCGAACAGCACCTCGCGCGCCTCATCGACTGTCGAGCAGGCAAAAAGTTGACCGTGACGCCCGCCTCGACGGGCTCCGGTAACTGTAGCTGCCGACGCATCTCCCACCGCGATCAGCGCATCACAAACCCTCCCTGCCATTGAGCCCGCGCGCAGGTGAAACTCTTCGCTGCGCACCCCCAGTTCCCGCATGTCCCCGATCACCGCAATCTTGCGTCCCCGGGCCTTCATCGCGGCAAGCGTCTCCAGCGCCGCGCGCAGCGACAAAGGGTTGGAGTTGTATGTATCGTCGATAAACCGCACGCTCCGGCGTTCGACGATGCGCATCCTGCCGCCTAGCGGAGAAAATGCGGCCAGCCGCGCGCGTATATCGGCATACCCGACGCCGAGCAGTCGCGCGCAGGCAATCGCGGCAAGGCTGTTATAGACGTTATGCATCCCTACGACCCCGAGCTCAATGCGCACATTGCCATGCGCCGTAAAAACGCAGCCGGCATCAGTACAACGGACACTGCGGGCGAAAAAATCGGTTTTCCTGCTGATGCCGTACCCGAACACGCGCACGCCCCGCGGCGGACGTTTGATATACGGAAACAGCATCGGGTCGTCGGCGTTCAGCAGAAGAATTGCCGGCTCGGCAAGAAATCGGCATAAAGACATCTTTTCCCGCAGCACCCCGCGGACGTTCCGCAGGAATTCCAAATGCGATTCCCCGATCGAGGTAATGACGCCGATGGTCGGAAGGCAGATGCCGGCCAGATACGCGATCTCTCCCGGATGATTCGTGCCCAGTTCGATGACGCATGCGGCGTGCCTGCGGGAGAGAGAAAGAAGCGTCTGCGGAACGCCGATGTGGTTGTTCCTGGTGCCGCTTGTCTTATGCACGACCCGCGCATCATCGGAAAGAACAGCCGCAATCATGTCTTTGGTCGTGGTCTTGCCGTTGGATCCCGTCACCGCGATAAGCGGCATATCAAAACGGCTGCGGTAGGCCCGCGCGATGTCTCCGAGCGCTGCGGTCGTATCAGGCACCCGGATGATCGCGCATGCCTGCTCCGATGACGGCGCGGGCAGCGCCGTCATCGGAGCGCGCTCACACACGATACATGCCGCGCCGGCTCCTGCCGCGGCATGCACAAAGTCGTGCGCGTCGAAATTTTTCCCCTTGAGCGCGACAAATGCCCGGCCCGCCACAGACGTGCGCGACTCAGTGCTGATCCCCGACACGCGTGCGCTGCGGTCTCCCCGCACGAGCTCACCCCCTGTCGCCGTCAGGAGTTCATCGACCGTAAACACGCCTCAATCTCCTCCCTGTCGTCGAAATGTATCGTCGTCGCACCCACGATCTGATAGGTCTCATGCCCCTTCCCCGCCACGAGAACCGTGTCACCGCGCCGGGCGCTCCCCAGGGCGTGCCTGATCGCTTCGCGCCGGTCAGGCAGGATGCGGTACTGCGCGCCTGAAATACCGGCGGCGATCTGATCAATGATCCGCGCAGGTTCTTCCGAACGCGGATTATCGTTCGTCAGAACGATAGAGTCGCACAACTCCCCCGCCGCCCTGCCCATTGCCGGCCGTTTCGTCGCGTCGCGGTCGCCCCCGCATCCGAAGACAACAATCAGCCGCCCTGCAGTCAACGCACGCAGCGTCGCGGCGGCATTGCGCAGGGCATCCTCGGTATGCGCGTAATCCACAAAGACGCTGTACCCTGCGTTTCCCGTATCAACGCGCTCAAGTCGCCCCGGCACGCAGGCACAGCTACGCGCTGCCCGGGCGACCGTCTCCGCGGGTATCCCTTTTTTCCATGCCCAGGCGCACATTGCGGCGAGATTATACGCATTGTGCCTGCCGATGAGCGGCGATGCAAGCGTATAAACTCTATCGGGCGTCCGCACCTCGCACACAATTCCGTCGAGGCTATAGCGTACGTTCGACACGCGCACGTCAGCTTCGGCAACGAGCGCATAGGTGACGAGATCACAGCGTATGCCCTCGGTCATGCGCGCATGCGCCGGATCATCGATATTCACCACGGCAAAGGCGCCCGGCTCTAAAGCGCCGAACAACCGCGCCTTGGACGCGGCATATTCCCGCATGGTAAGATGATAATCAAGATGATCCTGCGTGAGATTGGTGAAAATCGCTGAGTCAAAACGGATTGAATCCGTCCGTCCCTGCGCGAGGGCGTGCGATGACACCTCCATGACCGCAGAATCAGCTCCCCAGGAAACCATGTCCGCCAGGAGGGCATTGAGTTCAACCGGCCCCGGAGTGGTATTCGTTGAAGGGATCGTCATATTCCCGAAACGATAGTTGATGGTCCCGATGACCGCGGGATGCCTGCCCCAGGAGATGAGCAGTGCTTCAAGCAGATAGGTGATCGTCGTCTTGCCGTTGGTGCCGGTCACTCCCACCACCTGCAGATGTTTGGACGGGTCGCCGTAGAAACGGGCGGCAAGTTTGCCCGCCGCAGAGCGCGCATCGGGGACCGTAATGAAGGGAACCGGATATCCCGTCGCCGCCGGCCGGGGCCCGTCTGAAATCACCACGCAGGCGCCGTTTGCAACCGCTTCGCTGATAAAACGGGAGCCGTCATCGTTAATCCCCTTCACGGCGACAAAGACATATCCTGATTTTATATTTTTGGAATTACAACTGATCCCTTTGACCTCGACGTCGCCGGACGCGGCCGCGGTTGGCGATGCTGCGAGGTGCTCAAACAGATCAGTTATTGTGCGTAAGCGCTGGCTCATAGGCCGGACGGCTCATCTTCAGGTAACGAACTACATCACGCGCCACTTTCTTGAATACCGGAGCGGCAACCTCTCCCCCAAACCGCAGATATCCGCGCGGCTCGTCAATGACAACCGCGATCGCTACCAGCGGCTCGTCGGCAGGTGCGAAACCGATGAATGACGCGTAATATTTCGAATGCGAATACATACCGTTTTCTATCTTCTGGGCGGTACCGGTTTTCCCCGCGGCGGGAAATTCCTCTACGCGCGCAGCTCTCCCCGTTCCCTCCTCGACCACGCCGATCAGAATCTGCCGCATGCGGTTGGCCGTGTCGACGGTCAAGACCTTCCTGATCATCGTCGGGCTGAATTTCTTGATCGTCTCCCCGTATTTATCCCGCACCTCGTCGAGAATATACGGCCGCATCAGTTGACCGCCGTTGGCGATGACGGATATCGCGGCTGCAAGCTGCAGGGCAGTAACCCCGACTTCCTGGCCGATCGGCACGGCAGCGATCGACGTCTTCGACCAGTACTTGGGATCTCTGAGCACTCCCGGAATCTCTCCCGGCATATCAACCCCGAGCCGCTCCCCGAAGCCAAAAAGCTTTGCGTATGCGTAGACGAGCGCCGGCCCGGCTTTCTGCGCGACCTTCACCGTGCCGATGTTGCTGGATTTCCCGATGACCTGCTTAAACGTGAGGAGTCCGTTGGGATGATGATCGTGGAGCACGTGAGGGCCGACCCGATACTCGCCGTTCTCGCAAAAAAACGGATCCTCTTCCTTGACGACATTCTCCTGCAGCGCACCCGCAGCAGTCACGATCTTAAAGACCGAGCCCGGCTCGAACAGATCGCAGAGCGCACGATTCCGCATCCTGTCTTTCGGGACATTGCGGTACGCGTTGAGATCGTAGGTCGGCCGGTTCGCCATAGCGAGGATCCTGCCTGTGTGAGGATCCATGACAATGATCATCGCTCCCTGCGCGTTACTCTTGACGTATGCGTCGTCGATCTCCCGCTCGGCGATATACTGAATCACCGAATCGATGGTCAGGACGATATCGTAGCCGTCCTTGGGAAGCACCATCTTTTCCCAGAGATCAAGCTTCTTCTGCCGGGCGTCGCGCAGGAATATGCCCCAGCCTGCCTCTCCCTTCAAATAGGAATCGTAATACGCCTCCAGCCCCTCGAGACCGTTATTGTCCAATCCCGCGAATCCGATAACATGGCTCTCGAGATAATTGTTGGGATACGAGCGTTTACTCTCTTTGATAAAACCGATCCCTTTCAGATTGAGTTTTCTGAGGGCGTCAGACTGTTCGCGGGAAATCTTGCGCGCCAGCCACACAAAGGCCTTGCGCTTGCGCAGCCGGTCGCGCACCGCCGCTATATCGGTGTTCAGGACCTTTGCTACCTGGCGCGCGATAATGTCCTTCTCGTAAGGTTTCAGATCCTGAGGAGACGCGTAGAGGGAATCAACGGGTATGTTGACTGCCTGAGGTTTGAGATTGCAGTCGTAGATCGTGCCGCGCAAAGGCTCAAGCTCGACAAAGAGATTATGCTGTTTCCGGGCCATCCCGGCCAGATAGCTTGAGCGGAAAAACTGGATAAAAGAGAGACGGGCGACACAACAGACCAAGGCTACGAAAAACAGGATAAACACCGCCTCGCTTCGTCGGCGAAAATTACTTATATACACCCGTGCAAATCCAACCTGTCCCTATGCTTCCCCGGCGCCTTGTCTCTAGGGGGTGCGGGTTATCGTAAAAGAGCCTCCCGAAAAAAGACCCTGTGCAGCATATCGAAACACACATCACTCGGAAAGAGGACCAGCCTCTGCCTGTGTCTTCGGACCGAAAATCTTCGACAGGAGCGTTTCCTGGACGCCAACCGCTGGCCCGGCGCCGGCAGGCGGCGTGGGTACCCTGACGTAGCGGTACGCTTCAGGCATCTGAAAATCCGCGGACGCGGAAATCTTTTCTCCGATATGAACGATGGACGACTGCCGTTCAATATTGTAGCGCAGCAGGGTATTTTTATCAAGAAGATCGTCGAGAAGGACCTGGCGCTTCTGACCGACATAGGCCAGGCGGAAAATCTCCGTCTGTTGATACACGTAGAGAAGAGATACAACCGTCATCACCGCTGCGATCAAGAGGAACCGCGAAATTTTCATATGGTCTGATTGTCGGTAGAGGCAGACGCTCGCGCGTCCGCTCGCTGCTCTCTATCTTCTGCGTACTGCTTCCTGGCCGCTGAAGGCGCCGGCTGTGTAGAGACACGTACCGGCCGTTCCGTTACGACCCGGTGTGCGCACCTCTGTGCGGCACCCGGCGCTACTGGTGCGCCGGTGCGCACCTCTGTGCGGCTCGCAATTTACTCGATCGGCTCGATGGATTCTGCTCGATCTCCGATTGCAGCGGCGTCAACGGCTTGGGCGTCAGGATTTTGACCTCTCCGGACGCGGCAGCAGCGCGTAAACGGCGCTTCACGATTCTGTCTTCAAGGGAATGGAACGAAATCACACAGATCCTGCCCTGCGGTTTTAACAGATCGATCGCTTTCGACAGGACAGTCTCCAGCGCCTCCAGTTCCCTGTTCACGGCGATACGAATCGCCTGGAACGTCCTGGTTGCGGGATGAATCCGGTAATGCGGGTGACGGTATTTCGGCGGTATTGCCCTGACTACCAGCGCTGCCAGCTGTGATGTCGTTGCAATGGGGAGCCGCTGGCGCTCTTTCGCAACCAGGTGCGCGATCCGGCGGTGCCAGCGTTCCTCTCCGAAGTTCCGCAGGATCGCCGCGATCTCATCCTCGTTGAGGTTGTTCACCAGATCGTACGCGGAGATATAGCTGTCGCGGTCAAGGCGCATGTCCAGAGGCCCGTCCGACTGAAAACTAAAACCCCTGCCCGGGTTCGCCAGCTGCAGACTCGACACGCCCAGATCCAGCAGTATCCCGTCGATCGCCTTGATTCCCAGACCCTTGAGCACGGCGTCGATATCGCAAAAGTTCGCGTGCACGAAGCTACAGCTGCCTTCGTCCCCGCCCACTCTCTCTTTGGCAGTCGCGAGCGCCTCCTGATCCCGGTCGATACACACGAGCCTGCCTCCGGGAAGAATCCGCTCCAGGATCAGGCGGCTGTGACCTCCCGAGCCCGCAGTCGCATCGACGAAAATCTCACCCGGACGCGGAGCCAGATACCGCATCACCTCGTCGACCATTACTGGAATATGAAATTGTTCTGCAGTCATGACCATAGGTGTTAGCCTGTTGAGCCGGTTAGCCTGTTTGCCGGTAAACGGCAAACCCGTCCGCCGGCTAACTCTGTTCTTTGTGCGGCGACATCAATTTCTCCGCCACGTCCTCGAAAGACTGGCGGGACTGATCGTAAAAAGCCTTCCAGGTATCCCTGGACCAGATCTCGATACGGTTGGACACCCCCACAACGACGACGTCTCTTTTTATCTCGGCAAAATCTTTCAGGTACTGGGGAAGGAGGATCCTCCCCTGCTTGTCAGGGGCAACGTCCACGGCTCCGGAAAAATAGATACGGTTAAAAATACGGGACTGCTGATTGGTAAAAGGAATTGACTTGAAACGCGTCTCCTGACTCTTCCATTCCTCCTCTGCAAACATGAAAAGACACGTATCAAGACCCCGGGTCACAAAAAACTTCTCGATGAAGTGGGCATGGGCGACTTCACGGAACTTGGCGGGAAGAATAAGGCGGCCTTTGCGGTCAATAGTATGTGTATATTCACCGTAAAACATATTATCTCCACTTCACTCCACTTCACTCCACTGTGTATCAAAGTATAGAGAAATTGAGGGAAAGTGTCAAGACAAAAAGAGGTTAAATTACCTTGGCACAATAGATTGTGGTGGTTGCTACGGGAGTGGGGACAGGTAGTGTGTTTTTCGGGGAAGAAAAGGTTTTTTAAAGATGTGCGCTCCTGAACCAGGAGCGCGCTACGTGGATATCCTGCTGTATGCGTGCGGCAAGCGCAAGGGGCCCTGCGAACTCCATCCGCTCCCGGATGCGCTTGAGGACTTGTACTTCGATATTCTCACCGTACAATACGCGGTGAAAATCGAGGATATGAACTTCGACTGCGTCAGCGTCTGGACGGAACACCCGCCGCAAGAAACGCGGCGCAGGACCGATATAACATACGCCGGGCATGGTCTTCTTGGCTATCGTCACGCGCACCGCATAAACGCCGGCAGCGGGAACGATTTCATGATGAGGATGGATGTTGGCGGTCGGGAAACCGAGGCGCGAGCCGTATCCCCTGCCGTGCACCACGGTGCCGAGGATACTCACCGGACGGCCGAGGAGCCTGCTCGCTCTCGCGATATCTCCAGCCCTGATGCAGGCGCGTATCAGCGTCGAGCTGACGCGCACGCCGCCGACGCGCTTGACCCGGAAGACACGCACCATGAAACCGAGTGCTTTCGCCTGGCGACGGAGCTCGCGCGGCGTACCCCGAGCCCGATAGCCGAAACGGAAATTTTCTCCGACGCACACCAGATATGCGCCTAAGGTCCCGGCAAGAAAATCCCGGGAGAAAACGCCGGGTGAACGCCTCTTCAATGAGGCGGTGAAGCGGATCACCACGCACACATCCACACCCAGCTCTTCGATCAGCCTCAGCCGGTGCGAGAGCGACGAGAGATGCTTTTCCCTGCCCGGATGCGGCCAGAAGGTGACGACGACGGACGTTCCCCCGACCGCGCGCGCCCGCATAACACAGAACGAAATAATCGCGCGGTGTCCCGCATGGACTCCGTCGAACACGCCGAGCGCGACCACCGGCTTTGGATAGCGCCCGATACCGCGTATGCCATGTACGATTTTCATCGAACAGTACTCGTCACCGAACGGATACGCCGACGGATTTCTCCGATGACACGACGTTCGACCGGGCCGAGCGTTCCTGAGACGGTTGCCCCGCTTGCCGTCGGATGCCCCCCTCCGCCGAAACAAGCGGCAACTGCGTTCACGTCGAGCGCGCCCGAGGAACGCAAATTAACCCGTACCTGCGGGGGATTGAGGCATGTCTGACGGAACAGAAGCACTGCCTCCACTCCCCGGATGGAACGTCCGAAACTCAGGATCTTTTCCGTCAGATCCCATCCGGTCCGATCCGGGCGCCCCTGGTCGGGTGGAATCTCAAACCATACCACCCTGCCTCCGGCAGCACTCTTGAGCGTCGCATGCACCGAAATAAGGAACTTCATGTCTTCGTACGGCACGCTTTCATACATCCTGCGGTACAGATCGCTGGGATCAAGCCCGAACCCCATCAATTCTGCGACTGCACGATGCGTGCCGGCAGACGTGTTCGGATAGCGAAACGACCCCGTATCCGTCATCATCCCGGTGTACAGATTCGCCGCCGCGGATCTGTCAAACGGGACGCGCATGGTTTTATAGAGGACAAATATCTGTTCGCTGCAGGAGGAGAACTCCGGCTCGATCCAGTTAACGGCGCCAAAGCGCCGGTTTGAAACATGGTGGTCAATGTTCACGACGGGGATGCCCGTCCCGATGCGAGACGCGACCTTGCCGGTGCGGGATATATCGGAACAGTCAAGCACGGCGCAGCAGTTAAACGTCACCCGGCGGGCATCGGCATAACGGATAATACGCCCGGTCCCGGGAAGAAAGCGGTATTCTGACGGAACCGCTTCGTCATTGACGATTACCCCGCGCTTGCCGAGTGCGCGCAGAAGCCCGAGAAACGCCAACTCCGAGCCAAGCGCATCACCCTCGACGTTCACATGGGTCGTAATCAGAAAATTATCGTTTCTTCGCACGAAGTCGACGACGCGCCGCAGGTCTGCGCGTGGGCTCCCGGACGCTTTCGGTCGAGTTTCTCTTCTGTGTGCTTTCATGTTCCTCCCGCTCGTGAATCTCATCGATTACCTTCTGGATATGGATGCCGTACTCCGTGGAACGATCTTCGCGGAACATAAGTTCCGGCGTAAACCGCAGCATCATCCTCGTCGCGATGAGATGCCTGATATAGCCTTGCGCCGATTCCAAAGCGATCTTCGTCTTGGCGTAGTCCTCTTCCCTGCCGAGGATACTGTAAAATATCTTGGCGTGCCGCAGGTCGGCAGCCATCTCGACGCCGGTAATGGTGATAAAACCCAGGCGCGGATCCTTCAACTCATCGTGCAGGATGAGACTGATTTCCCTGCGCAGTTGATGCTCGACTTTTTCTTTACGTCCCATGACGCTCTCCTGTCGTTATGGACTCTGCTGCAACCGCGCGAATGTCCCGATAAAAGCAAGTTCTTCTTCGCGCGTCTTGAGACGCCCGTTCAATTTCTCGCGAAGCACCCGCGCCAACAGCTTCCTGTACAGCGGCCCCGGGACGATGCCCAGCGCGCGGATATCGCTGCCCGTGACACTGACGCGGACATCGCTGTAAACCGCAAAGAATGAGTCGATATGCCGCCGCGCTCCGGGAAAACGCGCCCGGATGGCGAGTATCGTTTCATAACTCAGCGGTTCTAATATCCTCCACACCTCGGCGCCGGCGAGAGAGCGGCGCGAAAGGGCCCTGCCGGCTTTCCGCGCCAGGCGTTTATACGACAGTATCCTGATGCGCTCTCCTCGCCTTAAACCAAGCCGCTGAACCAGCTCGCCTGTCCGGGCTGACGAGAGCGTATCCACCAGGGCGATAAAACGCAGTATCCACACATCGAGCCTGCGGCGATGCGCATAGGTGCGCTCGAACCACGCTGCCTGACCGTCTACCGCCCTGAAGAAACGTTGCGCGCGCGCGCCGAAGCGCAGGCCGCGGCACAAAAAAGACATACCGATGAGCGCCTCAAGGCGACGCAGTATCCACAGCGCCCGCTCTTCTTTGAGCATGAGAAGCAGCTCATCGCGCAGACGCTGATGATCCACGCGTTTCAAAACACCCGCCTCTGACGCGCATCTGAGCAGCCGCAGGGTATGCGGCTCAATGCGGAACCGCAACCGCTGCCCAAACCGCACCGCACGCAGTATCCTCGTCGGGTCGTCGCTGAAACTGGCATCGTGCAGGACGCGGATCAGACCGCGCCGGCAATCGTCGCGTCCGGAACATGGGTCCAGCAGCGCGGGCGCAGCGGTTCCGGACGCACAATCGATCGCCATGGCGTTCACGCTGAAATCGCGGCGCCGCAGATCTTCCTCAATCGTTGAGGCTTGAACAACGGGAAGGTGACCGGGATGCGGATACGATTCCGCGCGCGTCGAAGCGAAATCCAGCCGCATGGATCCCGACACAAGGCTGGCGGTACCGAACCGCGCATGCCGCACCAGAGGAACGCCCAGTCGGCGCGCAACCGCTTCGGCAAGCGTAATACCGTTTCCTTCGACGGCAAAATCCAGATCGGTGATCTCATTCACCCTGCCGAGCAACATATCACGCACGCACCCGCCGACCAGGTACACGCGCGTCTTCTGTTGCCGGGCTACGCGAGATACCAGACGAACGACATCTTGGGCCTCCTGCGGCAACTTTGAAATATAATCTTCCATGTTTTACCTGGGTCCCACGGTTTCAACGACTACATTAAACATGCTAAGGAGTTCCGTAGGCACCCGGCCATATCGGAATGGCCGGTGTGCGCCGCTGCGCAAATGTGGGACGTCCGCTCCTCGCCAACTATGGCCTCGGATGATATGTCTTATGCACGCTCTTGAGCCTGTCCTTGTTGATATGCGTATAGATTTGCGTGGTCGAGATGTCCGAATGCCCGAGCATCTCCTGCACCGAACGCAGATCGGCGCCGCGCTCGATCAGATGCGTGGCAAACGAATGCCGCAACAGGTGCGGCTTGATATTCTTCCTGATCCCGGCGCGCAACGCGTATTTCTTGATCAGCTTCCAGAAAGTCTGCCGGG
>CAZDUF010000009.1:0-6418 GCA_964508555.1 uncultured Planctomycetales bacterium
AACGCCCGGTTTATGGTTTCGAATTTCAGCGATCCCGTGGTGTCGCTGCGGGTGTCCTGCGCGAACGATCTCGCGGTGCTCTCGCGCGCGGCACGGGAGCAGTATGGTTTTTCCATCCCCGCGCAGCTCGCCGGAGACGCCTTCCTGACGCTTGATATGCTCTCTCATCCTTTTTCCCGGGATACCTTTGACGAACTGAGCGGCACCGTATCAGTCGACGGAGCCCGCGCCGCGTTCGACGCGGGGATTACCTTAGAACACATCAGCGGGCTTTTTGCCTTTTCTGTTGACGGGATGCAATGGAAAGATGTACGCTTCGCGCACGATACACGGCGTTTTCGCAGCGAGGGAACGCTGAAGCATTTCGCCGCTCCCGCCGTGTATACCCGCTGCTCGTCCGACGACCTCACTTTTGAGACCGCGTTCTCCGCAAGCAGCACGGGGGTTGCCATCGCGTCGCTGACCGGCAGGTACGCGCGGAGCCTGTTCGCCCTGTCCGGGAAGGTGATGCCGGGCACACAAGCGCCGGTGTGCCAGATCAAGGGCGATGCGACGATCGATGCGCGGGACCTTGAGCGTTTTCTTGATCCTGCGGCCTATGATTTCTTCCGGCCGTCGGGTACGCTCGGCGCCCGTGTCGAGGCGCAGGGGCCCCTCGGCAGTGACAGTTTCAAACTGTCGCTTATTCTCACCGGGAAATCCGTGCGCGCGGCTGGTCTTGAGTGGGAGAACCTGTTTGCGGAATATAATCAGTCGTACGGCGTCATCGATATTCCGCATGCGTCTGCGGCTTTGAGCAAAGGTTCGGTGCGGGCTTCCGGGTCGCTGAACACGCGCGCCCGCGGCAGGCCCTATTGGTTGACGATTGAGGCTATAGGCGTGGATATCACATGTCTGCAAGAGACTCTTTCTCCGCGGGATAAAAACCTGAGCGGCGCGTTGACGCTGAATGCTGCCTTGAACGGTTTCCTGGACGACCTGTCAGGAGTGTCGGGAAACGGTAACGCGCGTATCTCAAACGGCCGGCTCTGGAGCCTGAATCTTTTCAGAGGTATGGGAAGGCTTATGTTCACGCGCGATTTCACGGATATCGTTTTCCGCGAGGGGACGTGCAGTTTTAAACTTGCCGACCGCGCTGTTACATCCGGCGACGTGGTGATGAAAGGGGATATCGCGACCGTCTCCGGCAGTCTGCGCGCGGGTTTCGATTCCTCGCTCGCCGGGAAGCTCGATGTCGAGATTCACGACGAGCGGGTGCCGCTCACCGGCACGTTCAAGGATGTGACAACCGCCCTGGTCTCCCGGTCGGGGAGGTTCGGCACGATCACACTTTCCGGAACGCTCAACGAACCGCGCTACGCCTTCAAGACCGACGTGCGCGGCATTCTCGCCGGCGCGCGTCCGAGCGAGCCTGCGGGCACGCCGGAGGATCCGATCGTCGACAGCGCGATGACGAGGCTCGAGGCGCTCAACGGCGTTGAGCCGGGCTGCCCCGCGGGAGTGCTCAAAAAACTCGATCTTCTCGATGTGCTGTATTATTCGTTTGACGGACGGGTCCACCGCGGGCAGGTTCTTGTACACCGGGACTGCAGCGAGGACATCAGGGAATTGTTTCGCGCCGCCCTCGAGGAGAAATTCCCGTTTGCTTCGGTCATCCCCTTGTCCGATCCCCGCTTCAGGCGTAACGGTAGATGGTCGGATGATCTCTCCATGCGCGCGAACAATACCGGCGCGTTCCACTACCGGAAGAAGACCGCGTCCGAAGCGTTGTCTGCGCACGCGCTCGGCTGTGCCATCGACATCAATCCGCAGCAGAATCCTTTTACCGCCAAGGGAGTCGTGCTTCCCCGGGGAGCCTCGTACGCGCCCGGTTCGCCGGGTACCTTGCGGGCTGACTCCCTGCTCGTTACGACCATGCAGCGCCTCGGGTGGATCTGGGGCGGGGCGTGGAAGGGGGTCAGAGATTACCAGCATTTTGAAAATCCGTCGAAGTGTGCTAGGATATCTCGGGAAACGCAGTCACCGGAAACCACAACGAACATTGCCGAGTAATGCCCCGCACTAAAATCATCTGCACGCTTGGGCCTGCATCGAGCAGGGAGGCGGTCGTCCGTTCCATGATGGAGGCCGGCATGGACGTCGTGCGCCTCAATTTTTCCCACGGCACGCACGCTGACCACCTGGCGCGCATTCATCTGGTGCGCCGGTTAAACGCCAAGCGCAGACGCCACATCCGCATTCTTGCCGATCTTGAAGGGTACCGCATACGCATTGGTACCTTGAAAGCTACAACTCTGCTGTTGAAGCCCCGCCAGCGCATCGAACTTTCGCAGGATTCCGCACCGGGGGAGGGTTCGCGGATTCCCTTCGATTATGACGGAGACTTGCGTCTCATACCCGCCGGCGCATCGCTTTTCATCGACGACGGTACGATCCATCTGACGGTTGTCCGGCGCCTCAAGAAAAGCATTGAGGCGCGCGTCGTGGTTCCGGGCACCCTGAAAGAGCACAAAGGTATCAATATGCCCGGCGTGCGTCTTCCCTTTACCGGGTTAAAACCGAAAGACAAGCGCGACATAGGATTTGCCATTGAGCACAAGGTCGATTATATCGCGCAGTCTTTTGTGCGCTCTCCCCGGGATATGCTCCACGTGCGCGCTGCGCTGGGAACAGGGGCGGGGTCCGTCAAGCTGATCGCCAAGATCGAGAACAGGGAGGGCATCAGGCACATCGGGGGGATTCTGAAGGTCTGCGACGGGATCATGATTGCGCGCGGCGACATGGGGGTTTCCCTGCCGATCTACGAAGTGCCGGTTGTGCAGAAAGAGCTTATCAGAAAAGCCAGGCAGGCGGGAAAATTCGTGATTACCGCTACCCAGATGCTCGAGAGTATGACGCAGAATCAGCGTCCCACGCGCGCCGAGGTGTCCGACGTGGCCAACGCCATTTTTGACGGCACCGATTACGTGATGCTCTCGGCGGAAAGCGCGGTCGGCGCATACCCGGTGCAGGCGGTCGAGATGATGAACAGTATTATCAATTTCACCGAGGCGCACCTTTTTACCCGGACGTCATTGTGAGCAGTCTAAATGTAGATTGCTCGCAATGACGATAGTATCAAAGGAGAGATGCATGAAAGGGTCCTGTCGTGTGTTTGCACTCATCGGGATATTGATCGTTCAGGCATCTGTTGTTATGGCCGCTGACAATGGCATCGATGAGGGCGGTGTGTTTGAGACCTCTGTGCGGTATCTGCCGGCGGCTGACGCAGACGGATTACAGGGTGAGGTGGCGATTACCGAAGCCGAGGCACAGACACGCTATACCGTCAAAGCCGGCGGCGTGCTGCCGGTGACGTTCGGTCTGTCCAATGGCTATGTCGGCATCGACAACTCGTCGCCTCTTGAGCTTCCGTCGCGCCTGGTGGCGCTGAAAACTGATGTCGAGACCACGGTGCCGTTTCTCTCCTTTGATAAAACGTATTTGCGCGTGGGCGTCAGCCCGTCGTTTTTCGGCGACAGCTGGTCGTTTGAAACCTCTGATTTCAGGATCCTTTCCCGCGCGGTCCTCATCCGCAAGCCGAACGAACAGTGGGTGTATATCGCGGGCGTTGCCTGGTATCCGGACTATGAGACCGAAGTGTTCCCGGTGTTCGGATTCCGCTATATCCCGTCGGAGCGTTTGACCGTCAATATTACGCCGCGTTCTCCCAACGTTTCGTATAAACTCGATGACCGCTGGACTCTGGCTCTTGAAGCGGGCAGCTCTGCCGCGGAGTACGAGGTCAAAAAGGGAGATTATCAGACGGCGGTTCTCCAGTACAGAAATGTGCGCGCCGGCGCGGCACTATCGTGCGCGATATCCCGAAACATGACCGCAGTGTTCGCCTGCGGCGGGGTATTTAACCGCAGGTTTCAATACCGGGATTCGCTCGGTAAGGTCAATCTCGAGAACGGAATGTACGTCGAGGCGCGGGTAGGAGCGTCATTCTGATGAAACGGGTGCGTTTAGAGCGGCCGTCGATAGCGGTTGTATTTCTGGTTGTCCTTGCCTGCATAGCCGCAGCCAGGCCGGTGGGCATATTCGTTGCCAGGGTCGCGCTCAAAAGCGTTTTTTGCGGGAGTCAGGTCAAGGTCGAAGCCGTGCGATTCTATCCGCTGGGCAGGTGCACCATTTCCGGAATTTCCGTCACGCATCCCCAGTATCACGTCACGGTGAGACAGGTGACGGCTGCGTATTCAGCCCGCGTACTCACCGGTCTTGTATCGTCGGTAACCGTTGACGATGCTGCGATTGCAATTTCACTGGGAACGAAAGATGTTTCGTCGCTGCGTAGTTTGTTTCCCGCACGCGTAGGCGGCCCGGGTCTGGTACGCTTCAGAGAGATCGAGCTCAGAAGGGCGCAGATCAAGCTTCAGTCCAGGGACGTGAACGCAGTCCTCTTGGTGACGCTCAAGGCAGACGGTTTAAAGCGACAGGTGCAGCGTCTTGATGCCGCGCTTGATTCTCTCAGCTATGCCGGTTGCACGGTCGAGCGCGCGTCGTTGACCGCTCTGCAGGGCGAAGAAACGGGTCTGTTGTATTGCGGAGCGATTTCTTACGGGAAGATATCGGCAAGGAACCTGGAGAGTCCCGTAGGATTGCAGGCGAACACACTAAGTTTTCCGAGGATTACCGCTGCTTTATTTGGCGGAAAACTACTCGGTAAAATTGATGTTACGCTGGGTCTGCCTGTGTCATACCGACTGGCGATGCGCGCACGGGGCGTCGAATTCGCTGACGTGGTGAAACAGCTCAAAGTTGAGGATAAGTTTACGGCCTCAGGACCGCTTGAAGGGACTCTTCTGGTTGAAGGCGCCGGCAGCATGCTTGGCGTTGTTGACGGAGATTTTCATGCGGCACAGCCCGGTGTCCTCTCCATTCGCGACCGCAGAATCATCGAAAATATCGGAAAGACCATGCCGCAGCGCATGGCAGCCGACTTATTGATGGAAACTTTAAAAAATTATAAGTATAATACATGCACCATACGTACGGGAATGTCAGAGGAGGGACTTACCTGCGGCATGGTTTTTGAGGCGGAGGCGGGAGGCAAGATAGCGTTTACGGTCGTGGTGCATCCTGCCGTCCACACACCGTAGTTTAAGGAGGAAGAAATGATGAAAAGGCTTGGCACATGTGCGGCGCTGGCGGTTATTTTGTGGTCGTTGCAGTTGTCTCTCGGATGCGCCAGAGTCAGGGTCGAGGCGCCGAAAGATCCGATTAAACTTGATATCACCATGCGTCTGGACGTGTATCAGCACGTGCAGAGCGATATCGATTCTATCGAGAACCTGGTGTCGGGAGGGGACGCGGCAAAACCTGCCGTGCCCGGGCCGCAGGGATTCCTCGGGATTTTCGTGACTGATGCGTATGCACAGCACCCGGGGCAATCGGATGCCCCGGTGCGCGCCTCTGCGCAGGAAGCCGTGAGTCCCGCGACGCAGGATGCTGCCTTACGCAGGAAAGATCGTCTTGAGCAGGTGCGGCAGCTGCTTGCCAGCGGCGCACTTGGTGAGAATGCTGTAGGATTATTGTCCGCGCGTGATCCCTCGCTGGCAGACGCGGCAGCGCGTAACGTCATGAACGCGGAGAACTCTGACCGCATGGTCATTTACCGCGAGATCGCCGCGAAAAACAGTATTCCCGTCGATGAGGTACAGCGCATGTATGCGCGCCGGCTCCAGAACGATGCGCCTGCCGGAGCCCCGATCGAAGTCGACGACGGCACAGGCAGTGTTTCGTGGAAGGTAAAATAAGTCAGGCAACAGTCCGGCGGCTGGTCAGCGCCATCGAACGGCAGGTCAAGGATTGCGTGGTGCCGATTGTGACCAAAGTCGCCGTGTTAGGCAATCCCTATCCTGTTCTGATTTCGTGCATGCTGAGCCTGCGCACGCGCGATGAGGTGACTGCTGAGGCAACCGCGAGGCTTTTCTCACTCGCCCGTACGTCGCAGGCGCTCGCCAGGCTCAAACCCCGGACCGTCGAGAAAGCGATTTATCCCGTCGGGTTCTACCGCACCAAGGCGCGCGCAGTCATCGGGGCCAGCCGAATCATCGTCAGCCGGTTCGCGGGAAAGGTGCCGCATACCCGGGATGAACTCCTGTCCCTTCCCGGCGTGGGCCGTAAGACCGCGAATCTTGTCCTGGGACTGGGATACGGCATCCCCGCCATCTGCGTGGACACGCACGTGCACCGCATCCCGAACCGTCTCGGCTGGATACGCACCAAGGATCCTCGTGCGTCAGAAGAGGCGCTCGAAAAAATCGTGCCGCGTGATCTTTGGATCAAACTCAATACGGTATTGGTAACGTTCGGGCAGAATATCTGCGAGCCTGTTTCGCCGCGCTGCAGTGTGTGCATGGTTCGAGCTTCATGC
>CAZDUF010000009.1:6428-23340 GCA_964508555.1 uncultured Planctomycetales bacterium
GGATCGTACAATCATACCTCTTGATCAGCGCGAGATTCCGCGTCAGTGGTATAATCTCGCCGCGGATCTTCCTCACCCTGTGCACGTTCCCTTGACGCCTGATGGGAAGCCGGTGACTGCGCAGATGCTGGAGCCGGTGTTTCCATCGAATCTCATCGAGCAGGAGATGTCAAAGGCACGCTGGATCGATATCCCCCAGGAGGTTCTTGAGATTCTCTACCGCTGGAGACCCGCGCCGTTACGCCGCGCGGTGTATCTGGAAAAATTCCTTAATACCCCGGCGCGGATTTATTATAAAGACGAGAGTACGTCGCCTGCTGGCAGCCACAAGCCGAATACCGCGGTAGCCCAGGCCTGGTACAACAAACAGTTTGGCATCAAGAGATTGACCACAGAGACCGGCGCAGGGCAGTGGGGAACCGCGTTGTCCCTGGCGTGTTCGCTGCTCGGGCTCGAATGCCGGGTGTACATGGTGCGTATCAGTTATGACCAGAAACCGCTGCGTAAAACCATTATGCGGCTCTGGGGCGCGCAGTGCGTGGCAAGTCCGAGCCAGCTTACCCGGTCAGGCAGGGACGTCTTAAGCAAGATGCCTGACACGCCGGGCAGCTTAGGTATCGCGATCAGCGAGGCAGTGGAAGACGCGGTGTCAGATACCACGGGACGGACCAGGTACGCGCTCGGCAGCGTGCTCAACCACGTGCTCCTGCATCAGACCATCATCGGGCTCGAAGCGAAGAAACAGCTGCAATCCGCCGGAGAGAAACAGCCGGACGTCGTGATCGGTTGTGTGGGAGGCGGGAGCAATTTCGCAGGCCTGGCGTTTCCGTTTGCCTGCGATAAGATTCACGGAGACAAGATTGAGATTATTGCCGTCGAGCCCAAGGCATGCCCGACCATGACCCGCGGCCCGTTTACCTACGACCACGGTGACATCGCGCGTCTGACGCCGCTTCTGGCGATGCATACCCTCGGTCACGCCTTTATTCCCGCGGCCATCCATGCCGGCGGTCTGCGCTATCACGGCATGGCGCCGCTGGTGAGCGAAGCCGCAGTGCAGGGTCTGGTGAACGCGCGCGCGTACGACCAGATCAAGTGCTATGAATCAGCTTTTGTTTGGGCAAAGACCGAAGGATTTGTGTGCGCTCCCGAGACCAGCCACGCTATCGCCTGCGTCATCGAGGAGGCGGTCAAGGCCCGGGAAGAAGGCAGGGAGAAAGTGATATTGTTTAATTACAGCGGCCACGGGTTGATGGACCTGGCGGGATACGAAAAGTATCTCGACGGCAAACTCGTGGACTGCGAATTACCCGATGAAGAGCTGCGCGCTTCGCTGGACGCGCTCAAAGGGTTTCCCAAACCGTAACTATGCGCCGTTTTGCCGTTATCATCATCGCTGTATGCCTGTTGTGTTTTTTTCTGGAGCACGCGGCAGCAGAACGTAAGCTCATCCCCGACGGTTTTCTTACCGACACAACCGGCAGGTCCTTTGTGCGGGTCCAGCTCAACGATACAGTGCCCGCAGTGCTTTTATATCAGGAGGATCTCCCTTTTGTGCTGTTGACCCGCACGGCCTTCAGGCGGCTGGATATTCCTCTTGAGCGCCAGCCGGCGGGCAGCGTGCGGGTAGGGAAGCGGCGCGTCAAGGTGAAGAAATTCCTTCTGCGGCGTATTTGCGTGGGCGAGAATTGCCGCGAGCGGACCGACGCTTCGGTTGTTGTTTCAGGAGGCATTCCTGCGTACGCGCGCGACGGAGTTATCGGCAGGCAGATGCTTGAGCAGCTTGATTGCGCCATGTAGAGGATACAGATAATGAAATCACTTACTGAGTATCTTGTGTTTTCCACTCCCGAACGCTACCAGATCGTCAACATTACCGGTCAGGTTGAAGACCTGCTTGCCAAAAGCGGCATCAAGGAGGGGCTGTGCCTGGTGAATGCCATGCATATCACGGCGAGCGTCTTTATTAATGACGATGAGCCGGGTTTGCATGAGGATTTCCTGCAGTGGGTCGAAAAACTGGCGCCGTTCGGGAAAGACAAGTACCGGCATAACCGCACCGGTGAAGATAACGGCGACGCGCATTTGAAAAGGACGATCATGGGAAGGGAAGTGGTGGTTGCCGTGACAAAAGGGAAACTGGATTTTGGGCCGTGGGAGCAGATATTCTACGGCGAGTTTGACGGCCGGCGCCGTAAGCGCGTCCTGGTCAAGATCATCGGGGAATAAAATCCTGTACGACACAAGGTGAGTACGCCTGTCAAGAAAGAACTGTACCTGGTCCTTCCCGCGACCAGCCATCTACTTATCCGCCTCGCGCTGCGATTCTTTTTTCAGACTCCCGGAACATTTCCTCTGTATATCATTCCGGCATTAACTCCGCCTGAATACAAAATAAAAATATTCAACCAGAAACTCTTCTGGCGTAAGGCAGATTTTGTGCCGGGTGTCCTGGTGGGGATTTCCTGCGCGACCTCGAACGCCCGCGAGGCTTATAGAATAGCCGACCGTTTCCGTAAGGCTGGGTCGCGCGTGGTAATGGGAGGCGTGCATGTGAGTATTTTCCCGCAGGAGGCGCTCGAACATGCGGACAGCGTCGTCATCGGCGAAGCAGAGTCCGTGTGGGGGCAGGTGGTCAGGGATTATGAGACAGGCGGGCTCAAAAGAGAATATCGCGCCCAGCCGCTTGAGGATTATTTCTCTCCCAGCTATCAGTTTTTTATGAGCATGGATCCTCACGTATTGTACCGTACGGGTGTGCTCCTGAGCCGGGGATGCAAATACCGTTGCGAATTCTGCGTGCCGCCGTTCGGCGCGCCGCGGCTGGTGAAATTCGAGCAGGCGATTGCGCTCATCGACCGGATAAACAGCAGTCTCAAGAGGCCTTTTGGCCGCAAACCGCGGTTCATTTTCCGCGACGACAATATTTATTCGAATCCCGAGTACGCGAAAAAGCTGTTTTCCCGGCTGGCTGATTTTAATCTGCGCTGGGCAGGCAACAGCTCCATAGATATCTCTTTTGATGACGAGGCGCTTGCCCTGGCAGAAGAGAGCGGATGCACGGATTTATTCGTGGGATTGGAGACGATTTATCCCGAGCGCCTGCAGAAGACATCCGTGCACGGCATGCATTCGACAGAGGATTACCGCAAAGCGATCCGCAAAATCAAGGCCCACGGTATCCGCGTGACGGGAAGTTTCGTGCTTGGATTCGATTACTATACGCACCGCGATTATGCGCGGCTTGGCTGGTTTCTGCTGCGGTCCGGACTGTACCTGGTTTCTCTTACCATTTTGACGCCGTTTCCCGGCTCGCGCTCATATGAACTTTTGAGCGCCGAAGGAAGGATTACATCAAGAGAATGGCACAAGTATGATTCTCTCCAGCACGTGGTGTTTAAACCCAAACACACCTCTGCCCGCGCATTGCAGATGTGGTTTATTATCTTACGTATCATTGGCCTTATTGCCTCGCCAGCGTACCTGAACGTTCTCCTCGTTTACGTAGTCTGCTATCTTTTAGCCTCTTTCCTAGCCAGCTTTTTACGCTAGATTCTCCCTGAACCAAAAAACTATGGCAGCACTTACTTTGCGCTTGACCGCGCGCTCGGTGGGGAGTAGTATGTGCCTGTAGTTTCTGTATGAGCGCACAACCATCATTGCCGGACGATGCTCTGGGGAATAAATAGGGACAGCCCTTATTTACCACTTATTTACCACTTCGGGAATGTACACTCCCGGAGTGGAAGGTGGCGCGCAGGATAGGCAGGGTGCCGAGTCTGGCAATGACGGTGGAGCAGGGGATACAAGAAGATGAAAATTAAAGAGACTGATATTACAGTCGTCAAAGCCGACATAACCGATCTCAAAGTCGATGCCATCGTCAATCCTGCGAACAACGAACTGGAGATGGGCGGGGGATTGGCTGCTGCGATCAAGAAAAAGGGCGGCAAGACGATTGAGGATGAGGCCAGGAAAAAAGGCCCGATCGGCGTGGGAGAGGCGGTTACGACGAAAGCAGGGACGCTTTCCTGTACGTACGTGATCCATGCCGCGACCATGGGTATGGATTTTAAGACTGACGAATTCAAGATCAGGCTTGCCTGCCGTAACGCGCTGCTCGCGGCGGAGAAGCTAAAGATTAAAACGCTTGCGCTGCCGGCATTAGGCTGCGGCACCGGCGGGTTCCCGGCGCTGGCATCGGCGAAAATCATGGCGCAGGAAGTATACCGTCACCTGCGCGAGAATTCTTCCAAGCTCAAGGAGATTGTCTTTTGCCTGTTCGATGAGAAAACGCGCGCAGCATTTGAAAAGGGTGTTCTCCAGTATTTGAATCATGTTGTCGACGTGCTGCAGACCGGGCCGTTTGTCACAGTTGACTGTATAGCTGAAACCGATAAAGGCGTTATTATCGTGGGCAGGTCGAATCCGCCGTTTGGCTGGGCATTGCCCGGAGGGTTCCTTGACTACGGCGAGAGCCTGGAAGAAGCAGTGCGCAGGGAATTGAAAGAAGAGGCAGGCGTTGAGCTGGAAAACTTGCGGCAGTTCCATACCTATTCCCGTGCTGACCGCGACCCGCGTTTTCATACGGTAACCGTTGTGTTCGTTGCCAAGGCAATTGGTACGCCTCATGCTGGGGATGATGCTGCGAGCCTCGATATACTGACATGGGAGGATATCGACAGAAAGGAATTGTGTTTCGACCACGCACAGGTGTTGCAGGATTACCTTATTTACAAAGAAACAGGAAAGCTGCCGGAATAAATAGGGACTGTCCCTATTTATTCGCTCTCGCGCAGCTGTTTCTCCGCATCCACCACGTCTCTATTAATCACCCTGATCGTCTCGCGCACCTTATCCTTGAGCACGTAGGATGAAATCGGCGCGTCCGCAATCTCGCGCAGGATCTGTACCGACATCCTGAAATATCTCACCAGCTCTCCCTCGTCCGTATCCGTATAGGAAAGCGTCTTGTTGAAATCCGTGCCGCGCAGCCATGCCTCCATTGCCGCGCTTAAATGGAAGTACGGCATTTTGCTCGCCGGCCAGACGCGTAACGACCGTTCCTGGTCTTTAATATCCGCGTGAATGCGTTCGCAGGCGTGACGCAGGGAGCGCGCCCCCTTTGACAAAGAATGCGGCAGGAGCTGGTTCTTGCGCGGCTCGAAAACGATTGCCGCTGCCATGATTCCCAGGCCGAACTCGTCGAGCTGTTCAAGAATGTTTTCTTCGTAGAGCTCGGAGAGGATTAACTCGTATCCGTAGACCGCTTTGGCGAATTTGCCTTTTTCGGTGAGTTCTCCGTTATCAATGCAGCCGAATTGCTTAAGCAAGTCGAGTTTCGCGCGCATGAGCGCTACGGCTTTCTTTTGCTCTGACTTGTGCGACTGGTAATAATGGAACGAGCGGGGATAGATATCCACGAGGTTTTCCTTGAATCTCTGGTAGAGATTGAGGATAGTCGCATAGGAAGTGTTGAACTGGCTGCGTACTTCCTCAGGCTGTGAATAGATCACACGGTGGATTTCTCTCAGGTCGACCCGGCGGGGATTGATCCTGCAGTAGACGAATCCTTCGGTATCGATGCCGCGCCTGCCTGCGCGCCCTGCCATCTGGTAGAAATCCCGGGTTTTCAGGTAGCGCATGAAACGGCCGTAGAATTTCATCAGCTCGTCGAAAATGACCGAGCGCGAGGGCATGTTGATGCCGAGGGCGAAGGTCTCGGTAGTGAAGATGATCTTGATGAGCTTGCTGGTAAAGAGCCGCTCGATGACTTCTTTGAGCGTGGGGAGCATGCCGGCGTGGTGATAGGCGATGCCGCGCTGGATGAGCGGATACAGGCGCTGGGCAGAGGGCTCGTTTTTCAGGTCGAAACGTTCGCACAGCGACGCAAACATCTCTTCGATTGTACGGCGCTCGGATTGGCCGAGAAAAGAGAATCCCGATACCGCAAGCGCCAGGTCTTCGGCGCGCCTGCGGCCGAACACGAAATAAATCGCGGGCAGGCCTTCCTTATCGCGCAGATAATTGATCAGATTGTAGATTCGTTCCTGTTTGGGAACTTTCAGCTTGCGCACGTGCTCGAGCTTGGAGGTGACGGTGTTGGCGCAGTAGAAGAGAAAATGCAGCGGCACCGGCCGTTTCTCCTCAATCACGATGCGCACGGGTTTTTTGTGCACTGCCTCAATCCAGGAGGCGAATGCCTTGATATTGGGGATGGTCGCGGACAGGCCGAGTATATTCATGTGTTCGGGCAGGAGCATGAGCGATTCTTCCCACACCGTGCCGCGCTCGTGATTGTCCAGATAATGGATTTCGTCGAAGATGACCCAGGAGTAACGCGACAGGCGCTCTGGTTCGTCGAGAATCTTGTTCCTGAGGATTTCGGTCGTCATGATCATGACCGCCGCTTCGGGATTGATGGAAACGTCGCCGGTAAGGATGCCGATATGGTCGCCGTACATGCGCTGCAGATCGCGGAATTTCTGGTTGGAGAGGGCCTTGATCGGCGCGGTATAAATGACGCCGAGGTTTTTTTCGATTGAGGTCGTGATCACGTGCTCGGCAATCGCGGTTTTTCCCGCGCCCGTGGGAGCGGAGACCACCACCGAATGGCCGGCATTGATGTGGTTGATTGCCTCCTTCTGGAAACGGTCATAGATCATGGCGTTCATTATACCAGAAGTGCTGTGCTTGATTAAAGTTTCTTGATAACGTATACTGAAGAGACACAGCGAAATGCAATAAACGCATATATGTCATACGCCCCTGCTCTTGAAAAGGCCTGGCTCAGTCTCAGCGAGGTTTCCGGACACGATATGTATCCGGTGCGGTTCCTCGCTGATACCTATACGGTGTCGCCGGCACAGCGCACGGTTGTGTCTGACGCGTGCAATGTCCCTGCAAAAGATTTGAGCGCGATCCTCATCGTGCATTATCTCGCGCGCAAACTCAAAGGACTTCCTCCGGTATCCGGAGAGTGGCTGACGTTCCGCGAGCTCGTCCGTATCGAAGGGTATTATCCGGCGTTCAAGCAGCGGGTGGTCAGCCCGCTGGTGCGTAAATACGGCAAGAGGCCCTGGGCGCTGAAAGAGACTGCGGAGCGTTTTGGCGCGGCGTCGGCCGCGCAAGCCGCGGAAGACGCGGATGCCGCGGTTATTGTGCACCCATGTGATGGGGTTCCGATGTTGATCAAACTCTGGGCCGCGGACGATGAATTCGGGCCTGACGCGGCAGTTTTTTTCGATTGCAGTATAACCGGAATTTTTTGTACCGAGGATATCATCGTGCTCGCGCAGCTGGTGAGCGCGGGTCTATAAACTATGCGCAGGCGACGAACACGGTCCCCGCTTGTTGTGGCGGCATTCATTATCTCCGGCTTGATCGCGGCGTACGCGCGGGGAGATTTTGCGCGTTTTACCTCTCGGACGGCAGCTCCTGCTGTCGATAGCGGGCAGTTTGTGACTGTCCGTTCGGTTATCGACGGAGATACGTTGTCGCTGGCAACAGGCGAGCGCGTGCGCCTGATCGGCGTCGATACGCCGGAGGCGCATGAGTCGCAGAAGCTTCACCGCGACGCGAGGCGGTTGAAGAAAAATCCCCTGGAGATTATCGCGATGGGGAAAAAGTCCTGGGAATACGCGAGACGTCTGTGTGCAGGACAGCGGGTGCGTCTTGAGTTTGACGTCGAGCGCAGGGACAAATATAATCGGCTCCTGGCCTATGTGTATCTGGAGGACGGGACGTTCGTCAATGCCCGGATGATGCAGGATGGGTACGCATCGCCGATGAAGATACCGCCGAACACGAAATACGCTGAGCTATTCGATGATTTGTACCTGCAGGCACGCAGTGAAAAAAGAGGGCTGTGGCAAGAATAAGGAGGAATCTATGCTTCGTTATCTGACAAGCGGGGAATCTCACGGGTACGGCATGCTGGCGATTCTGGAAGGTCTGCCCGCCGGGCTCCCTTTAACGGTGCAGGATATTAACAGAGAGCTCAAACGCCGCCAGCAGGGTTTTGGCAGGGGAAAGAGGATGCAGATTGAGCATGATACCGTCCGGATTCTCTCCGGCCTGAAAAAAGGCGTGACCTTGGGCAGTCCCCTGTCGCTGCTTGTCGAAAACAGGGATTTTTCCATCGAGCGGCTGCCGTTGATTACGAGCCCCCGTCCGGGACATGCGGATCTTGCCGGCGTGCTCAAGTACGGATTCAACGATGCGCGTTGCGTACTCGAGCGGGCGTCTGCGCGCAGCACGGTTTCTCTGGTTGCCGTGGGCGCCGCGGCGCGGGTCTTGCTCGCTGAATTCGGTATCGGACTGTCAAGCGCGCCTGTTTCCATCGGCGGGGAAACGGACAAGGCAAGGATGCGAGCGAAAATCCGGCAGGCGATCGACCGCCGGGATACCGTGGGAGGGATTCTCGAGGTCAGGATTGAGGGCGTGCCTGCGGGATTAGGCACCTACGCGCATCCTGACAGGAGACTCGATGCCCGGTTGTGCCAGGGCGTCATGTCTATTCCCGGTATAAAGGGAGTGGAAATCGGTCTTGGTTTCGGGTATGCCGAGAGGTTCGGCTCGGAAGTGCACGATGAAATCGCTCACACCAAAGGCCGTTTTGTGCGTTCGAGCAATAACGCGGGAGGAATCGAAGGAGGCATGTCAAACGGCGAGACCATCGTGGTGCGCGCCTGCATGAAGCCGATCGCGACGCTCCTGCAACCTTTGCGTTCGGCGGATATCAGGACAGGAAAACCTGTCCGCGCGACGGTTGAACGCTCTGACATCTGTGTGGTTGAAGCCGCGGGTGTGGTGGCTGAAGCCGCGTGCGCCCTGGTTATTGCCGATGCGTTTCTCGAGAAATTCGGCTCGGACACCATGGCCGATATACGGGCAGCGGTAAAGGGGTATAGGAAAAGAATCAGGTTGTGAGGGTGTGTTGAGGGTTGTGTGTCGGGTTGCGGGGATGGGTTGTGGGTTTGCCGCAACCCATTGCCCGCCCCCGCCCCGCAACTCATGCTCCTACCTCACCCTTGCACGTCGCGGATTAAGATTTTTTTATTATTTTCGTTAGATTCCGCCTCCTCATCCGTCTATTTATAGTGAGAGGAGGTGAGGAGTTTATGGAGAATACGGCGGTTAAGGTAGTCAGGATCCATCGGCATGCCAATGACACAAGCAAACTAAAGGCGTTCGTGGATGTGTCAATCCACGATTTTGTGGTTAAAGGCGTGCGGGTTGTGGATGGTAAGAACGGCCTGTTCGTGGGCATGCCGCAGGAAAAAGCAAAAGACGGCAAGTGGTATGAAGTCTTCCATCCGTCAACTGAAGAGGCGCGCCAGGTTTTGAATGACGCGGTTCTTGCCGCATATCAGGAGGAATAAAAGCGTCATTGCGAGCCTCGCCCGGCTCGGCACCTGCCACAGGCAGGTGCCGGCCGAGGCGGGCGAAGCAATCCATAGTAATAATTACTGGTTGAGATTGCGTCGTCGCGATGATATGGAAGCGAGGCGCTCCTCTCAATGACGGGAGGACTACTGTTGGTATGAATAATATCTATCTCGTCGGCTTCATGGGTACCGGCAAATCCGCGGTTGCACGCGAGCTGGCGCAGGAACACAATCTGGCTTGGGTTGATCTGGACACGCTGATCGAGAAACGTCAGGGTATGTCCATCGCGGATATCTTTGCCTCTCGGGGGGAGTCGTTCTTCCGCGGCGTGGAGTCTGAGACGCTGGAAGACGTGGCGCAGACTTCAGGTCAGGTTGTTTCCTGCGGAGGAGGTATTGTCCTTGATGCGGGGAATGTGCGGCTGATGAAGGCAACAGGTACCGTCGTTTGCCTGAGCGCGCGGCCTGAGGTTATCCTGCAGCGGACTCAAGGCCAGCGGCACCGGCCGTTACTCAACGTCGATGACCCGGTGGCACGCATTGCGGAGTTGCTTGAACAGCGCGCGGTTGCGTACGCCCTGGCCGACCACACTATCGACACCTCCGATGCAAGCATCGCGGAGGTTGCGCGCAGCGTGTGGCAGTTTCTTTCATGACCGAACGCCAGGCGCTGATTGCGCTGAATTCGGTTTCGATCGGAAGCATCCGGCTCAACCGGCTGCTGCGTTTCTTCGGCACGCCGCAGCGGATTCTCGAACAGTCTCAGTCTGCGCTCGAAGCGGTCAGCGGTATCGGGCCGATGGCTTCACAGGCGATCAGAGGTCTTCGCGAGGACGATGTGCGTTTGGAAGAAGAGCGCGCGCACTCTTCCGGCGTGCGGATCGTTGTGTGGACTGAAAGCGATTATCCGGAAATACTCAGAACCATTCCTGATCCTCCGGTTGCGCTGTATGTCCGGGGAGCAGTGCCTTCGGCGCCGGGAATTGCCGTGGTAGGCAGCCGCAGGGCCTCTGCAGAGGGCTTAAAGCGTTCGCGCACATTGGCGTCAGCGCTCGTGCGTGAAGGATTCACCGTGGTATCGGGTCTGGCGCGCGGTATCGATACGAACGCGCATTGCGGTGCACTCGACGCGGGCGGCACAACCGTTGCGGTTATCGGCAGCGGATTCGATAGTCTGTATCCTCCGGAGAACGCCGCTCTTGCCCAGCGCATCTGCCGGCAGGGCGCGGTGGTGAGCGAATATCCCATGGCGACGCAGCCTCTCCCGCAGAATTTCCCGGCGCGGAACCGGATTATCAGCGGGTTAAGCCGCGGCACGCTGATCGTGGAAGCAGCGCGTAATTCCGGCGCGCTTATTACCGCGGACTGCGCGCTCGAACAGGGCAGGGAGGTTTTTGCGGTTCCCGGTGAGCCTGATCGGCGTTCGTCCTGGGGAGCCAATATGCTTATTCAGCAGGGCGCGCATGTAGTGCTTGACGCGCGGGATATTACGGATATAATCGGGATTCATCCGGCAGCCGCGCGAAAGATTGTCCGCGCAGGCAATGCCGTTCAGGAACGCTGTTCGTCAGAAGAAAGAAAAGTGCGGGATACGCTCGGCACAGAACCGCTGTCTCTCGACGATATCGTGAGCGCCACCGGCTGCGCCGTCGGCCTGGTCTGCGGAATCCTTTTTTCTCTTGAGATGAAAAAAGAGGTAACACGGCTGCCCGGCAAACTATTCACCCGTGCCTTTTCATAACGGAAAAAACGCATGAAAAAAGACGAGATGCAAGAGAAGACCGGAAAACCCGCCAAGCCCTTGGAGGCCGCCGGTAAAGATATAGTCATCGTGGAATCTCCCACCAAGGCGCGCACCATCACTAAGATCCTCGGCAGCGCGTATGAGGTCGTGTCCTCCATGGGGCATATCCTCGATCTTCCCCAGCGCAAGCTCGGTGTCGACATTGAGGCTGGTTTTACCCCGGAATACGAGGTGATCAAGGGGCGGCAGAAGGTGTTGACCGACATCAAGAAACAGATTAAGACCGCGCAGACCGTGTACGTTGCCACTGACCCTGACCGCGAAGGAGAGGCGATCGGCTGGCAGGTCAAAGAACGCGTGATCCTTTCGGGGAAGAAAAAGTCCGCTCCCAAAATCGTGCGCGTCGTGTTTCATGAGATCACGCCTGCCGCCATCAAGGAGGCGTTCAAACACCCGAGAGAATTCGATGCGAACATGGTTGAGGCGCAGGCAGGACGCCGCGTGCTCGACCGTATTGTCGGCTATTTCTTGAGTCCGCTTTTGTGGCGTAAAATCGGCAGGGGTTTGAGCGCCGGCCGCGTGCAGTCGGTCGCGCTCAAGCTTATCGTCGACCGCGAGCGCGCGATCGCGGGTTTTGTCCCGCAGGAATATTGGGATATCGAAGCTGATTTTCACAAGAAGGAGAAAAAGGGGGGCGCATTCACCGCGCGGCTCGATAAGATAAACGGCGTAAAAGCCACAATCGCCGCGCAGGCGGACGCCGACGCGTATTGCCGCGATATTCAGACTAAGGAATACCGCGTGAGCGAGGTCAAGGAATCGGAAAAAAAGCGTAATGCCGACGCCCCGTTTACCACGAGCACCCTGCAGCAGGAGGCGTTCAACAAGCTGCGGTATAACGCGTCGCGCACCATGCTGATCGCCCAGCAGTTGTACGAAGGCATCGACGTCGGGCAGGATACGCCGGTGGGCTTGATCACGTACATGCGTACGGATTCCACCAAGGTCGCGCCTGAAGCGGTCGAGGAAGTGCGCCGTCACATAGGGCAGCGGTTCGGCCCGGAATACCTGCCCGAAGTCCCTAACGTCTTCAAGGTCAAGAAACTTGCCCAGGAAGCGCATGAGGCGATCCGTCCCTCGCTCATTAACCGGGATCCTGCGAGCCTCCAGCAATTCCTGACGCCTGAGCAGTATAAATTATACGAGCTTATCTACAACCGTTTCCTCGCCAGCCAAATGACTCCCGCGCGGTATAAGACGACGTCCGTGCAGATCTCAGGCGGGCAGTATCAGTTCATCGCGGCGGGGAGCGAGCTGGTATTCTCCGGGTGTCTCGCCGCTTACGGCAAGAGCGAGGATGATGCCGAGGCGAAAGAGGAGGCGAAACGCCACAAAAAGATACCTGTTCTCGCTGAAGGGGAAGCTCTCAACCTCGTGAAGGTAGGGCCCGAGCAGCATTTCACCAAGCCGCCAGCGCGCTATTCCGACAGTTCTCTGGTCAAGGCGCTGGAAGAAGAAGGTATCGGCAGGCCGTCTACCTACGCGCCGATCATCGGCACGCTCCTGGCGCGCGATTACGTGCGCAGGATCAAGGGTTATTTCCACGCCAGCGAATTGGGATGCAAGGTCTGCGACATGCTCGTGGAATATTTTCCCGTCATCATGGACGTCAAGTTCACCGCGGACCTCGAGGACAAGCTTGACGATATCGAAGAGGGAAAGTTCGACAAGGTCAAGATCCTCGAGGAATTCTATCACCCGTTTAAGGAGAGTCTCGATCACGCGCAGAACACCATCAAGAAAGAAGTGGTCATGACCGACCAGGTGTGCGATCTCTGCGGCAAGCAGATGGTCGTGAAATGGGGTCGCCGCGGGAAGTTCCTGAGCTGTTCGGCGTTTCCCGAGTGCAAATTCTCGAAATCCATCACCACCGACGTGTCCTGTCCCCAGGAAGGATGCGGCGGCAAGCTGATCGAGCGCAGGTCGCGCAGGGGGATCTTTTACGGGTGTTCCAATTTCCCGAAATGCACGTTCACCTCGCGTAATCTCCCCGACACGGAGCAAAAACCGGAATCTGCAGGCCAGGAACCCGCAAACCCGCAAACCGGCTAACCGGCTAACGCGCTATGCAGAGGCATATCGAGAAATTCGTCCGGTACCTGGAAATCGAAAAGAATTACTCTCCCCACACGATCCTGAATTACCGGCTCGACCTGAATGATTTTGCCCGTTTTCTCAACGACACGCCTGTCGAGAGCGTCGATTATCTCGCCGTCAGGAGATATCTCGCCCAGCTCAAAGAGCACTCCCTCACCGCGCGCACCATCAACCGGAGACTTTCGTCGTTGCGCAGTTTCTTCAAGTTCCTGGTCAGAGACGGATACGCCACGGCAAATCCGCTGCTGGCTATTTCCAGTCCCAAGCAGCAGAAATACCTGCCGGCGTTCCTGACCGAAGAGGAAACCGCGCGGCTCATCGAGAGCGCGGCTGCGCGCGATGATAAGGACGAGCGGGGATTGCGGGACCGGGCGATCCTGGAGACGGTCTACTCGACGGGCATGCGGGTGTCGGAAGTCGTGGGTCTGGATGTCGACAGAATCGACATGATCAGCGGCATGGTCAAAGTTATGGGCAAGGGCAGGAAAGAGCGCATCCTCCCTATCGGAGAGACGGCGCTTGCCTGCCTGCGCAGGTATCTGGAACGCCGCTCCCGCGGCGGTGAGGCGGTGTTCCTGAACAAAAACGGCAGGCGCTTAACGACCAGGGGCGTGCGGATGATCGTCGATTCCTATATCAGGCGTTCGGTCTCGCACAAGCGTATCTCCGTGCACACGCTGCGGCATTCGTTCGCGACGCATTTACTCAACCGCGGCGCTGACCTGCGTACGGTGCAGGAATTGCTCGGTCACGCCAATCTTTCCACCACGCAGATCTACACGCATCTGACCACGGAGAAACTCAAGGCAGTGTACGATAAGGCTCATCCGCGCGCGTCATAGGAGGTAACGGAAGTGGCGGTCCTGTATAACTGCATTTTCCTTTTCATCGCGCTCGTACATATCCCTTTCTATATAGTGAAGGGGAAATTTCACCGTGGTCTCCTGCAGCGCTTCGGTTTTCTTCCGCGCGCCTGTTATTCCCTTGCCGGCCCGGTCTGGGTCCACGCGGTCAGCGTGGGCGAGGTGATGGCAATGCGTCCGCTGATCGCGGCGCTGCGTCAGGGTCTGCCGGGGAGGCGGTTCATCATCTCGACAGTCACGGCTAACGGCAATAAGGTCGCCCGCCAGACAGCTGCGAAGGATGATATCGTGGTGTATCTTCCCTGGGATTTGAGTTGGATCGTGCGCAAGGTCATGCGCCGGGTGCGGCCGGCGCTTCTGGTCATCGCTGAGACCGAGATATGGCCGAATCTTATCAGCGAAGCCGCCCGTCTGCAGGTTCCGGTTGCCGTGGTCAACGGCAGGATCTCCGATTCCTCGTTTTCCGGGTACTGTAAAATCCGCTTCCTGCTGCAACCGGTGATCAGGAAAGTCGCTGCCTGGTGCATGCAGACTGAATTGGATGCCCAGCGAATCCTGCGCCTGGGAGCGAGTCCCGAGCGCGTGCATATTACCGGCAACGTTAAATTTGATTCCCTGAATCAGGCAGGCTTCCAGGCCTACGATCACCTGCGGCGCAGGCTCGGGATTGCGGCGGGAGAGTGTCTGTTCGTCGCAGGTTCGACGCACCGGGGCGAGGAGGAGCTTCTGCTCAGGATGTACCACGAGCTGCGGCTCGAGCACTGCGGGATTAAAATGCTGATCGCGCCGCGTCATCCCGAGCGCGCCCGGGAGATCGCGCGTCTGGCAGAGCGGTTCGCGTTCGAGGGCGTGCTGCTGAGCACGATCGACGCTCCGGTGCGGCAGGAATTTTCGCGCAGAAGCGTTTTCATCCTCGATACCGTGGGAGAACTGGTTGCCTATTATGCGGCAAGCGACGTGGTGTTCGTGGGAGGGAGTCTGGTAAAGAAAGGCGGCCACAATATCCTGGAACCGGCGCAGTTCGGCAAACCGGTTTTCTTCGGGCCGTTCATGCATAATTTCCGTGATATCGCCGAGCTTTTCCTCGCGCACCACGCGGCAATCCGGGTACGCGGGGCCGAGGAGCTCAAGAAGCGCATTGCGCAGGCGTGTCTCGCGCAGGCGCAGGCCGGCGCGCTCGGTACGAACGCACAGAAGCTGATCATGCTTAATACCGGCGCCTCAGGCCGCATCGCGGATATCCTGGTGAGGTTCCTGATATGAAGGGCCACGAGAGTTTCTTCAAGTCGTTCGACGGACTGGAGCTCTACGTCCAGGTCTGGTATCCGGATGGTTCGCCCCGCTCGGCAGTGGGGATCGTGCACGGCGGTTTTGAGCACAGCGGCCGCTATTCCTGGCTTGCCTCGTACCTGGCCGAGCAGGGATACGCGGTTTTCGCGTTCGACCTGCGCGGCCACGGCCGTTCTCCCGGCGAACGGGGATTTATCGCCAACATCGACGACGCGCTGCGCGACGTGCAGTATTTCATTGATTTTATCCTGGCGCACAGCCCCGAACTCCCTCTGTTTCTTCTGGCGCATTCGGCCGGAGGCCTTTTGACCTGCGAGGTGATGATGGCCCGTCCGTCCGACCGGGTCAGGGGCGTGATCTTGAGCGGCCCGGCGCTGAAGTTGTACAGCGTGAATTCATCTCCCAGCGAGGCATGCGTTTTTTTCCTCGGAAGCGTTCTGCCGCGCCTGCGCATTCTCATGCTCGACGCAAAATATCTTTCCCATGATCCGGACGTCGTCGAGGCATACCGCAGGGATCCGCTCGTGTTTAAAGCAGGGGCCTCTGCCAGGGTGCTAGCGGAACTGCTGCGCGCCTCCAAACGCGTTCAGGGGCAATTTGAACAGGCGCGTTTCCCCATGCTGATACTGCACGGTTCCGACGACCGTTTCGCCGACGTGCGGGGTTCGAAGGAACTGTACGAGCGCTCCTGTTCCCGCGACAAGACGCTGCGCATTTACCAGGATTGTTATCACGAAGTCCTCAACGAGACCTGCAAGGGGATCGTCGTGCGCGATATGCTCAACTGGATCGAGGAACGGGAATGAAAAAACGGCGCGGCTTCATCAGACGCGGACGCGCGATTGCTTTCAGCGGCAGGCTCCTGCGGGTGTATCTGGACGACGTCGTGTTGCCGAACGGAGAAGCGGTGACGCTTGAAACCGTCGGCCACGTGGGCGCGGTGCTTATCGTGCCGTTTGTCAGCGCTCAGAGAGTGGTATTGCTGCGGCAGCTGCGTCCGGTCATCGGCAGGTATATTCTGGAGCTTCCCGCAGGGACACGCGACGGAAGCGAACCCTGGCTCAGTTGCGCCAGGCGGGAGCTGCTCGAAGAGACGGGGTTTTGCGCCCGGACATGGGAAAAACTCGGTCTGATCGTGCCGGTGCCCGGCTATTCGACGGAGACCATCCATATTTTCAAGGCGTCGGATCTTGAGCCCGGGATACAGCACCAAGAAAAGGATGAGATTATCCAGACGCGCGTGATGACCACCGCTCAGGTGAGGTCGCTGTTCCGCGCGGGGAAGATTATCGACGCCAAGACCATCAGCGCACTGTGTATGTGCGGGGTGTTGTGAAGAGAGTATACTGAATATTGTGTTGATTGTTTTGCGGGCCGGCGGGGCCTGTCCCGCGTAACGGCAGTTTATGGGCCTCTCCGCCCGGCACGCCTGCCGTAGGCAGGCGGGATCCTCCCATTTCACTGCCGTT
>CAZDUF010000010.1:0-21628 GCA_964508555.1 uncultured Planctomycetales bacterium
AGAACCCGAAGGCGGCGCTGGCCCTGGTGCGCATTCTTTCCGTTTTACTGCACGTTCCGGTCGATCTGTCGGATCTGTCCGAGCATGCCCAGACGATCGAGATTGAGATCAACAAGCTCATGGAGTATTTCAAGGCGAGTCAGTCCGGCGCGCAGAATCCGCCGATCGGCGAAGACGAGATCGAGCGGATCAAGAAAGCGCTCGGGCAGCTCACGTCTCTGCCTGTTTCCGTCAAGGACCGTATCGAGAAGCTTTTTGATCAGGCAGGGTCGGATCTCTCCAAGGCGCGCGAACTCAAGCTCGAGCTCGACAAGTGGAACGTGTACAAAGAATACGAAGACCGGTTCCTCGATCTTTTTCGCAAGAAGGGCAAGGACAATTGAGCGGCATCAGAGCGGCGCTTTTTGATCTCGGCAACGTCCTGGTTAATTTCGACCATCGCCGTGCTGCTTCACGCATTGCTCCGTACACCGCATACTCTGCCGACGAAATCTATCGCCTTTTTTTTGATTCCGAAGTCGTCGGTCTCTTCGAAGAGGGAAAACTCTCGGAGCGGGATTTTTTTGTCCGGGTCAGGGATACCCTCGGCGCCGCCATGACGTTCGAGCAGTTTGTCCCGATCTGGAACGATATCTTCTTTATGACACACCAGAACCGCTGCCTGGTTGGCATCGTCGCATCGTTGCGCTCGCGCTATGCACTCGGGTTGCTTTCGAATATCAATAGCCTTCATTTTGAATATCTCCAGACGCATTTCCCCGTGTTCGGCGCGTTTCACCGGCTGTATCTTTCGTATCAAATGGATGCGCGTAAACCCGCGCCGGCAGTGTACCGTAAAGCCCTGCAGGAATTCGGTGTGAAGCCCGGCGAATGTTTTTATACCGATGACAGGGAGGATCTCGTCCTGTCTGCGCGCTCTCTCGGGATCAAAGGGTATGTATATCGCGGCATCGAGCAGCTCAAGAAAGACCTGCAGAGCGAGGGAATTGATACGGCCGGCATATAAAAATATATATACTACGAAAATCCGCTTGACACACCGCGAATACTATGATAAAAAAAACACAGAATAATTTTTCTGCAGGTATGAGGTGAAACGTCTCCTCTTTCTCTGCCGCGTCATCGAGGCAGGCAGAGGGCGCAGGAGGCATGGATAGAACGATTGAGAAAAAACGAGAAAAACGAAAGGGCTCGCATTATACCGGAGCCCTTTTTTTAATGAGGGCTTGACTTACGACGGCCGTGAGGGCCGTCGTAAGTCAATGCCCGAATTAATCCCGCAGCGTGCATGGAAAATTTCAAAGAAATTTTCCATGCGGGTACGCAAGGGATCGATGGCAGGAGCGACGCGACGGCCGTGATGGCCGTCGTAAGTCAATGCCCGAATTAATCCCGCAGCCAGTGCGCAGGCACGCACCGGCCATTCCGATATGGCCGGGCGTGCGGGCGAATACGCAAAAGGTAACGCAATACTACACGTATCCATGAAAACCGTCGGCCTTACCTATGATCTGAAAACCGATTACGCGTTCAAGGCAGGAGATCCTGCGGACGCGAACGCCGAATTCGACAGTCCGTCTACCATCGAAGTCATTTCCTCGGCGATCGAGGCAAACGGCTTTCGGGTTAAGTTGATCGGCAACGTCCTGAGCCTGCTCGAAAAAATGGGATCGCTCAACGTCGACATGGTGTTTAACATCTCCGAGGGCCTGACCGGACGTAACCGCGAATCTCAGGTGCCGATTCTGCTCGAAATGATGGGGACGCCGTTTGTCGGGTCTGATGCGTTGACGCTGGGGGTAACGCTCGACAAGATTATGGCCAAGAAAATATTTATGGCCGAGAAGATTCCCACGCCGCGTTTTTACGAATTCGCGTCCGCACACGATGTCGCGCAGGATAATCATTACCGTTTTCCGCTCATCGTCAAGCCTCGGTTTGAGGGATCCTCCAAGGGATTGACCCCGAACTCCCGCGTCGAGAATCACGCGGATCTGAAGACCCAGGTCGAGTATATCGTCTCGACCTATAAGCAGCCCGCGCTGGTCGAGGAGTTCATAGCCGGACAGGAGTTCACGGTCGGCATTATCGGCAATGATAACCCCGAAGTGCTTCCCGTCGTGCAGATCGAAATCGACGGAGAGGTGAAGCTCAACGACAAGTTTTATACCTTCGATTATATCCAGGGGTCGGCGTTACAATACGTGTGTCCGGCAAAAATATCGGCGGATCTCGAGCAGACTCTGCGGGATATAGCCCTCCGCACGTTTAAGGCTGTGGAGTGCCGCGATTTCGGGAGGATTGATTTCCGCGTCGACCGGAAAGGGCATCCCTATGTGCTCGAGATCAATCCCCTGCCGTCGCTCTCATCGGAAGACGTCTTCATGGCGACTGCCCGCTGTCTGGGGATTACGTACAACGACATCATCGGCAAGATACTGAACAGCGCTCTCCAAAGGCTCAACATCGCCTAGAAGGGTACATGAAAATTGCGCTGACGCATAACCTCAAGAAAAAGGATTCCTCCAAACCGGCAGATTACTTCTCAGAGTTCGATTCGCCCGAGACGATCGACGCCATTACCACTGCCTTGACGGCGAAGGGCCACATCGTCGAACCGGTCGACGTGATCGATTCCCCGCACCTGTTTTCGTACTTCCGTTCGAACCGCTTCGACATGGTATTTAATATCGCCGAAGGCAAGGCAGGCAGATTCCGGGAATCTGAGATTCCTGCGGTCCTCGACTTCCTGAATATACCTTACACCGGCTCGAATACCGTATCTCTCGCCCTCGCGCTGAACAAGGCGCTCACCAAAAAAATCCTTCAGGCTGAGAATATCCCGACGCCGGCGTACCAGCTCTTCAGGAAACCCTCCGAGAAACTCGATTCCTCGCTGCGCTTCCCGCTGATCGTCAAGCCGAACTGCGAGGGTTCCGCGAAAGGCATAAGCGCGGCGAATGTCGTCCGCGACGAGCGCGCCCTCTCCGAGCGAGTGCGCCAGCTCTGGGAACAGTACCGCCAGGAGGTGCTGGTCGAGGAATTCATCGAAGGGACCGAGCTGACCGTCGGCGTGCTCGAGCACGGGCCGACGACGATTCTGCCGATCCTCGAGATCGATTTCTCCTCGTGCGCCCAGAGCGGCGAATATTTTTATTCCTGGAGGATGAAGGAATTCCAGGGAAACAAGGACATGGGGCTCATTCCCTCGTTTCATTGTCCCGCGCGCCTGGACAAGCAGGTTGAGGCACGCGTCAAAGAAATCGCTTTGAAAACGCACCACGCCGTCGGCTGTTACGATATATCCCGCACCGACATCCGTCTAAGCGCCGATAACACGCCGTACGTGCTCGAGATTAATCCCCTGCCCGGACTCAATCCCCGCGAATCGAACTTCCCCATCATGGCATACGCGGCAGGGATGCGGTACGAAGATCTGATCGATGCAATTCTAGAGAGCGCGTCAAAACGAAAAAGGGGAGGTCACTAAGACACGATGCACAATCCAACCGTTGTCGCGGAACAGAAGACGCAGCATGAAGCTCCGGTTCGACGTTCGCAGAAACCTTTGGATTATCAGCAGATCTCTTTGTATAAAGACGTCAATCCGCTCGACTGGGAAGATTGGCGCTGGCAGCTCGCCCACCGCATCCACAGCCGCGATCAACTCGCGCAGATTATTACCTTAAGCCCGGACGAAGAAAACGGTCTCAAGAAGGCAAGCGGTCGCCTGTCCATGGCAATCACGCCGTATTGGACGACGCTCATGGATCCCGTCGATGCTACCTGTCCGATCCGCCGCCAGGCGGTTCCGGTGATTTACGAATTTCAGGTCAGCCCGCACGAGATGGTCGACCCGTGCGCCGAGGACCGGGATTCGCCTGCGCCGCATCTGGTGCACCGCTACCCCGACCGCGTTCTGCTCCTCGCCACGGAGCACTGCGCCCTGTATTGCAGGCATTGTACCCGCAGGCGCCTGGTGGGCGAACATGCGCCTCTGGAGCAGGGCAACGGCAGGTTCGATCAAGCGATCGAATATATCAAATCCAACCGGAAGATACGCGATGTGCTCATTTCCGGGGGCGACCCGCTTCTCTTCGAGGACGAAGATCTGGAGAGTATCATCCAGAAGCTGCGCTCCATTTCGCATGTCGAATTCCTGCGTATCGGAACGCGTATCCCTGTGACGCTGCCGCAGCGCATCACCGACGGTTTCGCGAAGATGCTGAAGAAATACGCCCCGATCTGGATGAGTATCCATTTCAATCATCCCCGCGAGATAACGCGGCGCTGCAAGATCGCCTGCGACATGCTGTCCGAGTCGGGGATCCCGCTCGGCAGCCAGACCGTACTGCTCAAAGGCATCAACGACCGGCCGTATGTCATGAAGAAATTGATGCATGAACTGCTGCAGATCCGCGTGCGGCCGTATTACATTTACCAGTGCGATCCGGTGCGGGGAACGCAGCACTTCCGTACGCCGGTCGCCACGGGCATCAACATCATCGAGAAACTGCGCGGCTACACCTCCGGCTATGCGGTTCCCACCTTCGTCATCGACGGCCCCGGAGGCGGAGGCAAGATCCCCGTCGGACCTCACTATGTCCTGTCCCAGGCAAAGGGCAAGTACGTGCTGCGTAATTACAAGGGGAAGATTTATACCTACCTCGAGTAAGCGTATGCTTTCCCGTGCCCGCGCCTATGCGGCGGTCTCGTTGCTCGTTGTTTTTCTATGCGGCTGCATGGGCGGGTTCGCTTCAGATGCCGCCGATGATTATGCGCGCGCGCGTTCTGCCGCGCGGCGCCACGATCTCGCGGCTGCCTACATGCATTTCCGTCCCGTCGCGGCGAGCGACTCATCCAACCGCGAGCCGGCGCTGTTCGCCGTCGGCGAGTATCATTTTTTGCAGCATATGGATGTAGACGCGGTGAAGTCTTTCACCGCGTTCTGCCGCAACTACCCCGATTCCCGTTACCTGGTCTTTGCATTCTGGTATCTGAAACTGCTCGCCGAGAGGCTCGGACAGGCTGAGCTGTCGCGGCAGTACCAGGAGCACATCGTGATGATGCGCCAGCATTCGTTCCTCTTCAGGAAGTCCAAGGAATGGTCGGTTCTTTCGCCGCTCTCCAGAAAGCTGCGCATCGTGTATTATATCGATAAGGTAGAATTTTACGCTGACGGGAAGCTGAGTGCGGTCATTGCCTATTAGACTCTTACGTCTGGTCGCCGGTACGGCAATCGCGGCCGTGGTGTGCCTGACCGCACTCCTCAATGTCATCCTGCCGTCGACCAAGACAGAGCTTATCCACGTCGTCAATAAGCACTTTTCGCAGAGAATCGAAGTCTCCCGCGTTTATTTTATCCCGCCTTCGTTTGTCATCTTCAACGACGCGCGCGTGTATGATCGGGACGACCCCGAACCGGTGTTTATCTGCGGTCGTATCCGCGCGCACCTCTCGCTTGCCGATGCGCTCCTCAAGCGGCGGCTCACCGTCGCCCGCGTCGATTGCCACGGATTCCGGTCTTCCCACATGCGCTTCGCGGTATTCCTGAGGAACAATTACCGTCAGATACTCGAATTCCTGCAAAGTCTGCCGCTGGAGGATATGCGGCTCTATCTCAACGACGCGCAGCTCGAGTCGGAAGACGAGCGCCGGGCCAGCCGTCAGTTCGCGCGCCTCGATGCGTGGCTCGCGGTAGAGAATGGCGTCGTCGCCAGTGAGGGCATCGTGCGCACGCGTGAAGTGCTGCAGCGGTCGCGGCGCGTCATTGCCGCCGCTCCTCTCGGATACCGCATCCGGCTCACGTTTGCCGGAAGGGGATTCCTGCTCGAGAGTGCCGAAGTGTCGCGGGAGAACTGTTATGTCAAGGCCTGGGGCGATATCGATCCCGCGCGTCTCAGCGTCAACGGCTTCGCATTCTTCAATACGTCGCATAAGGAATCGCAGTATCGCGATCCCGGCATTGTCCAGGTTCCGCGGTTCTCGCTCGTGGAGACGCCTTCTTTCGGCAGTGTGCCCGCGCTCGCCATGGGAGACGCGGATCTTGTCATATTAGACGTCAAGGCGTCCGTTGCGCTCGACCTGCCGCGCATCGACATTCAAGAGCTCTCCTGTGCCGTCAACAATGTCCCTCTGACGCTGAAAGGGCGCATTGTCTTCGGCACGCCCGCGGCGATCGATCTGAAATTGAGCGCGAACGTAGCAAGCGCCCGGGGTCAGGCAGGGTCGCGCGCGCCATCAGGCGTGAAGAAAGCGGACGCTCTGGTGAAAGGCTATTTCCAGAACGCGGTATTCAAGGGAAGCGCGGCGTTGAGTCTTCTTCTGTCTCGGGAGGAAAAATCCAATAATCCCCTGGACAAGGCCGAGATTCTTCTGCGGCAGGTTGAGATTTATCTCGGGGGAGGCACCAAACAGGTGATTCATCTCTCCGGGGCGAGTATCGTGTGCCAGAGTCCGAGCACGCGCTACGCGGTTACCATCGACCGGGGCGTGGTGCTCCTGCGTCATCTGCGCAAGAAGCTGTTCGACGTGCGTTGTAACGCCCTGCTTTACGACGGCAGGCTGCGGACCAGGGCGTCGCTCGACGCCTCCAGTTTTCCGCCGCGCGTCGAATCGGTCATGATCCTCAAGAATCTCGATACGCAGCGGATGAACGAAGTCTTGGTGCATTTCTCCAAGGTGTACGGCAGAATGTTCGGCCAGATGAAATTCGTGTCCTGGCCCAAACCCGTGCTCAAAGGTAACGTCAGCATCAAGAACGGCCTGCTGCGGAATTTCGAATTTTTCCAGTGGCTGTCAGGGCAGTTCGTGCTGCCGGCGCTCCGTGATGTTGCTTTTGCCAGGACATCGCTTGCATTCGTTGTCGAGCGCCAGGGTTCCCGCATGCATTTGATTCATCTGGCGTCGCCCGACGTGCGCCTCGGCGGATACTTCCGGCTGGACACCAAGAATTTTGTATCGAGCAAAATAGATCTGTCGCTGGGAAAAGATATGCTCAAAGAGTCCCCGAAAGTCCGGGGATTCGCCGGCATGCTCGCGGACGGGGAAAAATACCTTGATTTCTCGTTTCAGTTGTCGGGGCCGCTGCAGTCGATGAATTTCCAGTGGCTGGAGTCAGACGCCAAGCGGCGGCTCCAGAACGCCATCCCGAATTTTATCGAGCGCAAACTCGAGAAAAACGTCCAGAACATGCTCGCGCCGTAACAAAAGAAGCCTTGCATACACCGCGACCCCACGTATAATAATCCACATGGAAAAACACGACAGAGTGCCGGAATTTCTTTCGCTGGTCGATATCGAGGGATACGAACAACGGTACCATGCCGATATCGTCCGCGACCGGTTTTTCGGGATGCCGCTGGCTCCGGTTATCGACGCGGAGAAGCGCCTGCGCTCACCCGGCGGGCACCTGGCGTATTTTTCTATGGAGTACGGGCTCGCTTCGAGTTTCTACAACACGTATACCGCTTCGCGGCCCGTGGACGCGGCTAACCGCAGCCAGGAGCATGAGGTATTCTCGAATTTCCGTCTTGCCGATTACTTCTTCAGCCTGAAACTCAACACACTGATCGACCTGCCCATTTATTCCGGCGGTCTCGGCGTGCTCGCCGGGGACACGGTCAAGACAATGGCTGATTACCGGTTGCCTGCTGTCGCCGTGGGCATGCTCTGGAACGCAGGGTATTTCCGTCAGAAATTCTGGTTCAAATACGGACAGACTCCCGAAGAGATGCACTGGGATTTGTATTCCTATCCCGGCCTCATTCCGCTCAAAAACAAGATCGCCATCGATTTGAAATCCGAGACCGTGTGGGTCCGCCTCTGGAAATACTACGTGTTCAGCTACCAGCACGACTATTGCCTGCCGCTGGTGCTTCTCGATTCGAATCTTCCCGAGAACAGCGAGCAGAACAGGCGGCTCACCGAGCAGCTGTATAAGGCGGATAACGCCTGGATCAAGATCATGCAGCGGGTCATTCTCGGTCTCGGGGGTGTGTTTGCCCTCAAAGAGCTCGGGTACCCGGTCGAACTCTTCCATTTGAACGAGGGACACGCGATATTCGCTTTTATCGCCAAGGCGCGGGAACATGCCGACCGCCAGGAGCTGAAAAATCATTTCGTGTACACCTGTCACACCCCTGTCGAGGCAGGTCACGACCGTTTCAGCTCAGACGATATGCGCAGAATCCTGAAAGACCACGACTATGCCGTGTGTGAGGAGTTCGGTAAGGAAGGGGGCCTGATCAATCTGACGCTTCTGTCCATGAACGCCTCGCGGATAACCAATGCCGTGTCGTTGAACCATCAAAAGGTGATGCACCTGCAGTTTCCGTCGTACCGCGAGCGCATCGTGCACGTGACCAACGGGGTGCACACGCACACCTGGATGTCTGCCCGCTTCAAGAAGCTTCTTGAATCGCACGCAGGCACGCTGGGCGACACGAAAGCAAATCCCATGGCCTTGGCGCAGTGCGCGAAGCTCAAAGGGAACAAACATTTCAGGGAAGAGGTCTGGAAGGCGCATCAGGCCAATAAGGCGGACCTCTGCGGTTTGCTGGAGAAGTGGAAATTCTCACCCGATGTTTTTACCCTCTGCTGGGCGCGGCGCGTGGCAGCCTACAAACGGCCGAGCCTGATCCTCCAGGACGTGCAGGCGCTGGTCGATCTGGCGCGGTCGGCCGGTCCGCTGCAGGTCATCTTTGCCGGCAAGGCGCATCCCCGGGACAACCTTGGGTTCACGTACATTAACGACATGCTCGATTCCATCGACCGCCTCCACGATTCGTATGATGTGCTGAAAATCGTTATGCTCGAGAATTACGATATTTGCCTGGCGCGGCTCCTGACCAGCGGCGTCGATGTCTGGCTGAACAATCCGCTGCCGCCTTTTGAGGCGTCGGGCACCAGCGGCATGAAGGCGATCTTAAACGCCGTCCTGCAGTTGACGACGCTCGACGGATGGGTCGTGGAGGCCGAGCATTCCAGTATCGGCAGGTTTTTCGGGTATCGGAATCCCGAAGGCTTTGTCGGCGACGAAAAGGACCTGCGCCTGGCTGAGGATTCGCGCCTGCTCTACGGCGTGCTCTCCGAGCTGGTGTCCCTGTACTACGCCACCAATACCCGGGGACAGGCTGACTATACATCTGCTTGGGTCGACATGATGATCGAGTGTCTCTGCGCAGGAGGATTCTTCAATACCTACCGCATGGCCGACCAGTATAAGCAGCAAATCTGGCACATCTCCTAGAGAAGAGGGAAACGCGGCTTAACCCGCGTATTCCCAATCTGTTAAATCCCTACTGTAACCAGGCCGGCCTTTTGTCTTGACCCTTCTTTTGCCCTGAGTTATAATGAACCGCATCTGAGCTTTTTGAAGCGGCGCAACCTTTGATCCTACTTCGACAGCAGGAGGTGGCCATGGATATGAAGAAAAAACGCAACGTTATCCTGGTGGGGCATGCTCAGGCAGGGAAAACATCGCTCGCAGAAGCGATGCTTTTTTTCTGTAAGGCCACCTCCCGCAAGGGAAAGATCGAGGACGGCACGACCGTCAGCGACTATAGTTTCGACGAAATCGCGACCAAGCATTCGATTAACGTCAGTCTCCTGTACTGCGAATATAAGGGGACGCGCATACAGATCATCGATACGCCCGGGTACGCAGATTTCTACGGTGAGGTGCTTGCGGGCGTGCGCGCGGCGGACGCCGCGGTCATTGTCGTTGACGCGGTGAGCGGCGTCGAGGTGGGAACCGAACGGGCCTGGCAGGTTATCGAGGAAGCAAATATCCCGGCGTTTGTTTTTGTGAATAAGACCGATAAGCCGGATGTCGATACCGATGCCGTCATCGAGACGCTCAGAAACAAGCTCTCCCGCGCGTGCGTGGTGGTTTCCGAGCAGAGCCAGGAACTTCAGGAGGTGATCGCCGAAAGCGATGACCGGCTCCTTGAGAAGTTCCTCGACGGGACGCAGCTGGACCCCGATGAGGTCGCGCGCGCCGTGCCTCACGCCGTGGCGAGCCGCCGCGTCGTCCCGATTATCTGCGGGTCGGCGCATGCGGACAGGGGTATCGGCGACCTCCTTGATGCGATTGTCAATTACGGGCCCGATCCCTCGCAGCGCGCCGTCGTTGCTCTTGACCCCGGTCACCCCGGGCAGCAGGTGGAAGTTGCCGGAACCAGCGACGGTGATTTCGCGTCCTTTGTTTTCAAGAATATTTCAGACCCCTACGTCGGCCAGCTGACGCTATTACGGGTTTTCAGGGGGAGCCTGGCGTCGAACACCGGTTTTTACAACGCGACCAAGAAGACCAGGGAGCGTATCGGGCAGATTTATCTCCTGCAGGGCAAGGAGCAGCGGTCGCTGGATATCGCGACTGCCGGAGACATCATCGCGATCGCGAAATTGAAGGAAGCGGCGCTGTCTGATTCGCTGACGAGCGACAAGGCAGCGGTTGTGTTTCCGCCGATTGTATTCCCCGAGCCGGCGCTGTCGGCGTCGGTCAAGCCGAAATCGCGCGAGGACGAGGAGAAGATTTCGATCGCCCTGCACAAGCTCGCTGCCGAGGACCCTACCTTCAGGGTTACCCATGACCCGCAGACCAAGGAACTGATCATTTCTGGGCTGGGGGACCTGCATCTGGACGTGATGGTCCACAGGCTCAAGAAACGTTTCAACGTTTCAGTCGAGCTCGGCACGCCGAAAGTCAGTTATAAAGAAACCATTACCAAGGGCGCCAAGGTTCAGGGTAAATTCAAGCGGCAGTCCGGCGGTAGGGGGCAGTACGGCGACGTCTGGATCGAGGTGCAGCCTCTTGAGCGGGGCAAGGGATTTGAGTTCGTGGACAAGATTGTCGGCGGCGCCATCCCACGGAATTTCATTCCGTCGGTGGAAAAGGGGGTCCGTCAGGCCTGCGTCGAAGGGGCGGTTGCCGGGTACCCCATAGAAGACATCCGCGTCATTCTCTACGACGGTTCCTATCATGACGTGGACTCGTCGGATATGGCGTTTCAGATCGCGGGCGCGATGGCGCTGCGCAAGGCGGTGGCTGCCGCTGGTCCCGTGCTGCTTGAGCCGATCATGGAGATCGAAGTGACTATTCCCGAGGAGAGTCTCGGCGCGATCTCCGGCGATATCAACGCGCGCCGCGGTCATGTCGTGGGCATGGAGATAAAGGGGAGGCAGCAGATTGTCAAGGCTCAGGCGCCGCTGGCGGAGATTTTCAAATATGCCAACGATCTGCGGTCAATGACTGCGGGCAGGGGAACCTACCGCATGCAGTATTCGCATTACGCCGAGGTGCCACATAAAATATCGGCGCCGATCATAACCCAGTATCTTGCCACCAGAAAGCATGAAGAGGAATAAAACATGAAAATATGCGTCATCGGCCTTGAGGCAATTGTCCCGGGCAAACACAACGTGAAAGATGCGCGCCTGGACGCGGTCGACAAGATTACCAAAGCGAAGAAGAAGACATATGTGCAGGTCGAGGTTGTCGGGCAGCAGGACGTTTTTAACGCCGATGCCGTGCTCGCTCGCCAGGATATGAAGGCGGATTTGGTATTGGGTGACCTTGAGTTTGTGGAGACGCGCCAATCCCGCGCCGAGAGCCAGCAGGAGAAAGAACTGCTTGAGCGCTGCAAGAAGGCTCTTGAGGCGGAACAGATATTAAGCGAGATGACGCTGAGCGAGGAGGAGAAAAAGGCGTTGGCTGCGTATTCCGTGGTGACCGCGCGGCCGTGCGTGTTCGCTACGCAGGAGGAGGCGGCTGATCCGCAGACGCTTCTTGCGCGAACCCTTGCAAGGGCGGGGTACGCGAGCTTCTTTACCACGGGAGAGAAGGAAACGCGCGCATGGCTTATCCGGCAGGGGCTGTCGGCCTGGGAAGCTGCCGGAGTCATTCATTCCGATATCCAGAAAGGTTTTATACGCGCCGAGATCATCGCGTACGAAGATTTCCTTGCCTACCAGGGAGAGACCGGCGCGAAACAAGCCGGTAAAATGCGCCTGGAGCCGAAAGAATACGCCATGAAGGATACCGATATCGCCACGTTCAGGTTCAACCGCTCCTAGTGTGCGTCGACCGTCACTCATGATTAAAATCAAACGAGCATTGTTGAGCGTTTCCAACAAGGAAGGGATTGTCGCATTCGCGTCATGCCTGCGCGATCTCGGCGTCGAGATCATTTCGACCGGAGGAACGGCGGCGCTGCTCAGGAAACACGCGATCAGCGTCATCGAGATATCGGAATTTACCGGGTGCGAGGAAATGCTCGACGGCCGCGTCAAGACCCTGCATCCGAAGGTGCACGCCGGCCTTCTGGCGCTGCGCGCCGACGCGTCACATATGCAGGCGCTCAGCGCTCACGGGATGGACCCGATCGATCTGGTTGCGGTTAACCTGTATCCGTTTGAGAAAGTTTCGCGGCGCGGCGATGCGGCGTTCGATGAGGTTATCGAGAATATCGACATCGGCGGCCCGGCGATGATCAGGTCAGCGGCGAAGAATCATCGCTCGGTGGCCGTGGTTACCGATCCTTCGCAGTACGGGCGGGTTGCCGAGGCGCTGACACGACATCACGGAGCCTTGACCGCTGATATTCTGCGCGATCTGGCGGGCGAGGCCTTTCGCCGCACGGCTGCCTATGACGCACAGATCGGCAGTTATCTGGATTGTTCGCGCCCGGGCGCGCCGTCAGGCACGCTTGCGCCGGCTTTGACGCTTTCGTATCGGAAGATCAGGGATTTGCGGTACGGAGAGAACCCGCATCAGAAGGCGGCGTTGTACGCCGAGACCGGCGCCGTCGCCGGCATGCCCTTTATCGAGCAGATACAGGGAAAAGAACTATCGTACAACAATATCCTCGATACGCAGGCGGCGTGCGATATCGTTGCCGAGTTCCGGGGGCCGGCCGCCGTGATCGTGAAGCATAACAATCCCTGCGGCGCCGCTCAAGGGGCAACCGTGCGCGAAGCGTTTCTCCGCGCGTTGGCGTGCGATTCTCTCTCGGCATTCGGCGGGATCGTCGCGGTCAATAGAACCGTCGACGCGCGCACCGCAGCGGCTATAGCGCAAAGCGGTTTTCTGGAATGTGTCGCCGCGCCCGGGTTTGCCAAAGGGGCTTTGAAACCGTTCGAGGCAAAGAAGAATCTGCGGATTTTAGTAACACAGACCGTTTCTCGGTCCAGGGATGCCGGTTGCGTCCTTGATTTCAAGAAGATCACGGGCGGACTTCTGGTGCAGGAAAAGGATGCGCATCTTTTGGCTGGCGGATTGAAAGTCGTTACGAGCAAGCGCCCGACGAGGAGCGAGCTGCGGTCGCTCGCATTCGCCTGGGCCGTCGCAAAACACGTGAAATCGAACGCCATCGTCATCGCCCGGGGAACCGCGACAGTCGGTATCGGGGCCGGACAGATGTCGCGCGTTGATTCGGTTATCGCCGCGCTGCGCAAAGCAGGAAAGCGCTCGGCGCGTGCGTGTCTGGCGTCGGACGCGTTCTTTCCCAAACCGGATTCCATTGAAGAAGCGGCCCGCGCTGGCGTGTCCGCGATCATTCAGCCCGGGGGTTCAATAGCCGACGACGAAATCATCCTGGCGTGCAACCGCCGCAAGATCGCCATGGTCTTCACGGGTATCCGTCATTTCAAGCATTGACCTATCGCGAGGCTCTCCGTTTCATATCCGGACTCATCAATTACGAACGCTCGTTCGCGTCGTCGTACAGGCAGTCGCTCAAGCTTGACCGCGCGCGGGATCTATTCGCGCGGTGCGGTTTTCCCCAGCAGGCATTCCCGAGCGTGCACGTCGCGGGAACCAAAGGCAAGGGATCGGTAAGCGTATTCATTGCTTCCATCCTGCGCGCGTCTGGGTATACGACCGGATTGTATACATCCCCGCATTTATACGATATTCGCGAGCGCATACGCATACTTGTGCCGGCCCCTGACCGCGCCGCGGGCTCGGATTTTGAGGGCATGATCGGCAGGCGCGCTGTCAGCCGTCTGGTTGCCGAGGTGCGCGACAGGATATCCGACGGTATGAGTCCCACGTTTTTTGAGGCTCTGACCGCGCTGGCCTTTCTTCATTTTAAGGAGCAGAAGGTCGATTGCGCCGTGCTCGAGACGGGTATGGGCGGCAGGCTCGACGCGACGAACGTGGTCGAGCCGCTGGTTGCCGTATTGACACCGGTGAGCCTTGATCATGTTGACGTTCTGGGGCCGACTGTGCGCAGGATAGCCGCGGAAAAGGCAGGGATTATCAAGGCAGTGCGGCATCTTGATGTGGTGAGTGCCCGGCAGCCTGCCGCGGCAGCGCAGGTTATCCGTTCCCGCGCGCGGAGCACGCATAGCCGGCTGATTGAGGTCGGCAGGGACGTGCGGATAGAAGACGGGAAAACGACGTTCTCCGTGCTCGTCGGAAGAAACGCATACCGCGGATTACGCGTGGCGTTGCAGGGTGAGCACCAGCGCTACAATGCCGGGCTGGCAGTTGCGGCCGCTGATGCGCTGATCGCGAGGGGTTTTTGTATCACGCCGCGCAGCGTGCGCCAGGGACTTGTATCCGCCCGCTGGCCGTGCAGATGCGATGTGGTTGGCAGGCGTCCGTTTGTGGTTGTCGATGGGTGTCAGAACCGCGCTTCGGCTGAGGCGCTGTGCGCGGCGGTGCGGGAGTTTGCGTACCGGCGGCTGATTCTCGTATTCGGCATGTCCGCGGATAAGGATATACGGGGCACGAGCAGCGTGCTCAAGAGTATCGCGGATGCGGTTATCTTGACCAGGGCGCACCATCCGCGCGCCGCGGAGCCCGGGCTCTTGGCGCCGTATTTCAAGGGTAAAGAACTGTATTATAGCGGCAGTGTCCGTGAGGCCAAACACAGGGTTTCTGTGCTTGCATGCAAAGAGGATATGATACTGGTGTGCGGATCTTTGTTCGTCGCCGGAGAATATAAATATGGTATCTGCCCGGATGCATGATACGATCGCCGCGGTCGCGACCGCTCCCGGAATTTCCGGCATTGTGCTGATCCGCATCAGCGGAGACGCGGCCCTGCGCGTCGCGGACCGCGTTTTCCAGTCCGCCCGGGGAGTCAGGCCTTCTCAGATGCGCACGCATACCGTGCGCTACGGATGGATTGTCGACGGTGCGGAGCGCGTCGACGAAGTGCTCATGACGGTGATGCGCGCTCCGCGTACCTATACGCGGCAGGATGTGGTGGAAATCGGTTGTCACGGAGGAGAGGTGTCCGCGCGCAGGGTGCTGGAGCTGATCATGCAAGCAGGCTGCCGCCCGGCAGAACCGGGCGAGTTTACGCTCAGGGCATTCTTAAACGGCAGGATTGACCTGACGCAGGCAGAGGCAGTCGCCGATATCGTGAACGCCAGGACGCAGGCGGCGTTGAGCTCTGGCGTTGCGCAGCTGGAAGGCGTGTTGTCGCGGCGCCTGCGCCGAATCAGGGCGATGCTGCTTGAAATTGCATGCGGCTTCGAGGCCGCTATCGATTTCCCTCTCGAGGCGGCTGCCGGGGAGGCGTGCTCAGCCGATGCGGCTGCCGCGAAACTCGAAGAGGTCGCCGCCGAGCTTGACGGCCTCTGCGCAGGAGAGCGCGGCGGGAGGCTGGTGCGCGACGGTATGCGCGTCGTCATCTGCGGCAGGCCTAACGCCGGGAAATCGTCGCTGTTTAACGCGCTGCTGCGCGAAGAGCGGGTGATTGTCACTCCTGTTGCCGGCACGACGCGCGACGCGGTTACGGCCACCGTGGATATCCGCGGTATCCCGGTCAGTCTGACCGATACCGCGGGCATCATGAAGCCCCGTACGGTCATCGAAAAGAAGGCAGTGGCGTCGGCGCGCGAGGCCTGCCGCAGGGCGCACCTCTTGCTTCTTGTCGTCGACGGGCACCGGCGGATCACCCGGCAGGACACCGATTTCTTCCGCAGCGCGTCGCGGCTGTCGGGAGGACAGCTTCTGGGCGTGATCAACAAGATTGATCTTTCCGCGCGAGCCGACAGCGCGATACTCGCGCGTTACTGCGATCGAGTCGTTGCCGTGTCGGCAAAGAAGGAACGTTCCCTGCATGTCCTGGAGGATGCGCTGTACACATGCGCGTTCTCCGGCTCTCCCCGCGCGCAGGAAGCGGACATACTGTTAAATTCCCGGCAGGCGCACCTGGTGGCCGGTGCCCGCGCCGCTGTGGTCAGCGCCCTGCGGCATCTCCGCCGCGGCGTTCGTGTGGAATTCGTGGCGCAGGATATGCGGGATGCCGGCAGACAGCTTGATGAAGCGCTCGGCACCGTTTATGGCGACGACGTGATCGGAAAAATATTCTCGCGGTTCTGTATCGGCAAGTAACCGCGCGAATCATGGAGGAGGTATGGACAGGAAAAAGATAGAGAAAGCGGTATTCGATATCCTGGCAGCGATCGGGGAGAATCCCCGGCGCAAAGATCTGATCGAGACTCCGCGCCGGGTGGCCGAGCTGTACGAAGAGATATTCTCAGGCATCGATCAGGACCCCGAGCGGGAGCTCGAGGTGGTTCTTGCCCAGCGCCACGAAGAGATAATCCTGCTTAAAGACATTCCCCTGTACAGCGTGTGCGAGCATCATATGCTCCCGTTTTCCGGAACGGCACACGTGGCCTACATCCCGAAGAACGGCAGGGTAACGGGAGTGAGCAAACTCGCCCGCGTCATCGACATCCTCTGCCGCAGGCTGCAGGTGCAGGAACGGCTCACCTCGCAGGTCGCCGACATCATCATGAAGAAGCTTAAACCCCGCGGGTGCATGGTCGTGATCGAAGCGCAGCACCTGTGCATGTCCATGCGTGGGATCAAAAAACCGGGCGCGTCCATGGTGACGTCGGCGGTGCGCGGTATATTCAGGGACAGCGAGAAGACGCGGCAGGAAACGCTGGCGCTTATGCGTTCGTAGAAGAAATCGGGGCGCTTTATTTGCCCTTACGGATCAGTCTGCGGATATTGATGGAGATGTCCGCGGCGAGCAGCACGATGATAATGTTGAACATTGCGATCAATCCCATGAGGAATTCGATGTTCATGCAGCCTCCTTGTGTTGGCGATCCTGCCCGGATTCGGGAGGTTCGATCTGCTCGAAGCCTTCCGCGGTGAACTGATCGCGTTTCTTGGCGAACACGATTTTGAATCCGACATTCTCTATATTCGAATACCGCGCGGTTACTTTGAACGAAGGTGCCACAAGATGGGGGATAGCCGCTCCGGTGAGTTTCGGCATGGGTTCATGTTTTTTGTTGACGATGGAGAGTCCCAGCTTGACGCGCTCGCGCGGCTTGATGAAATCAACCGGCTCGAAGACGGCGATGCAGTGAATGTTGAACCCGAAGTCCTCGAGCACGAACTCCGTCTCTTCGATGCGCAGGTTCCTGACGAGGAAAGAAGAGTCGTTCTGCACGTAGATTCCCGCATCCTTGTCCAGACCCGGAATCATGAACATGGACAGCTGCGGGGTAAGCAGACGGTGGATTTCCTTGGTTACCCGCTTTTTGAGCTTGCGAATCTCGAGGATACACACAACCAGCAAGCCGAGCGAGACCAGGATGAGGTAATCTTTCAGGGAAATGCCGCTTATGAACCGGTACATATCCCTCCTTTTGCGGTATTATAGCAGGAGGGGCCGGTATTTGCAACTGGGGGGAGTTCTTTTTCCTTGACGCACCCCCCCTGTTTCCGATACAGTAGAGGTACGCAATGCCGTTGTACGATGTATTCCGCGAAGTAGAGCAGGCTCTCCCGAACGATCCGTCTGCATCCGCATTGAACTCCGCGTGTTTGCTGTACAGGAAGGTATACCCGGCATATCGCCATGAGAATACTCCTTGTCGAAGATGAAGAAAAGATCGCCAGTTTCCTCGCGCGCGCGTTGAAAGAGGAACGCTACGTCGTCGATACCGCCTCTGACGGAGACAGCGCCCTTTTTCTGGCCCAGACCAACACCTACGACTTGATCGTTCTCGACGTGGTCCTGCCGGTCAGAGACGGCCTGGCGGTCTGCAGGGAACTCCGGAAAACAAAAATAGCGTCTCCTATCCTGATGCTGACTGCCAAAGACAAGCTTAAGGACAAAATAGCAGGACTTGATGCCGGAGCGGATGATTACCTGACCAAGCCGTTTGCGGTCCAGGAGTTCCTGGCGCGGGTGCGGAGTCTCACCCGCAGGAGCGCCGTGTATACGGCGACGAAGCTCAAAGTCGACGACCTCGAACTCGACCGTTTGACGCACCGGGTGACGCGCGCCGGAAAAGATATTACCTTAACCAGCAGGGAGTACGCACTGCTGGAGTACCTCATGGCGAACGAGAATCAGGTAGTGACACGCACGATGATATCCGAGCACGTCTGGAACGAGAGTTTTGACAGCTTTACGAACATCATCGATGTCTACATTAACGGTTTACGCAGGAAGATCGATTCTCCCTTTGGTTGCGCGCTCATCCATACTGTCCGCGGAGCGGGGTACCTGATCAAGAAATCCAGGCAGTGATATTCAATTCCGTCAAATTCAAGATTACCTTCCTCTACGTCGGCATACTTGCCGCGATCCTGCTCGCCTACCGCGGGATCATTTACTTCCAGTTTTCCCGCGCCCTCTACAGGGAATCCGACGACATCCTGCGCAGGAAGGCGCAGGCGGTGGGAGACGCGCTCACCGGGTACTTCCAGGCGCTCGGGCAGGATGACGCGGCACTCTTGACCGCGCGGCGCATCGTGCTGCGGGAAGGCAAGGTCGAGAGCGAACCGTATATCGGCGAGTTCGAAGAGGCATGGTTTTCCCGCAGGAAATCTCTTGTTCTCGACGACGATATTATGACGCTCGTGTCGGACAAGGGAGAGATACTCGAGAGTTCAAGCCTCCTGACGCGGGAGATAGGCCTGTTCCTTTTGCGCGAGGCAGCGCGGGCAAAGGGCACCGAGGTATTCGGCTATCTCTCGGATGCCAGGACACGGATGAATCTCAAAGTCATCAGTCTTCCCGTGGCTTTCGGCTCCGGGCGCGTCTACGTCGTGCAGGTCGCCACGTCTTTTACCCCGATCATTGAGACCCTGCGCTCGCGGCTGTATAACATCGCCTTGAGTATCCCTGTATTTCTGCTGATCGCGTGGATTATCAGCAATGCCTTTGCATCGCGCATCCTGCGCCCGGTAGTAAAAATGACCAGGCTCGCGAAGAATATTTCGCGCACGAATCTGCACGAGCGCGTGGAGGCGGAGCATTTCGACCAGGAAATGCGGTATCTCGCCGACGCCTTCAATGACATGATCTCCCGCCTGGAGGAGTCCTTCCGGTATATAGATAACTTTAGCTCGTTCGTCGCGCACGAGCTGAAAACCCCGTTAGCCGTGATTCAGGGAGAATCAGAGCTTGCCCTGATGCGGGAACGGAGTCCCGAAGAATACCGCCAGGCAATCGCGGGAAATCTCTCCCAGGCGCAGGCCATGCTGCGTATAATCGACGATCTCCTGCTTCTTGCCAAGCTTGAATACCAGCTCGACACGCTTGAGATGCGGCCGTTTGATTTAAGCGAGCTCCTCAATGAGGTTTACGCGGAGACCCAGATGCGCTGTGGAGCGAAACAACTTTCCTTGTCTCTCGACGTGCCGCAGGAGCCGTTGCGCATCAGGGGAAATCAGTCGCTCTTGCGCCGGTTGCTTCTGAATCTGACGGATAACGCGGTAAAATTCACTCCTGTCGGAGGCAGCATCGTTCTAAGCGTTCGGCGCGCCAAAGACGGTATCGAGATTGCCGTGGCCGACACCGGCTGCGGTATCGCCGATCATGACCGGGACAAGATTTTCAAAGAGTTTTACCGCGGCGCCAACGGCAAAAGCGGCGACGCCTCCGGCCACGGGCTTGGTCTGGCTATTGCCGAAGCCATCGTCAAGATTCATCGCGGACACATCAGCGTTGCAAGCGCGCCCGGCAGCGGCGCGGTGTTTACGGTCTCCCTCCCTTTTTAAAGCAGATTCCTGTCCAGACTCCGGTATTCCACCGCTTCGGCGATATGCGCCGCCTCGATCAGGCGGCTTTCGGCGATGTCGGCGATGGTGCGGCCGACGCGCAGCACCTTATCGTACGCGCGCGCAGACAGGCCCATCTCGTTGATCGCGGTCTTGAGCAGACCGTCAGCCTCCGGAGTGAGGACGCAGTATTTTTTTATCAGCCGGGCGTTCATGGCGGCGTTCGCGATGATGCCGTCGGACTGGAAGCGCCTGACCGCGATTCCGGCGGTGCGCTCGACGCGGCAGCGCACCTGGGCTGAGGTTTCCGACTCCGTATTTTCGCAGAGGTCTTTGTACTGCAGCGACGGCATCTCGACGTGCAGGTCTATCCTGTCGAGCAGGGGACCGGAGATTTTCGAGAGGTAGCGTTCGATCTTCGTGGTCGAGCAGCGGCAGGCGCGCCTGCGGTCGGTGTAATAGCCGCAGGGGCAGGGGTTCATCGCGGCGACGAGCATGAACGCGGCAGGAAAGACGCTCGACCTGCGTATGCGCGAGACGCGGACACAGCGTTCTTCGAGCGGCTGACGCAGGGCCTCGAGTGAGTCGCGCTTGAATTCCGGGAGTTCGTCGAGAAACAGGACTCCGTTGTGCGCGAGGGAAACCTCGCCGGGTGACGGGATCGGCCCTCCGCCGATGAGCGCGATCGACGACGCGCTGTGGTGCGGGCTGCGGAACGGCCGGGTTCCCACGATGCCTTCTTTTGCCTCCCCGCTTCCCGCAACGGAGTGGATCTTTGTTGTTTCGAGCGCTTCGGATACGGAAAGCTCAGGCATGATCGTGGGGATGCGTTTGGCGAGCATGGTCTTGCCGCTTCCGGGAGGCCCGATCATCAGCAGGTTATGTCCTCCGGAGACCGCGATCTCAATCGCGCGCTTTGCGAAAAACTGCCCCTTGACGTCGGAAAAGTCTACGGGGTATGATGAATTTTTCTTGAACATCTGTTCCCTGTTGACGCGCGCAGGGCTGAATCCTTCGCGGGCATGCAGGAAATGCACGGTTTCAACAAGGGTTTTCAGCGGCCAGACATCGATCTCTGACACGACAGCAGCCTCAGTGGCGTTATAGACCGGTACGATCAGGTTGCGCAAGCCGCATTTTGACGCGCCGAGACTGATGGGTAGTATGCCGCGCGCGGGCCGCAGGCTTCCGTCAAGGGCCAGCTCTCCTGTAATACAGTAACTGCCAAGGTCCTGAGGATTGATTTGTTGGCTCGCAGTCAGGATCCCGAGGGCAATCGCCAGGTCAAAGCTCGTGCCTTCTTTCCTGAGATCAGACGGCGCCAGGTTGACCGTGACCCGGTCGTCAGGCCAGAAGAATCCCGAATTCTTAATAGCAGTCTTTACCCTCTCCTTGCTTTCTTTGACTGCAGCATCAGGGAGGCCCACTATAGAAAAATGCGGTAGGCCTTGTGTTACATCTACTTCAATTTCAATAGGATATGCTTCTAATCCACACACCGCGAATCCGTGCGCTTTCGAGACCATAATGACCTCCTTTGGTTAACAGGGCTCTCACTAATAAATAGACGTGGAGGCAGGTAAAATCTAACAAACTTTTTCCCCACCTCCACTTCGGGTTTGTACAAACCCG
>CAZDUF010000011.1:0-7410 GCA_964508555.1 uncultured Planctomycetales bacterium
CGACAATGGTTTCCAGCTGCTTGCGGGAAGCGATTTCCGGTATCACCCCGCCGTAGCGTTTGTGCAAGGTCAGGCTCGAACCCACCTCGTTCGAAAGCAGGATTCGGCCATTCCGCACCACGGCAGCGCCGGTCTCATCACAGCTGGTCTCGATGCCGAGCGTATACATATCCCTGCCTCTACTCCGTAAGTTGCGAGGCATAGACGAATTCGATTCCCTGCGCCTGCATCTTGGGCACTTCCTCAAGCAGCACCCGGAGCGTCGCCGGACGGTCATGGCCGATACCGATCGCCGTTCCCTCCTTCACGGCTTTATCCTTCAATTTCTGAAGCTGCTCCCTGATGGCGGCAGGCTGGTCGCTATTATCGAGAAAAATGTCCCTGCGCGCTGCGGGAACGCCCGCGTTGCGCGCCGTGGCAAACCCGAGACTCTCGGAACTGACGTAGCTGTCAAGATAATACAAGCCCTTACCCCGCAGATATCCGATCACATTTTCCATGGTTTGAGGATCTGCGGTGGCTTTTGATCCCATATGGTTGTTCATGCCGCGCGCGTGTCTGACACTGGCAAATGCCTGGTCCAAAGCGGTCTCGATCTTTCGGCTGTTCCACGAAGTCATGATCGTAGACTTCTCAAGGTTCTTGTGCTCGTGGGGCTCCATGGGCACATGGACGATAATCTCGAACCCGAGACTGTGCAGGTCTTCGGAAACCTTCGAAGAATACGCCAGTCGCGGAATCACCGCCGCAGTGAGAGGAAACTTCAAGGCGCGCGCAAGATGAAGATTTTTCGTGCTGTATCCCCAGTCATCGATGACCAGCGCTATCCGGGGTTTCGCGGCAACGGTGACCCGTGACACGGTCTGGGCAGGCGGTTGCTCGGGAAGTTCCTGAATTTTTTGCCGCGGCAATGGCCGCGGCAATGCTGGCTGTGGTACGACGGGCTTCGCCACAACGCGCGGTTTCGGCAGCGCGACTGCCACTGGTTTGCGTGCGGGCAGGTGCGGCTTCTCCGCTCCGGGATGCATGACATGCAGCACCGCGTACGCGAGCATACCGACGCACACCCAGGCGAGCAGTTCGCCGAATCCGGAACGAAGGCTACGGTGTTTTGCCATCTGGAGCGTTTTTCGCGTAGAATTTCGCGACCTTAATCACGTCCACAGCCCGCATGATCTGCACGTCGGTGCGGTAATCGAATTTCGGATTCCCTTTCTCCCCGTCAACAGCTGGTTTCTCAGGGGCCTTTTGTGCATCCTTGTCGTTTGCTTCCCGCTCTATCTGCTCAAAAACCTTATCAACGATACCCTGGCGGTCTTCCTCGTAATTCTTTTCGGCGGCTTCAAGAACGACGATATCCGGCTCGACGCCTTTCTCGTGGATGACGTTTCCCAGCGGCGTGAAATATTTGCTGGTCGTCAGTTTCAGCGCCGATCCGTCTCCCAGCGGAATGACCGTCTGCACGGATCCCTTGCCGTAGGACTTTTCTCCCACGACCACCGCGCGCTTGTAATCCTTCAGCGCTCCAGCAAGGATTTCGCTGCCCGACGCCGAACCGGCGTTGATCAGTACCACCATCGGCATGTCGACGTACGGATCCTGCTCCTGCGATTTAAATTCCATCTGCGCGGCATTCTGCCTGCTCTTGGTGTACACGATCATGTTGCCCGCGGGCACGAATTTTTCGGTGACGCGGACCGCGGACTCAAGCAGGCCGCCGGGATTATTGCGCACGTCAAGTATCAGGCTGTCCATCCCATCTTTGGAGAGTTTCTTGAGCACCGCGTCGAGATCCTTTGCCGTATTCTCGCGAAACTCGGTGAGCCGCACGTACCCGATGCCGTCCTCGAGGATGGCGGCGTCTTTTATATCCTTGACCACGATGATCGCCCGCTTAATGGTGACGTCGAACACCCGCTGCTCCGACTCTCGCAGGATAGTAATCGTGACGTCGGAGCCGGGAGCACCCCGCATTTTTTTTACGGCATCCGTGAGGGTGAGATCACGGGTCGATGCTCCGTCGATGCGCACGATCCTGTCCTGCGCCTTGATGCCGGCGTACCAGGCAGGCGTGTCCGCAATGGGCGTGACCACAGTCAACAGGCCGTCCTTATGCGCTATCTCGATGCCGATACCGCCGAACTTGCCTTCGGTCTCGACGCGCAGGTCCGCGTACGCCTCTGGATCCAGAAACTGGCTGTGCGGATCAAGCGAACCCAGCATACCCTGCAGCGCGCCGTACACCATATCCTTCGGTTTCACTTCATCCACGTACCCGCTCTGGATAAGGGCTACGGCGTCGGAAAAAAGCTCGACCTGCCGGTACCACTCGTCGCGCGCCTTGCGGTCAAGCGCCTGGCGCTCGGCAGAGAGCGCGCTTCCCGCGGACACCAGTACCACCGCGCACGCCGCATACACAATCAGCCGTGATTTACGCATCGGATAACCTCCGTCTTAAAAGGTCCTGCACGACCTTGGGATTCGCTTTGCCCCGGCTCTTCTTCATCGCCTGTCCGACAAGAAACATGAGCGCGTTTGTCTTTCCCGCCTTGAAATCATCGACAGACTGAGCGTTCTGCGCGATGACCTCGGCAATAACGGCCTCCAGACTCGAGCTGTCGGATATCTGGATCAGATTCTTTTCGCGGATAACATCTTCCGGCGCCGCGCCCGACGCAATCATCTCCGCGAGCACTCCTTTCGCGTTCAAGTTTGAAATCTCCTCGCGTGCGACGAACCCGACCAGTTCCACGAGCGATGCCGCAGCCACATTGAGCTGCGCAACGGCAACGCCTCGCGCATTGGCTTCGGCGAGCATCGGCCCGACCAGCCAGTTCACGATCAGTCTGACGGGAACGACGCCCGCAGAACGCAGACATTCCTCGGCGTACAGCGCATCCTTTTTCGATGACACCAGGATCCCTGCCTCGTACTCCGGTATGCCGTACTCCCGTATGAAACGCTCCTTCTTTACCTGCGGCAATTCGGGAAGCGCCTGCCTGAGCGGATCGATAAAATCTTCTTTGAGCACATACGGCGGCAGATCGGGCTCGGGGAAATAACGGTAGTCTTTGGCGTCTTCCTTGGAACGCATGGACTCAGTCACCTGAGCAGTCGCATTCCAGAGGCGCGTCTCGTGCGTGACGTTCCCTCCGGAAGAAAGAATTTCCGTCTGTCGGGCAATTTCGTAACTGAGCGCGTCCCTGACCGCGCGGAATGAATTCAGATTCTTGATTTCGGTCTTGGTGCCGAAAGCGGTCTGGCCGCGGGGCCTCACCGAGACGTTCGCGTCGCAGCGCAGAGAGCCCTTCTCCATATCGCAGTCCGACACGTCGAGATATTCCATGGTGCCCTTGAGCGCCGTAAGGTACTCGTATGCCTCCTGCGGAGACGCCAGATCCGGGTCGCTCACGATTTCCAGAAGCGGCACGCCGCAGCGGTTATAATCAACGTAACTGAAGGTATCCTTATGGAGGAGTTTTCCCGCGTCTTCTTCGAGGTGCGCGCGGGTGATCCCGATCCTCTTGACGGCGCCGCCGACGGTAATATCAAGATGGCCCTTGACGCAGACAGGAAGATCGTATTGCGATATCTGGTAGGCCTTGGGAAGATCCGGATAAAAATAATTCTTGCGTGCGAACTTGATGAATTCGCGCACCGAACAGCCGAGCGCCAGCCCTACCCTGACCGCGTATTCCAGCACCCGCCTGTTGAGCACGGGAAGAGAACCGGGGAAACCGAGACAGACAGGACAGACCTGGGTATTCGGTTCGGCGCCAAAATCAGTCAGGCATCCGCAGAATATTTTCGTGCGGGTCTTCAGCTGTAAATGAACTTCAAGTCCGATGACAGGTTCGTACATGCTACAATTAAATTTCCGGGGTTTTTTTATACCACTCCGCGGCACGCTCATACGCATACGCGATCCGCAACAGCGTCTCCTCGGCGAAAGCCTTGCCCAGAATCTGTAACCCCGCAGGAAGTCCGCTTGCAGTGAAACCGCACGGCACCGAAATCCCGGGTATACCCGCGAGATTCGCCGAAATGGTGTAGATGTCGGAAAGGTACATCTGGAGAGGATCGTTGATCTTCTCCCCGATGCGAAACGCCGCTGTCGGCGCGGTCGGCGTCACCACGCAGTCGCAGCGCTCAAACGCCTCGTCGAAATCCTTCTTGATCAGCGTGCGCACTTTCAGAGCGGAAAGGTAATACGCGTCGTAATACCCGTGCGACAGCGCAAAGGTGCCGAGAATCACCCTGCGTTTTGCCTCGCTTCCCAAGCCTTCTCCGCGCGACCTGAAAAACAGATCGAGCATGCTCGACACGCCCTCGCGCTCGCGCCGTCCATACTGCACGCCGTCGAAACGCGCGAGATTCGAACTCGCCTCGGCGGTCGCAACCACGTAATACACCGGCACCGCGTAGCGGGTATGCGGCAGTTCAACCGGCACGGTAAAGGCGCCCAGCGACTTCAAGACATCCAGTGCCCGGTCCACCAGCGAGCGGATCTCGGGATCAAGCCCGTCGACGTCAAAATACTCCTTGGGAATGCCGATGCGCATGCCGCGCACATCGCGGGTCAGGCAGGCGCGGTAATCCGGAACCGGGACGTCTGCCGAGGTCGCGTCTTTGGGATCGAAACCCGCGATGACGGAAAGAAGCAGCGCGCAATCTTCGACATCGCGCGTGATCGGCCCGATCTGGTCAAGACTTGAAGCGAAAGCGATCAACCCGTACCGGGACACGCGGCCATAGGTTGGTTTCATCCCCACCACGCCGCAGAACGCGGCTGGCTGGCGTATGGAACCGCCTGTATCGGAACCGAGGGCCATGAGCGCAGTGCCTGCGGCAACCGCGGCGGCGGAACCTCCGGATGAGCCGCCGGGAACGCGGGTCGTATCCCAGGGATTGCGCGTCGGGCCAAAACACGAATTCTCCGTGGACGACCCGAACGCAAACTCGTCCATGTTGGTCTTGTACGGCAGTATCGCTGCCCCAGCTTCTTTGAGTCTGGTAATGACGGTCGCGTCGTACGGCGGCCGGAATCCCTCAAGAATCCTTGAACAGCACTGCGTGACGATCCCGTCCGTACAGATATTGTCTTTGATGGATACCGGCAGACCGGCGAGCGGCCCCTTCGGGGCTCCCTTCGGGGCCTGTTTTGACAATCCTTCTGACACAAGCGCATCATCTAGACGCACGTAGGCTTTGATGCCGGGATCTTTCTGCCTGATCCGCTGCATGAGCGCGGCAGTGACCTCGCCGGCATTGAGTGTACCTGCTGCGTCCCGCGCAAGCAGTTCGTGGGCGCTTTCGTGAAATGTACAGTCCATTATTCGATCACTTTGGGAACGACGAAGAATTCGTCTGTTTTCTGCGGCGCGTTCTCGAGCACGCGTTCACGGGCCAAAGACGCAACAGGCACGTCATCCCGGAACACATTGACGATGGGCAGAATGTGACTTGTCGGCGCGATATCCGCAAGCTGAAGATCCCCAAACGCGTCGATGAACGCAACGATGTCATGAAGTTGAGCCGCAAGGGTGTCGAGTTCATCGGGTCGGAGCTCAACGCGCGCAAGCCGGGCAACGTTCAAAACAATGCTTTTATCTAAAGCCATGGCTACTCCCCCATATATAATAAACACAGTATTTTAGCACCGTGTGTATCGGGTGTCAAAATAAATAGGGACAATCCCCATGTATTTCTATCGTTCGGATTTTTTTAAATGGACAAAATCCGTGAAAAAGCTACAATAATAAAGCTATGAAAAACACATACCCCAGGCCGCGCTACAGCCTCAATCCTGACGGAACCTTCGTCATCGAGAATTACACGCTCGCCAAACCGTTCGTCAATTTCTTTCCCGGGATCGCCGGCACTTACGGCATTCCGATGTGGACTTTTTACGTCAACCGCGGACAGGCGATTTCAAGCTGCGGCGTCATCGACAAGGACCACGCAATCATGGAATTCTTTCCGGCGAACAAGGCATGGCAGCTGGTCAATTCGCACGGATTCCGCACCTTCATCAAAATCCGCTCAGGCGGCAGAGAGCATTTCTACGAGCCGTTCTCAAGCTGGGGAAACGGCATAATGGTCTCCAACCGGATGAGAATCAACTCGTATGAGTTGAGTATCGAAGAACAGAGCACATCCGGACTTTGCGTCAGCGTGCACTATTTCACCATTCCCAATGATTCCTTCGCCGGGCTGGCGCGCCTGGTTGCCCTTACCAACACCTCGCGCAAACGGCTTTCCCTGCAGATTCTCGACGGATTGCCTCAAATCGTACCGTATGGGACCAACAACTGGTTCCTGAAAGAAATGAGCCGCACCATCGAAGCCTGGATGCAGCCGGAAAACCTGCGCAATAAAGCGCCCTTTTTCCGCCTGACCGTGGACCCCACCGACCGTCCGGAAGTCACGCACATTGAGGAAGGAAATTTCTATCTGTGTTTCCGCGAGGAGAAAGGGAAATCGGTCCTCATCTCTCCCCTGGTTGACCCGGCGTGCGTGTTCGACTACGTCACGGACTTTTCGTATCCTGTTGCCTTCGCGCGGTCGGGAAAACTCCATTCGTGCGATCCTGGCGGCGCAATCAGCAAAACGCCGTGCGCCTTCGCGCCGCTGGCAATCGACCTTGCGCCGGGAGAACACACGGCATTGTACACAATTATCGGCAGCCGCAAGAGTGTCGAGCGCCTGAACGAATCCCTGCCGCGTATCGCCACACGGCAGTATATTGAGACCAAACGCAGCGAAAACGCGACGCTGATTCAGGGCATTCAGGACGATATCTCGACAAAAAGCGCCTCCGCGGAATTTGATTTGTACGCGCGCCAGACCTACTTGGACAACGTACTGCGCGGCGGCTATCCCCTGCAATTCAAAAACGGCACGGTCTTTTACCTGTATTCGCGCAAGCACGGCGATCCGGAACGCGATTATAACAAATTCCTGCTTGAGCCGACGTACTTCTCGCAGGGCAACGGCAATTACCGCGACATTAATCAGAATCGCCGCCTCGACGTGTGGTTTCATCCCGAAACCGGCGACGAGAACCTAGTCTATTTCTTCAACCTCATCCAGACAGACGGATTCAATCCTCTCATCGTCAAAGGCACGCGTTTCATGTTCAAGAACGAGGCCGCGTCGCTGGGATTCGTCAAACCCCGCGTCGAGCCTGCGCAGGCGGCTGAAAAACTAGCCGCGCGGCTCACCCGGCCCTTCACTCCCGGCAACGTCGCGCTCTTCATCGAAGAGCATGGCGTAAAACTGCAGGGATCGCTCGAGAATTTCATGAACGAACTTTTGTCGCAGGTGGTCAAGATACAGGACGCCGAGCACGGCGAAGGTTTCTGGGTCGACCACTGGACCTACAATCTTGATCTGCTCGATGCGTATCTG
>CAZDUF010000011.1:7420-7721 GCA_964508555.1 uncultured Planctomycetales bacterium
CGAAGGAAACCGTGTTCGAGAAACGCGTGTTTACTTTTTTTGACAACAGCCACGTGGTCCGGCCGCGCAGCCACAAATACGTGCTCTACGGAGACCACGCTACTGCCAAGTGGCCGGCTGGAAAAACCGTCAAGCAGCTGCACGCCGTTAGCGTGGACAAGAATAAAGAAAAAATGATACACCAGCGACAAAGCCACCCGAATGTCGTGCGCACCGAGTACGGCGCGGGCTCTCTTTACCACTGCACGCTGTTCAATAAATTATTGTGTCTGGCAGCGAACAAACTCGCTTCGCTCGATCC
>CAZDUF010000011.1:7731-19557 GCA_964508555.1 uncultured Planctomycetales bacterium
CGGCACAGGTATCGAGATGGAGGCCGAGAAACCGAACTGGTACGACGCCCTGAACGGCCTGCCCGCTCTTCTGGGCTCCTCGGTCTGCGAAACCTTCGAGCTCAAGCGGCTGCTCATGCTCATACGCGAGCTGCTGGTCTCGACGCGCATCGTGACCACGCCGGTGACCGAGGAGATATATCTTTTCCTCGATGGGCTGCGTATCCTTCTGGAAGGAGACGCGAAAGGGACGGCCAAAGACCGCGATTTCAAATTCTGGGATTCGACGCATACGCTGAAAGAAAATTACCGCGCGCGGGCGAATTTCGGATTTAACGGCGTCGAGCGCGATGTGCGCGCCGAAGAGATCATGCGTTTCGTCGAGTTGGCGCTGAAGAAGGTCGAGACCGGCTTGAGACGCGCGCGCGGGGAAGACGGACTGTATTACGCCTACTGCATGCATGAAGTTACCGCGTATGACACGATCAAAGAAGCCGGACGGCAGGTGATCAGGCCGACACGCTTTACGCAGCGCAAACTCCCCTATTTTCTCGAAGGGCAAATGCATGCCCTGCGCCTGAGCGCGACTCCCGTTGAGGCACAAAAACTGCATGCGGCGACGCGCGCGAGCGGGCTCTATGATGCAAAGCTGAAGATGTATAAGGTTACCGACGATCTGTCGGGGCAGCCGAAGGAAATCGGCAGGTGCACGGTATTTGCGCCGGGGTGGCTCGAGAACGAGTCCGTCTTCCTGCATATGGAGTATAAATATCTGCTGGAGATGCTTCGCAAGGGGCTGGCAAAGGAATTTTTTGCGGAGATGAAAAACGTGCTGGTGCCGTTTCAGGATCCCGAGCGCTACGGCCGCAGCATTCTCGAGAATTCATCGTTTATCGCCTCGAGCGCTTTCGCGAACAGCTCGCTGCACGGTAACGGCTTTGTGGCGCGGCTTTCAGGATCGACTGCTGAATTCCTGCATCTGTGGCTGATCATGAACTGCGGAACCAAGCCATTCTTCTTGAACGAGGCGCGTGAATTGAACCTGCGCTTGGCGCCGCTTCTTCCGGGCTGGCTCTTCTCGGAAAAAGAGAAAACCTACAGCTTCACATTCCTCGGCAAAATCACAGTCACCTATCACAATCCAAAGAGAAAAGATACTTTCTCCGGCGAGGTTAAAGTCCGCGCTATCAGATTTCTTGACCAATGCGGCATTGAGCACATCATTAACGGAGACACAATTCCCTCTCCGTTCGCCTCTCAAATCCGCTCCCGTCAAATCTCCTCCCTCTCCCTCTCCCTCGCATAGAACCGGGGACGTTCCCGGAAGTGCCACCCTATCGCTCTCTAACCATTTGATAAGCAGTAGGTTAGAACGCCACTTCTCACCACACTCCGACATCTTCGCAAATTCGTCCCATAAATGGACGCTCAATAAATCGTCTCATAACCTATTGAAGGATAATATCTTGGAGTGCAATAGGGTGGTACCTTGGGGAACGTCCCCGGTTTATCTTTTCAGTTCCTGCTGGAGTTTCACCAGAGGATACGTATTGATGACATCTGCGGGCTCCAGCCAGCCCCGACATGCCATGGCCAGGCCGTACGTGATTCCGTCCAGTTGGGCGGTATCGTGGGCGTCCGTGGAGATAGCAAGCTTGACACCGCGCTCTTTCGCGCGGCGCGCGTGCGCATCGTTCAAATCAAGCCGCCTCGGATATGAATTAATCTCAAGCCATGTACCGGTACGCGCTGCAGCATCCAGCACCGCGTCGAAATCGATATCATACGCCTCGCGCTCCCCCCACAGCCTCCCCGTCGGATGCGCGATTATATGCACGGATCTATTTTCACACGCCGCAACCAGCCTGTGCGTCAATTGCGCGCGTGACTGCTTGAATCCGCCGTGAATCGCGGCTACCACCAGATCGAAATCCTTTAACACCGCATCCGGATAATCGAGCGTGCCGTCGTTCTTAATGTCGACCTCCGTTCCGAAGAGAACTCGAAAAGCCCGAAGCCTGCGATTCAACTCCTCGATCTCCGCTTTCTTCTTCCGCACGCGCTCCAGCGACAGCCCGCGGGCAACCTTCAATCCCTGCGAATGATCCGTAATCGCAATATACTCATACCCCCGCGCCATGGCCGCGCGCGCCATCTCCTCGATCGAATTATTCCCGTCTGACCACAGCGAATGCGCGTGCAGATCGCCCCTGATATCCTTCAACGTGACCAACCGCGGCAGCCGCTTCTCAATCGCCGCCTGAATCTCACCCGTGTCTTCGCGCAACTCCGGCTGGATATACGCCATGCCCATGAGCTTGAAAATTTCCGTTTCCGTCCTGCCGGCAACCGCCCGCTTCCCGCGGAACAAGCCGTATTCGTTTATCTTAAGCTTACGCCTGACTGCCATGGTCCGCAGCCGCACATTAAATTCTTTCGACCCGGTAAAATACAATAACGCCGCGCCGTACTCGCGCTCAGCCACCACGCGGCAATCCACCTGCACGTCGTCTGCGGCGCGCACCGACGACTTCGTCGCGCCGTGCGCCACAACCGACCGCACCGCCGGCTGCGCGACAAACGCATCCATCACCAGCTGCGGCTCTTCTGACGCAACAAGGATATCGATATCCCGCACCGTCTCCTTCTGCCTACGCAGGCTCCCGGCCACAGAAATCTCGCGCACACACGGCAGCCGCTCCAGTGCCCGCGTAAAATCCACGCCGACAAGCGTCGCCTGCGCCAGCGTCATGCGCTCCCTGCCGCGCGCCACAATCGCAATCCCGCGCAGGATATTATCGATAGTCTTTTGCTGGATACCGGCAATGCCCGCGAGCTCGCCGCGCTCGATCGCGCGCTTCAGGCCGTCGATATTCTTAATATGTAGGGTCTCATACAAAAGTTTCGCGGTCTTAGGACCGATGGAAGGGATATTAAGGAGTGTGAGCACTCCCTCGGGGACCTGCTTTCGCAGTTCCTCATAGAGAGGGATCGTGCCCGTTGCAACGAAGGTCGAGATTTTCTCGGCAAGATCCTTGCCGATCCCGGGAATGCTGTCGAGCTGTTTACCCCGCGCCAGATCAACCACATCCTGCGCAAGGCTTTCGATATTCTGCGCGGCCCGCTCGTACGCGCGGATGCGAAACACATTCTCTCCCTGTATCTCGAGAATCTGCGCGATGCGCCGGAAGATCGAGGCGACCTCTGCATTCTTCATTATTTTCTGTCGATACGCTTGGGGAGCTTGATCGGCCTGAAGAATACGCCGTGGTCTGCGTCGAGCAGGATGCCGTCGGTATTCACGAAATTATCGTACTTTCCCGTGGTATCGCCCTTGCCGAATGCAAGTCCTTTAATGCCGCGCGCGGGATTCGCGGGCAGCGCCGAACCCGCGGCCGGCCCCAACACAACTGTGCCGAGCAGCACCTTTTTCCCTCCGACTCCAGGCTGCAACGCGGTCGGATCGATGATACCGAAACTGATGATGACTTCACCCGGCCTGCTCTTATAATCGGGATCGGCATAGGGAAACCTGCGAACGCCGTCGGTAAAATACCATGTTTTCTCGTTCTTCTTCGCGCTTTTGACCGCCAGATGCTTCTGATCATACAGAAGGCGTATTGCGCCGCTGGTCACGCGTACCTCATCTTTCATGTCGGCGTATATGCTTAACACCACCTCAGACGGCGACCACGAGCTTTCCGCGTACACCTCGATATCCCAAGCAGCTTGAGCAGGTGCAGCAAAAAATCCGCATAATAATAATCCGGTTGCCGCGCACAACGAGAAAATCCGCATTCGCATCCTCCTTTGAGTGAAATAGTCAAAAAGACGTATCCCAACTACATGACAGTGCAACGGTTAGATAAACAAAGGTTGGCACTTTGGGCGAAGTCCCGCATGGGGTGAACGTCCCGAATCGCTTTAATCGTCGTCACGGTACCAGTCGTAGTTTGCACGACGGTATGCTTCGTCCCTGCGGTCGCCGGAATCACGCCGGTATTCATACACATCCTGGATCGCGTCCATGCTCACCGCATGCGCGCTCTGCTGGGCGCGGTTGAACGCGCGCCAGTCGACGTCTGCGCCCTGCTGCATCTGTTCCATCTGCTGCTGTTGCTGCACACCCTGCCCGGAAGGAGAAGAATTCAAAGCGACAATACCGACGAATAAGAGAACAAGAAACGCCGCCGTGACGGCTAATACCTGTACCGACTTATCCGGATGCTTCATCACATAATCGCGGACAAAATTACTCCTGCCGAAAAACGGACGGTAATACGACATCACTAATTTATACGCGCGCTCGTTCAGGGTACTGAGCCCCTGGGGCACAGTAGCTGACGCCGCAACTATCTTTGACGGCAAAGGCGGAGGTGTCTGACCGACAACAGGCAGAGGCGGCGGCTGTTGGGCAAACAACTGGGCAATAGAATCCGGCAAATCAGGAAGCTTCCCTGCAGGAACCCAGCTCTCAATCCCCTGCGTCCACGCGAGTGTTGCGGCTGTAATCTTTCCCTCTTTAATCTGCGCGGTTACCGCAGATTCACTCAATGGACCGACCCGCTGATCGTTGATGACGAAAAAATAATGTTTTTCCATGTCCCGGCCCTCCTTATTTTTCGAATCCTTCAACGATGTGCCGATACGTCCAGTGTAGAAACTTGCGGTCAAAACTGTTGAACACATCGAGCATCGCCGCCTGCTCATCTTTCGTGAAATATTCCATCACCGGATCCGCGTATGTTCAGGCGACAGCTTCTTTTTCGCGCAGGCTCCTGAACAGGATATCTCTTCTTTACCGTGGCGCAGACGGTCGGCGTAGGTCTTGATGAAATCAACAGCCGCGCGGATAAACTCCGTATCCGGCTTGAGCCCCTCCTCAACTGCCGTGGCATGGCTCCTGATCAGCGCGATCATCGCTCGATAAGCCTGTGTTAATCCCATTCACCGATTACCTGTTGTGTGATTTTTCCCTTTTGGCACAGCGGGCAGACGCTTCCCCGATAGGCATAGGCCGTGCCATTGCATCTGGGGCAGGTATACACCGCGCATTCGCTGCCGAGAAAGGTTTCTTTACCCTGCTCATCAGCAAGCTTTGCGTTTGAGTTACTCTCCTCAGGCTCTAGAATCTTCGTGGGAAGCGTCATATATTCCTTGCATGTCGGACAGTACACGAGCGTATGCTCGACTCCCCGCATCCCTGATCCAAGATGCAGGTAATCAGACTCATACCCGCAGCTGTCACATGACACAGTCGCCAGCGTTCCCGCGTCTGTCTGCGTCAAAACGCACAACCCTGCCGTAGCAACCAGCCCGCACCACAGCAATAACAGAAATATATTTTTCGATCTCATATGCTCCTCCAGTAAAAATGTGTTTCACACAACATAAGTTTTTCACGTTACAATTATTTGTGCCTGTTACAGTTATCGCAGTGCCCTCACATCGGGAGTGTACACTCCCGATGTGGAAACGCATCCATATAAATAACTTACTACAAATAAATTTGGAGCCTTCACCACAACTGACTCAAACAACAGTACTTCCGTAAGGAATACTATCCTTTAACCACAGGCAAGCACATCCCCAAAGTAGAGATGTGCGTTATTAGGTTCTATTTCGCATTCTTTCTTTGTGCCTCTTAACAATCAGAGAGATAAAAGCAATAGTTGTAAGCGGAATACCATAAATTATGCCGCCAAGTGTAACTAGGTAGCCTGGGAAATTCGTTCCAGGCCGCTCAGAGAAAATTACGTCCGCATTAGGAAGATATTTTGTCCACGCAACAGACGTACTCCACAACAAACATAGAACAAAGAAAATAAACATTGATCTTGCATTCCTAAAGATTGCGACATACAAGAAAGTAATCAGAACAAATAATAATATGAATACATCGAGATAATTTCTTAGACTAATCATTTTCTTTCCTTTCCCAAGCTGAACAATTTTTTATTAAGAATCCTTAGTAGTTCTGCATTCAATACTTCTTTAGTCCAATAGTTTTCGTGCCTAGAAGTAATCCGGAAATCATCGGCGGCCGTAACAATAGAAGGATAAGAAATTGGGTCGGTTTGAGACCAAATGTTAGTCCACCTGCTAACATTTGGCGGCATTGAATACTGAGACGCATAGGGTGAACCCAGCGTGACGAAATTATCCACATTGGCGCTCGACCGCAATATTCCTTTGTAAGTCAATCTAGTCCCTTGGCTATGGGCAATTACGTTAAGATCCTCTCCGAGAGCATCTGCCAATTTCCTAGCGGAGTTCAAAAGAGAACCTATGTTACTTGCCACCTGATCCTGTTCTGCCATATTGTCCAAATTCCCACTCCAATAGTACTCGATCACCGTCTCCCCATTCTGTTCCAAATAATCTCTTAACGCGCCAGAGTAACCCACCGCATGCGAACCGATGCCATGCATAATGATTGTCAGCAACCCCCACGGATCCACCCGATTCACCGGATCATTCCCACAGTACGCGTAGACGTTCGTGCCGTCTGCCATGCCCAGCGGATCCGGCGTGAGCCAGCGACCGACCGCAGGATCGTAATACCGCGCGCCGAAATACAATAACCCCGCATGCGGCTCCAATTCCTTGGTCGAGAACTGATACATGTTCCCTGTCGGATCCTCCTCGCGCATCTTACCGCCATAGGAATCGTATTCGTACGCAGACGTCAGCACCCCAAAACCATCAGCCAGATTGACCACATTGCCCTGCGCGTCATACAGATAATACAAATCCTTCGGGATATACACCACCCGGCGGTTCTTTCCTTTTCCGATTACGACTGGCACGTCCGTGCGCTGGCTGATGATGCCGCTGATGCCTCCGGCAAACCCCGGAGCACGCGTATACGCGCGCACAACAGCTCCGTCTGCATCTTTTTCAAAGAGCACATCGCCACCATCGTAATTATACGTCCTAACCGTTTCTCCTTCAATTGCTTTTACACGCAGACCGTCGCCGTTGTATGAGTATGCCGCGCTGGTAAAAGCCGCTTCAGGTTTGCCGTTATACTGAATCCCAATCAAACGATTTTCTCCGTCGTACGAATAATCCGTAACCTGATGTACACTCTCAGGCCGCACCCTCTCTTCACGGATGCGGTTGCCGTTGTCATCATAGGTATACGTTACCGTCTCCGGATAAAGTAGCGTTCCCTCGACATCCAGGTTCGTGGCATAGGTCAGGAGCCGGTTAGCATCGTCATACCCGTACGTTTTCGTAATCGTCAGAGGACAGGCATTGTCAATCTTACGCTGATACCCGGCAGCGATCAGGAAATTTTCCAGATACTCATCAGCGCCGGGCGCTTTCTCCCTCCAGTACTTGCCGAGCCTAGTGCGCACGACCCACGCCCTTCTATTTCCCGCATCATCATAGCTGAATTCCGAAGAATAAAGCTCCTTAGACTTACGCTGCTTGCCGCCGATAATCTCACCCGGCCGGAACTGGCGTTCGCTCACCATGCGGTCAAGCAGATCATACGTATACTCGCGGTATAATCCATCCTGCGTGGTCCGCTTTATGACACGGCCTGCAGGATCGTAGACATAGTCGAACGATGACACCACAACATTCTGCGCACTGTTCGATACTGTCAGCGGCCTGTTCATAGCGTCGTAGGTGATATTCGTGACGGCACCGTTGGGATAGACAACAGAAACCTGATTACCGGCTGCGTCGTAAGCATAATTCGTGCTGCCGCTAGCTGCGGTTACCTGCAGGAGCCTGCCCAACCCGTCATACGAATAGGAAAACGTTCGCGCATTCTGATCCGTCATCCCTGTCCTACGTCCCAGAACATCGTACGTATAGGTGATGGTATCTCCTGTTTCCGGACCATCCACTTTCATGAGCCTACTGTTTGCGTCATATTCGTACGCCGTGGTACCGAACCTGTCGGTCATGCGTAACCGCCTGCCGAGCGCGTCATAACTTTGCGTAACGTTCGAACCGTCGGCGCATGAGGTCTGCACCGGACGGTTTAACGCATCATAGGTATATAGCGTCCTATTGCCATTACGGTCAGTCCTGGAAATAATGTTTCCCGCGTCATCATAGGTAAAGGTCACATTCATGCCTAAGGCATCCGTCTCTGCAATCTTGCGATTCAGCGCATCGTAGCAATACCGTGTCGTCTGGTTTTTCTGATCTCGTAATGACAAGATGTTCCCCTCAGCGTCATATACCGCAGATACTTCAGCGAGAGCCGGATCGCGGGTACGGATGAGCCGCTCGTATTCATCGTACACATACGCGGTTATCCTGCCGATCCTGTCAGTAACGTTCACCCTGTTCCCGAACGCGTCATACGCACAGGTCTGGTTCGTTCCATCGGGAAACTCCGTGCGGATGAGCCGGTTCAGCGGATCATACGCAAAGGCGGTCTGCCGGTTCAAGGCGTCGCTCTGCGTCAAGAGGTTTCCTGCTGCATCGTAAGTCATCCTGGTTACCTGCCCCAGCGAGTCAGTCGATGCCGCGAGCTGGGAAAGGGCGTTGTATTCCAGCAGACTCACACCTCCTGCGGGATCGGTTATCATCAGCGGATTGCCGCGCGTATCGTACCTGATGAGAGTGATACCTCCCAGCGGATCTATCGTGCTGATACGATTGCCGCGCGTGTCATAGCTGTTCGTGGTCACGGCACCGGCCGCGTCTGTCACGGTATTGATCAGGCTGAAATCGGATGTATAGGTGAATGCCGTTGTCTGACCAAGCGGATCGACAGAGGTCAGCGGGTTTCCCCGGTCATCGTAGGTGAACTCACTCGACCTGCCTGCTCTGTCCGTCACCCTGACGAGCTGCAGATTCTCATCCCATTCGTTTGCTGCGTTTTTCCCCAGCGGATCAGTATACTGCGTCTGAAGCCCGAACTCGTTAAAGGCATACCGCGACTGTCTGCCCAGGGAATCAGTCACTATCGTAGTATTGTTCAGAAACGAGAGTTCGACTTTATTGACGTCCTGATCCTGCCAGTTGCGAACAGCACGGTCAGAGGCGTCATACGCAAAGTACGTCTTGTGGCCGTTTGCATTGGTCATCTCGATGATATTATGGTCAGCGTCATACGCGTATCGGGTGCTACCGCCCGCCGGATCGGTTATCGTCGCCAGGTTGCCTGACGAATCGTAGGTGTAGGAAACTACCCTGCCGAGGGGATCGCGCGCCTGTGTTACCCGGTCCTGGCTGTCAAGCTCCAGCATGATTTTCCTGCCGACTGCGTCCTCGATAAAAGTCGTGCCTTCCGCCTGCCATACACAACGCAGCTGATTCCCGTTACGGTCAGTCAACGTGCTCAATCTGCCGTCTGCATAGACCGCAGCGATACCGTTCTTTTCGGTTATCTGAAAACTGCCGTTTGCATCCTTGCTCAAGGTCGCATAATTACCCGGCGACGCAGTGTAGGTCGCGTTCGCGTTACGCGCGAAATATCTGCCGGTGCCTGAACCGTCGAATACAATGACATTACCCTGGGGGTCCTCTTGCAGATTCAGATCCCAGTCCGAGCGCCATCCGTATCCGAACAAGCCGCGTGAGTTACTCTGCGAACGATACGTCCTGCGTATCGCCAGGTCAGGCCCCGGCCCGGGAATGCTGAAATCTACCGCCTCAATGAGCATCTCGCCGGTTGCTATATTGATCGGATCTTTCGTCGTTGACATCTTCCGTACCGGGACCAAGGCCTTCTTGGGGAGAATCTCATTCTGCGGCAGCACGATCGTTGATGTGACAGGCACGCGCGTTCCGTCAGCGCGATAGTACACGCCGGTGAAATACCAGCCCTCGCTTAAGAGCGCCTGTCTGATCTGCTCGATGGTGGTATCACTGGCGCAGGTATAAATGCCGCGCAGCCGGACTACCCGCGACGCCGACAACAGATCAAATGACCAGTAAAACCCGTTTCTATTGTATAAATACACCCACCTGTCCCACCCGCCGTCAGACGTTGATCCTGGAGGAATGATTTCAAATACCAGGTACTGGATAATACCAACTGATCTCGTGCCGGGGAGCGGCGAGCACCCTGAACCGCGCTCCTCGATTATCTGGTATATATTCGTAATGCGTATCTCCGGAGTAACCGTCTGCGCATGCGATACGCGCCCAAACGATAAAATAGTCAATGCTATGATACCTGATACAAGGGTGAGTTTCTTCATCCGTCCTCCTGCCGCATGACGACCGTTCATAAACAAAAAAGGTAACTCCCGCTCAAAAAGCGGAAATTACCTTAACGATACTTCTTCCTGTAAACCCCATAGACGTCCCTTCGCAAAGATGTACGTTTATTGTATGCCGAATATTATTCTGGCGCAACAAAAAAGATGGCTGTCACGCACGTCACAAAAATAATGTCGTACAGGGGCCAGACGGGGCGGGCATGTTCCGAACGAAGTCTAAGAGAGGTTGTACGGGATAAGTAAATCACGGCCAGCGGGTGGCCGGAGTAACGGCAGTGAAATGGGAGGATCCACACTGGGCGGAGGGGCCCATGAACTGCCGTTACGCAGGCCAGGCCCTGCTGGCCCGCAGGCAGTTGGATTACCCGCCACAAAGCGCGGCGGGTTGCCCGCCGGCAGCAGCAGCGGGCGGGCAAAAAAACAGCCCGCGAAAAGGGAGAGTAGCCTGGTGTGGATACTCGTGGTGCTCGTCAGAGATGCAGTCATGATGCGCGTCCTAGGTGTGCGTCCGAGTTGCCTTCCAAGTTGCGCGTCAGTGATGTGGTAACTGCTACTCTCAGCCTTTTCGCAGGCCTTAAAATCTACGCCGGTAATACATCCTCACAATATGCTGCGTTTCCAGGACGGGGTAACTCCCGCCGTACGGGTCAAAGGTGATGATACTCAGCGGCGTGAGCCCGCTCTCACCGTACTGCAGCACTAATTCATCGTTTGAGGTGCCGAGGAATCGTGCCTCGGCAAAAACGTTGTGATAACTCTTGTAGGAATCTGGATTACGCGCCAGCACGTCCTTCAAGTCGTTCCATTTCGAATAGGTATACCTGAAATTCAAGCCGAACCTGCGCGTGGGCACGTAGGCAACTTCAAAACCGTAGTGATTGATCGCGTCCGATACCTGGCCTGCATCCCTGAAATCGTTGCGCGTAAAATCAATATACACGTCCATCTTTTCCATCGGCTTTAAACCCAGCCCCGTGCGATAGACGTTATAATATTTGTACGGGGGCAGCGGATACAGGTTCTGGTCGTACAAAAACGGCAGGTCCCGGCGGAACACCTCGCCGTCCATCACAAAGGTCTCGAAACTCGAGGAGTTCAGTATCCCGCGCGGGAAATTGCCGTAGGCAAGAGAATAGTCGTTAGTCCTCTCCCAGATACCGTTGACCTTTGCCCAGTCGGTAAGCTCGTATTCGAGGCCGAACGACCCCATCTTGGTCGACGGGTCCTTGCCCTCTTCGATGAACGTATTCACCATCGGCTCGCCTGTCGTGGAATCGTAGATGTACGGATCAAGGCCTGCTTTCGTGTCTGGCCGGTGGTCATAGATCCCCATAAGCTTGGCAGTGGTGCGTTCGTCAACGGCAAAGGTGAGCTCGTCCCTGGTCACAGTCTCCACGTGCTCGCCGTCGACACGGTTGACGTGGCGGACATCAAAGAGATTCTTCGCTTCGAACTCCGGAAGCTCGGCCTGCCAGCGCATGCCGATAGTGTCGCGTCCTGCGTCGATGCCGTCGCCGATGCCATACGGCTCGACATCCTCCCATTTCAGGGACGGCACGTCGATACCGGTGAAATAGCGTTCAAAAGGCTTACGGAAGTGGATATGGCGCGACCAGAACTGGTCCTCGCGCGTGCGGTGGTAATTGGC